>JAGCPJ010000053.1 GCA_017965765.1 Bacteroidales bacterium
AAGTGGAGAAGGTGTATAATTATCCAAGGTATGAATATCCAGATGATACCGTTTTAGCTCACCCTGAAAGAATCCCTAAAAAAGGAGAATCTATTATGCCAAGGGTAAATAGCTATGCTGGGAACAATGGAGTAGTCTTAACTTTACCTGGTGATAACAAGATAAATACCGGCCTGTCTTCAGAGGAAATCTTAGAACAATTAGACTTGGATTATCAAGATGTTTACGATTACTATGGTGGGGCTGAGGAATTATACTAATCTATATTATCTTCATTAAAATTAAACTGACATGAAAAAGAATGATTCAACTATTGTAGAAGGTTTTCCTCCACTAATGTGTCATGAGCCTCGAGTATTGATTTTGGGAACAATACCAGGGGAGAAGTCTATTAGTGCCAATGAGTATTATTGTGACAATAGAAATCGGATGTGGAAGATGTTGGCAGAATTAGCAACACAAAAATTGCCTACAAATTATTCCGAGAAAAAGGTGTTATTAGAACGTTTACATGTCGTACTTTGGGATTATTATCAGCGTGTTGAGCGAACTAATGGCACAGATAAAGGTATCCTAGAAGGAATTCCAAACGATATTGTTGGTTTTGTTAGAAAAAATCCGACTATAACAAAGATAGCCATAAATGGTTATGGAAAATACAAAGAGTTTGGAGAAAAACTGCAAAAACAGTTCGGACAATCCATCAAAGTGTTTCGTTTGCCAGAAACAAGCGGTCTCAACGCTTCTTGGACTTTAGAAAAACTGTGTAAGGAATGGAGCGTTGTGTTTGAACTATGAGATAGTGTTTCAACCAGTGTGTCCAGTTCCAGCGGATTTGCAATCCGCTGGTTTCTGAATATAAGGATTTGCAATCCGATAACACATTGTATTTCTTATTTATACATTCACTTCACCACTTCCACAATCTTCTCTCCCAACGCCAACTGAATCATAGCAAGCGTTTTGCAGGTGAAGTTGTGCTAAAACTTTTTCTATTCGTTTTTTGGGAATAACGCCCTAAACATCCGCAAAGTCTCCTTGTTGGGTTTCTTGAACTCGCAAGGTTCAAATTGGCATCTGGAATAAAAGGGTACAGCAGAGTATCCTTTTTCGATGTAGGCTTCCACAGTTAGAAACATACAACCAGCGGTTTTCTGCCGTTGGGCCATGTCAGCAATCGCATTCACAATGGCTTTGCCGATACCCTTAGTGCGATATTTTTCCTCAACTGCCAAATAGGCAATCTCCAAAGCAGGATAATGATGTTTGCTCAAAAAGGTATCGACATAATTTTTCGACAAATCAGGTTTGTTGGCAGTATTAACACCATCTGCCATCTCTTCAAGTGAATCGGAATCCAATTCCAAGGAATCAAAACTGAGGGCAAACATGGCAACCAACTCAGGACCAAGATGAACCGAGTAAGTGTTACAGTAATGATTTCGGATGCTGTCATTTAAACCTGAATGAATGAAATCATCCATGGCCTTAATGCCACAACGGAAATTTGACAATGAAGAGGCATCTTCAATCTGACGAATGGTCAAATTGTTCACACCCATTCTACATCGTATTTTTGAGTGTCTTTCTTGGTTTGGTCAGTCTTGTCGTGGTGCCACATGGAGAGAACTTCGCTCCAGATTCTTCTGGCGAATTCCCCTGTGATAATTTCTCTTTTTGAATCGATGCCTAACATATCGTTATTTTTATAGTGCAAAAATAACGACAAAATTCATTCGTCGCAATCTTTTTGCATTATTTTTTGGAAAAATCGTATTTTTGCTTTCAGAAATTTATCCCATGCAATTCAAAGACGTCATCGGTCAAGAAGAGGTCAAGCGTAAGCTGATTCTCAGCGTGCAGGAGAACCGTGTGCCTCATGCCCAGCTGTTTTTGGGTCCGGAAGGCAACGGAAAACTGCCCTTGGCCCTGGCTTACGCGCAATACATCCTTTGTCCGCATCGGACAGCAACGGACAGTTGCGGGGTGTGCCCTTCCTGTCAGAAAATCAGCAAGCTGACTCATCCCGATTTGCATTTTGTGATGCCGACCACGACGACCAAAAGCGTGAAAAGCAATCCTGAATTGGATCTGTTCATGACGGAATGGCGCGACTATGTGCTCCAAAAAGAGGGGTATGTCGATACCTCTTCGTGGTATGAGTTTTTGGAGGTGGAGAACAAGCAGGGCTATATCTCTGTGCGCGATGCGGCTTCCCTCTTGCGGAAGTTGAGCTTCAAAGCTTACGAAGGCGAATACAAGGTCGCCATCATCTGGATGGCGGAGAAACTGCGTGACGATACGGCCAACAAATTGTTGAAACTGCTTGAAGAGCCGCCCGAGAAGACGATGTTTATCTTGATCGCCGAAGACCAAGAGGAACTGTTGGCCACCATCCGCTCCAGGACATCGCTGGTCAAGATTCCGAGGATTGAACAGACGGCATTGCAAACGGCTTTGGTTCAGCGACTGGGATGTGCGCCTCAGCAGGCCTCGGATGCGGCTGTGGTTGCGGAAGGCAACTGGATTAAGGCCTGCCATAATGTAAGGGATGCGGAGGACCAAAAGTTTTACTTCCGCACTTTCCAGCAATGGATGCGTTATTGTTTCAAGGTGGCTATCAACGAGTTAATAGATTTCTCAACCAACATTAAGACCCTGGGTCGTGAACGTCAGAAACAATTGCTGGAATATGGTCTGGGAATCATTCGCAATTCTCTGTTGTTCAATAACAACCTCGCCCAGCTGGTCATGCTTCCCGAGGAGGAGAAGAAGTTCAACGCAGGATTCTCACCTTTTGTGAAACCGGCCAATTTGTCTCAGATGGCCAATCTTCTTGAGGAAGCCTCACGACAAATCGAGCGCAACGGCTATGCACCCTTGATCTTCCTCGATGTCAGCTTCAAGATCACGAAACTATTAAGAATGAAGTAGATGGATTGCTTCGGCCAAAGGCCTCGCAATGACGGTTACCACCCGGTTTTTTCAATCAGATATTGATAAGCCTTCTCCGGCATGAAATGCCGTACGTCTTTCCCTTCTTTAAGACACTTTCTGATAAAGGTGGACGACACTTCAATCACTGGAGTTTCCAATACCTTCACGTGGGGATGGTGAATCAGTTCTCCTCCGTCATAGCCTTTTCGGGGAAACACCAGGAGTTCGTAGCCGTCAAGGATGGCTTGGTATTCTCTCCATCGGGGCAGTCCCTGCAAGCTATCCATGCCGCAGATAAAAACAAATTGATCGTCAGGATACTGTGTTGACAAAGCCCTCAAGGTGTTGATGGTGTAGGAGGGCTTTGATAGGTAGAATTCAATATCAGAGGCTTTCATCCTCGGATCATCGCCGAGGGCAAGCTTGACCATCTCCAAACGGTCGTCATCGTCCATCAGGTCGGTCTTTTCCTTTAGGGGATTCTGTGGAGACACCACGAACCACAACTCGTCCAGGTCGGAGAACTCCACCAGATAGTTGGCGAGCATCACATGGCCATGGTGGATCGGGTTGAACGAGCCGGAATAAAGTCCTATTCTTCGCATGGCGGGTCTTGTTCCAGGAAACGGGTTACTGCTTCAAGGATGTCGGTCTTGGCGGTCTCCAGGTCGTCGTTGATGATGGTGACGTCGAACTTGCCTTTGGCGAAATCCATCTCCCAGTCGGCCTTGGCGAGGCGCTTTTCGATTTCTTCCATCGAGTCGGTCTGGCGGTTCACCAGCCGCTCGCGCAACACCTCAATGGAAGGAGCTTGGATGAACACGGACAGCGCCTCTTGGCCGTAGAAGTTCTTGATGTTGGTGCCGCCCACCACATCCACGTCAAAGGCGACATGCTTTCCTTCTTCTTGCATCTTTTCGACTACGGCTTTCAGGGTTCCGTAGCAGCGACCGGGATATACTTCTTGCCATTCCAGGAATTCATCGTTCTCGACACGTTGTTTGAACTCCTCAAGGCTCATGAAGTAGTATTCCACTCCGTTTTGTTCTGTGCCTCTCGGTTCTCGGGTGGTGGCCGACACGGAGAAGGCCATGTTGGGGATTTCGCTCAGCAGGTGGTTGACCAAGGTGGTCTTGCCAGAACCTGAGGGGGCGGAGAAAATCAGCAATTTTCCTTTTTTCATGGTGTGGGGCAATTATTTTACGATGAGTTTCTGACCAATTTTCAGGGTCTTCTTCTCGCTGATATTGTTTAGTTTACAGATCTTTTTGACGGTGGTGCCATGTTTTTTGGCAATGCTACTCAAGGTGTCGCCTTTTTTTACGGTATAGGTGACATTTTTCGGCGGGACCTGGGTGGCAGCTACTTCTGATTCCTTGTCGCTCTGTCCCTCATGGGAGTAGATGCTGAAATAGTGTTTTTTTAGGGTAAAGACTGTGTCACGCAGGGTCCCGTTTTCGAAGTCGATGATGCGCTCTGGGTCGAATGACTGACCCATATAGCGTGTTTCAAAGTGGAGGTGAGGACCCGTGGAGCGGCCGGTAGAGCCGCAGTAGCCGATAATCTCTCCGGCTTTCACGATATCGTCGGTTTCTACGATGTATTGGCTCATGTGCCCATAATAGGTTTCCAGTCCGTTGGCATGGCGTAGCACCACGACGTTGCCGTAGCCACCAGTGTATTTGGTGGGCAATGCCACACGCACGATGCCATCAAAAGCGGCATAGATGGGCTCGCCGTGCGGGATGCCCAGATCGACCCCTTGGTGTTTGTGACCCTTCCTCACCTTGTAGGTCGATACCATCTTGCCGTAACCGGGAATGTGCCAACCATGTACCGAGTCGCAGAGTACGATGTCCAATTCCTCAGGCAAGTCCTTGACGTTGACATCGTAATAGGCATGAACTTGATCGGTCATCCAATGGTCGTTACTGATGAAATCGGGTAGGTCGGGCTTGGGAATGTCGTAATAGATCCATGAGCCGTTGTCAAACAGGATGACTTTCTGGTATTTGTCATCTGTATTTAGGGTGTCGAAGGGCATGGGAATCCCTCCTTTGTTTGCTCCAACCACCTCATCTTCCGGGTCTTCTTCGATATCAAGATCCTCTTCGTCATCAATTTCGGTAACAATGTAGATGGTGTCGTGTACGATGATGGTACGTCGATCTTTCAAATGTTGGAACCATCCCCGGATTCCTCTCAACGTATCGCTCTTAGGAGGTTCCTGGGCCAGGAGGGGCAGTGAAAACAACAAGATTAATAGGGTTATAGTCGCTTTTTTCATTTTTCGGAGGTATGAAGCGACAAAGATAAACAAAAATTACAATTAATCTTCGGATATTTCGCTCAAGGTTTTGCGGTAGGTGGAGAAAATGTTGGCGCGCGAAAGGTAGCCTAGGTATTTCCCATGGTCAATCATCGGGATGTTGTATTTGCCGGAAACCTGGAATTTCTTCACGACCTCTTCCATGGAGTCTTCGGGATGGATGACATATTCCGGGATGACCGTGAACTCTTCGATAGGCTGGTTGTACAAGGTTTGGTCGAACATCACACTGCGGATGTCGTCAAACAGTACATGTCCGCAAAAAGTGCCGTCTTTGTCAACTACCGGGAAGATGTTTCTTCTGGAGGTGGAGATGATGGGGATGAGGTCGCCCAACGTGGACCCCCTTTTCACAGTATTGAAGTTGTTCTCTATCAAGTTGTTTGTGCTCATCATGCTGAGGATGGTGACGTCCTTGTTGTGTGTTACCTCAACACCTTGTTCGGCGACGGCGTTGGTATAGACGGAGTGCCTGAAGAAGATCCTGTTGACGAAATAGGAGAGGGCGGAGACGATCATCAAAGGCACGATGAGCGAATAGCCGTTGGTGATCTCAGCGATCAAAAAGATGCCCGTCAATGGCGCATGCAGCATGCCTGCGATGAGTCCGCTCATGCCCACCAAAGCAAACTTGGCGGGATCCAGGTCGCCAATGCCCAAAAGGTTCACAGTGAGGGCGAACAACAACCCAGAGAAGGCTCCGATAAACAAAGCAGGGGCGAAGGTGCCTCCTACACCTCCGGCGCCGAACGTCAATGCCGTGGCGAAGGCTTTCAACAAAACGATGCCCGCCAGTAGTACCAGGATGCTCCATTTGTGCTCCATAAAGCTGGAGAAGAGTGGGTTGCCGTAGATGGGACTGTAGTCGCCCCGTAGCGCCGAGTTGATGGCCTCGTAACCTTCACCATATAGGGCGGGAAAAAGATAGATCAAGATACCCAAGAGCGTCGCCCCGATGAAAAAACGCTTCCATGGGGAACCGATGCGCTTGAATCGTTTCTCCATGTTGAAGGTGACCTTCAGGAAATAGGCGGAGATTAATCCGATGAACAATCCTAATCCAATGTAATACAGTGCATTAGATGGAATAAAACCTTCATTGATCACCGCATTGTACTCTACGGCCTGACCCAGCAGAAAGTAGGAGGTGAGGATGGCGGAGAACGAGGAACAGATGATGGGAATCAGTGCCCCCAGCGAGAGGTCGATCATCAGCACTTCCAACGCAAAGAAGATGCCTGTCATCGGTGCCTGGAAGATAGCGGCCAGCGCTGCAGCACCTCCCATGCCGATAAGCATGATCACCTGTTTGTATTCCAACTTCAACCAATGTCCGATGTTGGAACCTATGGAAGCGCCTGTGGACACGGAGGGACCTTCCAAACCTACAGAACCGCCGAAACCTACTGTCAACGCACTGGCAACAATGGTGGACCACATGCTGTGC
Source organism: Bacteroidales bacterium (assembly GCA_017965765.1). GTDB lineage: Bacteria > Bacteroidota > Bacteroidia > Bacteroidales > F082 > Limimorpha. Next base: position 6,714 of record JAGCPJ010000053.1, read on the forward strand.
TTGCTTACCTCTCCCTTCTTCTTCTTGATGGCATACAAGATCCCAGGGATGCCATGACCAATCTCCTTTTTAAGGATAAACTTGCAGAAGCAGATCGTAAGGAAGATGCCGATGGCTGGAAAAATGAAATACAGCAGGTGAGAGTACTCGAACTTGATGCCTAGCAGGAAGTCGCGGATGGTATGTGCCAAAGTCTTGATGACCACAGCCGCAGAACCAGCCAGGAAACCCGTAGGGATACTGATCAACAATAGGAATTGTTGATCCGTCAGATGGGCCTTCCGCCAGTCTGTGAAACGCTGAATCCTGCTGCCGTTTACTTGTTTCGACACGTGCTGCTTGTTTTCGGCCGCTAAAATAGAAAAACTTTTTTTATCTTCGCACCATATTTTTTCCATTATGAAAATCGTCAGCTATAATGTCAACGGCATCCGCTCCGCTATTAGCAAGGGCTTGCTGCAATGGATCAATGAATACCAACCCGACGTACTGTGCTTTCAGGAATTGAAGGCTACTCCCGACCAAATCCCTTTGATGGACTTCGAGATGATGGGATACCATCATTATTGGTTTCCGGCACAAAAGAAAGGCTATAGCGGGGTTGGGCTGATTACGAAAGTCCAGCCGGATAACGTGGTCTATGGTATGGACAATCCCCTGTACGACAACGAAGGCCGATTCCTGAGAGCCGATTTCGGCGACTTGTCGGTGGTCAGCGTCTATCATCCTTCGGGCACCACAGGCGACGAGAGGCAGGCCTTCAAGATGGTCTGGCTCGACTTCTTCCGCAGCTATGTCAACCAACTTCGCAAAGAGCGCCCAAAACTTGTGCTTTCAGGGGATTACAATATCTGTCACGAGGATATCGATATCAATAACCCGAGAAAGCACGACACCTCCTCAGGCTTCCTTCCCGAAGAACGCCAGTGGATGACGGATTTCCTCAGTGATGGCTATATCGACAGTTTCAGGCAATTGGTGAAGGAACCAAACCGCTACAGCTGGTGGAGCTTCCGCGCTGGCGCACGTCAGAAGAACCTTGGCTGGCGTATTGATTATCATATTGTTACAGAAAACATAAAGGAGAATATCAACGCCGTCGATATTCTCCCTGAGGTGATGCACTCGGACCATTGTCCGATCGTGCTTGAATTGAAGTAGCCCCACTAGGACTCGAACCTAGATTTAAAGTTTAGGAAACTTCCGTTCTATCCCTTGAACTATAGGGCCATTCGTTTTTGCGCTGCAAAAATATGAAAAATCCGCTATCCTTTACCACAAATCAAAAAAATCATCGTATCTTTATCGGTCAAAAACTTTCGAAAATGAATCGTGCAAAATATTTCTTTTTTCTAGTGCTCGTTGCCTTCGGCATCCGTGGCTTTGCCCAAGATGGGATCGGTATAGGCCAATGGCGCACCCACATGCCTTATCACCAAGTGATCGGTGTGGAACTGTTTGACGATAAAGTGTACGCCGCCACGCCATACGAACTGTTCACCTACGACAAGGAGGACTATAGCCTTGGGATCATGAACAAGATCAACGGTCTGTCGGACATCGGGATTTCCAAGATTTGCCTGAACGAGTCGCTCGACTTGCTTGTCGTTGCCTATACCAATGCCAACATCGACCTGATTGACCGGTCGGGTAACGTGTATAATATGAGCGATATCAAAGACAAAACCATTCTTGGAAACAAAACGATCAATGATGTGGTGTTCCAAGGGAATCTGGCCTTCTTCGCCTGCGGTTTCGGCATTGTGGTCTTCGACCTGCAGCGGCAAGAGGTGAAAGACACCTATTACATCGGAGAGAACGGCGACTATGTCAACGTGCAGGATATTGCATTCTATGATGGAAAGATCTATGCGGCCACCAGCGACGGTGTGTATTTTGCCGATGCCTCAAGTAACAATTTGGCCAACTATGCCTCCTGGTCGTTCGACGAGTCTTTGATACATCCGCATTACAACTACAATGAAATGGTCGCCTTCGGGGGAAAACTGTTGCTCAATTACACCAATGGGACCTATGACAGCGATACCTTATTCGTTTTCGACGGCAACCATTGGGACTATCTTGATAAAACCAATGCCTCGAACAAACGGGAAATCAGGGTGGTAGGGAATAGGCTCCTGATGTCGAACTATTACAGTGTTGGCGTCTATGATGAGGCTTTGAACTTGGATAATCGCATCTATGAATGCGGCAGTATCATCATGCCCAATGCCACGGTAATGGATTCCGATGGCTCTTACTGGATTGGTGACGCCCAACGGGGTGTGATTCACGCCAAGAACAGTTGGGAGTATGACGATATCATGCCTAACGGGCCCTATAGCAAAAATGTCTTTGAACTCAGTTCCCTGGGGAAACACGTCTGGATAGCAACAGGCGGCCATGACTCGAACTGGGCCAAGAAGTACTCCCAGGAAGGGGTGTGCCATTTTGATGGCAATTGGTGGACCAACTTGAACAATAGAACGGTTGCGGCACTTGATAATGTGACCATCTCCGATTTCGTTTGCTGTGCCACCGATCCAAACGATACGACAGTGACATACGTGGGCACCTGGGGTTCGGGCTTGCTGAAGTTCAAAAGCAATCAGTATGTGATGACCTACGATAGCCACAACAGTTCTTTGGAAACGTGGACAATGGATCATAATCTATTGAATATTAGCGGTTTGGCATTTGATAGCAAGGGAAATCTTTGGGTGGCCAACACGGGCGCAAACAATCTGCTTTCCGTCATGGATACGCAAGGTCGTTGGCGTTCCTATAATCTAGGAGGAACCAACAGTGGCATCGACATCTCCATCATGATCATCGATGCCAACGACTATAAATGGATTCTCCGCCGTGCGGGAAATGACGAAAAGGTCATCGTTTTCAATGACAATGGCACGTTGGATACTACGGCGGACGATCAGGTGGTCAGCCTGCGCTGTGTTCCTGGTCAAGGCGGTTTGTCTGGATCTTCCGTGAATTGCTTGGCCATGGATCGGAACGGGTATGTCTGGGTGGGCACCGACAGCGGCCCTTGTTATTTTCCCGATACGAAGAAGCTGTTCGATTCCCCTCAGTATGATGCCAGTGTGGTTTTGGTGCCGCGTAACGACGGTACCTCGCAGGCAGATCCGCTGTTCAATGAAATCAAAGTGCTGAGTATCGGTGTTGACGGTAACAATAACAAGTGGTTTGGACTTGAGTCGGGGGTTTACGAGATGTCGCCCGACTGCAAGACGGAGCTGTTGCATTTCACCACCGACAACAGCCCGCTTCTTGACAATGCAGTGAATACGATGACGATCAACGATGACGGAGAGGTGTTCTTTGGAACTGACTTGGGCGTGATCTCCTATCGTGGTTCGGCCACTCCGGGTGGACAGACCAATTCGGATGTCATCGCCTATCCCAATCCTGTCCGTCCAGGCTACAGCGGTTTTGTCGGCATCAAGGGGCTGGTGGAAGATGCCTTGGTGCGCATTGCCACTGTTGACGGTAGTTTTGTGACCGAGCTGATCGCGGAGGGCGGTCAGGCCGTATGGGATTGCACCACGATGGATGGCAAGAAAGTGCGTCCCGGCATCTACCTCGTCTTCGTCAGCACCCAGGAAGGTAACGAGCGTCTCGCCACGAAGATCCTAATTATGAACTGATGTTGGATAAAACCCGTGGTTTTGTATTGCAATCCATTCGATATGGCGACACCAGCCTTATCGTGAAGGTCTATACCCTGAACGAGGGATTGCAAACCTATATGGTGAAAGGGGTCACAGGAAAAGCTTCACAAAACAGGATCGCATTCTTCCAGCCCCTGACTTTCCTGTCTTTCGTGCAGACCGGAAAGAACCGGCAGGGGAGTATGGCCTATATGAAAGACTTGGAATTGGATTATGTTTACCAATCCGTTCCGACGAACATGAACAAAAGTGCCATACTCATGTACCTCTCGGAATTGCTCGCGCACACGTTGACGCAGCAGGAAAGGAATGAAAGCCTGTACCAGTTTGTCCATCAGTCAATGGTATGGCTGGATCTTGTGGATTCGGGTTACGCCAACTTTCCGCTTTATTTCACCTTGGAGCTGAGCAGGTTCCTGGGGTTTTATCCTCAAGCCAACTACCAACAGGGGCTTGTTTTCGACATGATGGAAGGGCAGTTTGTCGCTTCAGTGCCATTGCATTCTTATTATTTGGATGAGCGTCAAAGTTTCATGTTGTCGCAGTTGCTGAATCGCGGCGTTGATGATCTGCATACGGTAGCCCTGTCAGGTTTGGAGCGTAATGCCTTGCTTGACGGGGTGATAACATTCATGCGACTGCATGCCCCTGTGTTGAAAGGGTTGCAGTCGCATGAGGTGTTGAAAACGGTGCTGCGGTAAACGACGCAGAACGGTTTATTTCAAAGTGAAGGATGTCTGACCGACCAGGTTGTTGTTGTCGTCATAAACATCAACGAAATAATAGCCGGGTTGCAGTTCCAGGTCGGAGGGCTTGATGAAGTAAGCCCTAACGTCTTTCTCGGCGTTTTCGTAATTCACGTTGACTTTCTCTGTGTATTGAAGCAACTCGCCGTTATAGGTGAAAGCATACTCGTCGCCCATGCCTTTGCAGATGATGTTCTTGGAAGGATCTGCAATGCGGAGATAGAAGTTCTTGCTTCCGGCGTCCACCAGATCGTTTTGTCCGATGGTGAAGGAAACGCGTACCCTTTCCGCTCTCTTCGCCTTGTTGGTTTCGGTTTCCTGGCTGCCTCCCTTGAAACGTACAGCATCGGCCGTGAGGTTGTAGATACGCAGCACAGCGGCTTGGTTCACCTTGTTGGTCAACTCTTCCTTTTGGCGTTGCAAGGCCTTGTTTTGCCTGCGTTCGGCCTGTACTTCTTCGCGAATACGTTCGTTTTCAGCAACCAGCTCTTGGTTAACCACATACAGTGAATCCAGCTGGCGCACATATTTCTGCGAGATGGCTTGCAGTTCCGACACCTTACGTTTGATTCTGTTATAGTCCCATTGGGTTTCCAGAAGCTTCTTGATTTCTTCGGCATCGGCTTGGATGATGCTGTCCTTCTCCGCCAATTGATCGCTTAATTCTCCATAGTTTGACTTCAGTTCATTGTGAACCTTCAGCAAACTGTCAACCTCGGCTTGGAAATCCGCGCGTTGGGCTTCCTTTTCTTTTTCCAGGGTGTTCAGGTTCCCCTTGAGAGAAATCAGCCAAATGGATAGACCGATAATGGCCAGAGCAAGTAAACCCAGGATGCCGTACAGCCATCCTTTGGGTTTTGTGGAAGATGTTCTTTCAGTGTTCATGATCGTTTGCGCTTTATTAGATTACTTTGTTTTCGTACACCGGTTCAACTTTGGTTCTTGAGATATTGATGGGGAGGTAATGCCCCACGGATTCGATATAGACGATGAGTCGTTTTTTATTATTAATAGGTGCCAGACGTCCAATCAATCCCATCATGTCTCCACTCGTTATTCTCACCAATTGTCCTTCATGGAACTCATAGTTGTTTTCCGTTGGTTCATCGTCATTATAGTCGTTACAGTATTTCTTTATGGCGAGGATCTGATTCTCGGGTACCACCACGGCTTTCTTCTCGAAGCTCACGAATCGGGTTACACCTGGAATGGAGAGGATGTCAAATCGAAATCTTTCATCGGTGCGGACGAAGAGATAGGACTTGAACAAGGGTTCCTCCACCTTTTTCCGACGGTCGCTCCATACTTTCATTTTGGTTACGAGCGGGAGAAATGCTTCATATCCCATGCTTAACAGGCAGGAATACACTTTCTTTTCCGCCCTTGAATGAACATACAGCGCGTACCAAGGTAACTGTTCCGACGTTGTCTTATCCATTACTTGGAATCGGATTTGTGATGGCGACGATGTTTCTTTTTCTTTCCGTTCAGGTCTTCTTCGTCCAATTCGTAATAGCTCTTGGCGTCAGCGGGATCCATGCTATAGTTGCCATAATGGCCATAGTTTCCATAGCCGTAACCGTAGCCGTAACCATAGCCGTAACCATAGCCGTAGTTATAGCTACCGTATTTACTGTATTTGCCATAGCCGTAGGAACCTTCTTGGTGGATGCCGTTGATGACGATGTTGACCTTCATGCCACGGTCTTCGATGTCTTTGATCACGCTTCCGAAGATGTTCTTGTCGGTGACGCCCTGACGGACGATATAGACATTGGCATCGGAATACTTCATCAGCAGGTAAGCGTCGGTCACAAGGCCCAAGGGCGGGGTGTCGATGATGATGTAGTCATATCTTTCCTTGAGCAGACGGAACAACTCTGCGGTTTTGTCGGAAGCGATGAGCTCAGCCGGGTTGGGCGGGATCGGTCCTGAGGTGATGAGGTCCAGACTGTCGAGTTTGCCGGAGTTCTGGATCACTTCGTCAAGTTCGTTCTTGTTGCTGAGGTAGGAGCTAAGACCGATGTTGTTCGAGATGTTGAACTCTTGGTACAGCTTAGGCTTTCTCAAGTCGAAGCCGAGCAGGACGGTCTTCTTTCCATACATGGCGTAGATGGAAGCGATATTGATACTGTTAAAGGTCTTACCTACGCTCTGCATGTCACCTGTGACCAGGATGGTGCTTTGCTCTTTTCCTTGGGTGATGAAGTCAAGGTTGGTTCTGATGGAACGGAAGGCCTCCGAAATCGGTGACTTGGGTTTTTCGATGACAACGGTCGGGCTCTTGCTCTTGGTCTGTCCGATTTGGCCGATGATTGGGAAGTCGGTCAGTTTCTCCACGTCTTTGCGTTCACGGATCTTCACGTTGAAGTAATCCTTCAGGAAGAGGAAGATGGTGGGGATCAGCAAGCCGATGATCAAGGCGACGAGGTAATTCATCATCTTTTTGGGAGCCACTAAGGCAGCGCGTTGGAAATCGGCTTCGTCGAGGATTTCATTGTCGGCAGTATTGGAGGCCTTGATGATTTGGGCTTCTGCGCGACGTTGCATCAAATAGTTGTAGGTCTCTTGATTCAATGTGAACTTACGTTGATAGCCCACAAGCAAGCGCTCCTTTTGAGGAAGGTTTCTGGTTTCATTTTCAACCTTCTTAATGCGGCTTTCAATGTCGTTGAGGTTTAATCTGGTGTTGTCCACCAAGTTGTTGACGTTCTCGAGGAGGGTCTTTTTGGTGGTGACAATTTGTTCGTCAATCTTCGCAATGACAGGGTGCTGGTCGGTATAGGTCAGCAACTGCATGGTTCTTTGCTGGTTGAGGTTGACCAGGTCTTGCACCAACTTGTTGAGCAAGGGGTCGGAGATACCCAAGGCAGAAGGTGCTGCCAAGTTGTCTGGGTTGTCGATATTGGTCTGGATGTAATTCTGAAGACGCTTGAAATATTGGTAATTCACGAGCAAAGAGGCATGCTGTTTCTCCAAATCTTGCAAGGAGTTGATCATCTGCCTCGATTGCTCATTGAGGTTGGTCAGGTCGTGTTTGGTTCGGAACTCCTGCAATTCGTTTTCGGCTTGGCTCAAGGAGCTCTCGGTTTCTTCCAACTGTTGGTCGATAAACACGATGGTGTTCTGGGAGACTTGGTTCTTCTTGTCCAGACCACGGTTGACATATTCATTCATCAAGGTGTTGATGAACTCAACACATTTTTCGCGGTTCTTTCCTGTCATGGAAATCCTGATGATGGAAGCTTGTTTGCTGATGGCTGCGGCGGAGAACTGCATGGTTTGCGCCAGCGTCAGGTAATCCTTGAACACGAAGGACATCTTGCGCCCGTTGTCAGTCTCGGGAACGAAGAAAGCATTCTTCTCGATGCGGAAGCGGTTATACCCTGTGTCGATCCATTCTCCAACGGGATAGGTGCCATTGATGGAGATGGGGCCAATAGGAGTCGTAGTCACAAATTCCTCGGTGGAGTAATCGTATTGTGAAATCATATTGGCCTCTGCGCTGAGCGTAACCTGTTCGCCATCGATCACTACAGAGTAAAGCAGATTCACCGCTTGGGGAATTTGCTTGTCAAATTCAATGGTGAATGGCGAGGTCTTGTACATCTCGTTGATGATCAGACCGCTGTTGTCAAAATACATCACCTCCATGTTCATCTTCTTCACGGCTTTTTCACGGAGGTTAAAAGATTGCAATACGGCAATTTCGTTGTCGAGGATCTGTGAATTTCCGTATGCCACACCGGTCATGATCGCCGTCGGGTCGAAGTTGGTCTTCTGGTCTTTGATCAACAACGTTCCATTAACCTGGTACTCTGGGGCCTTCAGTCGATTAAATGCCCAGCCCACTGCCAATGCTATGATGACGCATAGGAAAAAGATGTGCCAATGGCGCAAGGCCATGTAGATTAGCGCCTTCAGATCAAAACTTTGATCGTTTCTGTCTTGTTTGGAATTAGCGGATCTTTGTTGAGAATTGCTCATGATATAGATGCTTTTTTATTTCTTATACAATGCGAAGTAGGTGAGAACGGTGACACCCAGGGACACGATGGACATGACCGTTGAATACGGGAAGGTGGTGAAGCCCCATTGCTTGATCTTCATAGGTTCAACGTAAACGATGTCATTGGGCTTCAGATAATAGTATGGTGAAGCAAGGATGTCGGCACTGCCAACGTCCAAAGTCACGATCTCACTGCCGTTGTCAGTGCGGCGTACGACTTTGACACTGGATGTTTTGGCAAAATTCGACATGTTTCCAGCTAAAGAGAGCGCTTCGAGAATGCTGATTTCCGACTGGTAGATCTTGTATTTTCCAGGACGTGAGACTTCGCCGAGGATGGTGAGGTCGAAGTTGGACAACTTCAACATCACTGCGGTTTCTTTCACGTATTTGGCAAGCTCGTTTTCCATTTTTTTCTTGGCCTGTTCCACGGTGAGGTTCTTGACCTCAACCAAACCGGTTAACGGGAAGTCGATGCAACCATCCTTGTTCACCGTGTAAGAACTCAAATAAATGGCAGCATCAGAGGTCAGGTAATTGCTCCGATCCCCACTGAGCACGTTCTTTTCGTCGATCATGTTAAAAGCACGGATGAAGAGGTTGTCTCCCGGCTTGATCTTGTACTCCAAACTTCTTTCATTCTGGTATTCGATGGAAGTAGTTTCATTCGCCATCTCCATGTTTTTCAACAACAACATTTTCTTTTGCGGTACGCAAGAAGTAAATGAGAAATAGCCGACGATGGCTAGCAGCAAGAATGTCTTGATTGAAATGGAATGCTTCATATTTCTTGTTATTTGTTTAATATTGCAATTTCATGGATGCCCGTCAAAGGGGTGATGGGCATGCGGTTTTCCAATTGGAAACGATAAGTGCCAGGTTCGTTGATGGTCAACTCGCTATTGATGGGCAAGGTGAAATGGTAACAACCATCCACCAACTCCGACTTCCAAGCACCATAGCCGTCCTTGAGCCTGAATTTGTAGCTCTTGGTGCGGAATGGCCGCTCGTCATCATCAAACACCGTGAATACCACCGTAAGGTTATCTGGAGCATACGAAGGATCAAATGAGGCAGTCAGCACCAAATCGTAAGTGGTGGGTTTCTTGATCTCTACGTCTTCCTTGATAAAGTCAAACCGTTCCCAACTGGCCGTCGGGAAAGACCTAAATAGCATCGTTTCTCCTTTCTTACTTGAATTACAGGAGATTAAGCATATCAAACAAAGGACTCCAAATGCAAGAAAACCTTTTTTCATTTGCGTCTGAACACAATTATTAGCTTGCAAAGATACATTTTTTTTTGAAATTAAAACATTTTTAAAAAGAAGAGAAAAAAATCCCAAAAACAACGGCGGGACTCTAAACAATTCATTATTTTTGCGCTGAGGAAATGAGCACCAGAAATACCAATAGAAATCTAGCCAAACGTCAGTTTGTGATTATCGGCATTTTTGTCGCTATATGCGCTATTTATCTATTGAAGCTATTTTCAATTCAAGTGTTGGATAAAACACTAAAACAGTCAGCCGACAACAACGTGCTTCGTTTTGTGACCCAATACCCGGCTCGCGGCAAGGTCTTCGATCGTAATGGCGAGTTGCTCGTCTATAATGAAGCAGTGTATGACCTCATGGTGGTCCCTGGACAGGTCAAGGAGATCGATACGACCAAATTCTGCCAACTGTTGGGCATCTCTCATGAGACCTTCGTCGAGAACATGGCCAAAGCCAGAAAGTACTCCAGGATCAAGGCTTCGGTGTTTGTCTCCCAAATCTCCAAAGAAGATTACGCACATATCGTTGAAATCCTTCACAATTTCCCGGGATTTTACTTTCAGACTCGAACGTTGCGCCATTATCCCAAAGCCATCGCCGCACATACCTTGGGCGACATCGGCGAGGTGAACAAAAGTGAACTGGAGGCGGATCCTTATTACAAAATGGGTGATTATGTTGGGAAATCGGGGATTGAACGTTTCTATGAAAAAGAACTCAGAGGCAGAAAAGGCTTGAAGGTGGTCATGGTGGACGTCCACAACCGGGAAAAGGGTAGCTATCTCGACGGATCCCTTGACTCGCTCCCAGTCGCAGGAAAAGATATCTATCTGGGCCTTGATGCTGAACTGCAGGCCTATGGCGAACAGCTGATGCACGGCAAGATTGGCTCCATCGTTGCCATCGAGCCGAAAACGGGACAGATCCTTGCCTTCGTGACCAGCCCCACCTACGATCCCAACCTTTTGGTCGGTCGTGTCAGAGGCGCTCACTATAACGAGCTGCTGAAAGATCCGATGAAACCCTTGTTGAACAGGGCGATCAGCGGCACCTATCCTCCAGGTTCCACCTTCAAGATGGTCAACGGCCTCATCGCCTTGCAAAGTGGCAGCATCGTTCCGGCTACCCAATTCCGGTGCAACGGTCCGGGCAGTACCCCCATCAAATGCACCCACCATCATGGACCTTCCCCGGATCTTGCCAATGCCATCGAGAACTCTTGCAACCCTTATTTCTACGAAGCTTTCAAGACTACCATCAACAATCCCAAGTTCGGCGGTATCAAGGAAGGCTATGAGTATTGGTACCAGATGACCCAAAAACTCGGACTGGGCCATCCTTTCGAAACGGACATCCCTTATGAGAAGTCGGGTAACATCCCTACAAGGAAGTACTATGACAAGATGTATGGAGGAAGCTGGAATTCGGTGACTATCAGATCGTTGGGTATCGGTCAGGGCGAAATCTTGGTCACCCCTCTGCAACTGGCGAACATCGTGGCCACGATTGCCAACGAGGGTTATTACTATCCTCCGCACCTGATCCGAGCCTTTGGCGATTCCACCGCCATCCCGGAAAAGATGACCACACGCTGTGAGACAGGGATCGAGAGGAAACATTTCCAGGTCATCAAGGCTGGCATGAGGAGCGTCTTCGAGGGGTCGCACGGAACAGCTCGAGGTTCAAAGATACCGGGCATCAGCGCGGGTGGAAAGACGGGCACCGCCCAGAACCCTCATGGTGAAAACCACTCTATCTTCATCGCCTTTGCACCGGTCGAAGATCCCCAAATCGCATTGTCCATCATCATCGAGAACGGCGGATATGGCTCCACTTGGGCTGCCCCCATCGCTTCACTCATGATGGAAAAATATATCAGAGGTTATACGGAACGTCCCCTCGTGGAGAAACGCATGATGGAGGGCGTGATTAACTATGCAGTGAAAAAGAAGAAATGACAACGGACAGGAACAGTATCATAGGTAAAGTGGATTGGCCGCTGCTGCTGATGTTTTTTGCATTGGTGATCATCGGCTGGCTGAGTATCTATTCTGCCGGACTGAGTGAAGGCAATCACGCCATCTATGAGATGTCGCAGTTTTCCGGAAAGCAGATGATCTGGATGGCGGCTTCCTTGACCCTGGGCTTCATCGTGCTGCTTCTCGACGCGAAATTCTTCGACGCGTTTGCCTTCTGGATCTATGCTATCGTACTGTTTTTACTCGTTTTTGTGCTGGTGTATGGAAAGGCTACCAAAGGCGCCACTTCTTGGATCGATTTCGGAGGCGGGGTGAAATTCCAACCTTCCGAGTTCGCCAAGCTGGCTACCGCCCTTGCCTTGTCGCATTATCTTGGCCGCCAGGATGCTGAACTGACACGCCGTAAAAACCGGCTGGTTTCGTATGCCATCATCCTCTTGCCAGCTGCTTTGGTGTTGCTGCAAAACGACACGGGTTCGGCCCTGGTCTTCGCATCCTTCATCTTCGTGCTGTATCGTGAAGGAATGCCTGGAGCCGGCGCAATCATGCTTTTGGCCGTGGGCGCTATTGCGGTTTTTGTGTTCACCCTGATCTGGTCACGAATGGTCATGTTCATCATTCTTGGCTCACTGTTTGCCCTTACCTTGACCTACTACCTGCTGAACAAGAAGAAAGGTATCGGTAAGATGGTGGCAGTGTTCGCGTTTTTCTTCGCCTTCGTGTTCTTCGTTGACTTTGCGTTTAACCACGTCCTGGAAGATCATCAACGTACGCGTATTGAGGTGCTGCTGGGAATGAAAGAAGACCCCAAAGGTGCCGGCTATAACCTCCATCAATCCAAGATTGCCATCGGTTCCGGGGGCTTTTGGGGTAAAGGGTTCCTCCAGGGGACGCAAACCAAATATGACTTTGTGCCAGAGCAACATACGGATTTCATCTTTTGTACCATCGGTGAGGAAGGCGGATTCAAGGGGTCGCTCATCGTCTTGTTGTTGTATTGTGGCATGCTTGTGCGAATTATCAGGATGGCTGAACGGCAACGACTTGCGTTTAGCCGTATCTATGGGTATTGCATTGCCGGCATTATCTTCGTTCACGTGGCCATCAATATCGGTATGACCATCGGACTGGTCCCGGTGATCGGCATTCCGCTTCCCTTCTTGAGTTACGGTGGCTCAAGCCTGTTGGCCTTCACCATCATGTTGGCCATTTTTGTCAAACAGGACGCAAACCGCCTTAATATTTTGTGATTTTTATTATCTTTGCAGTTTGTTAGTTTTGCTTCTATGAAAAAAATAGCTAGTTTAGTCCTCTTATCGCTCTTTTTTGTTGCCACAGGTCGGGCCCAGGTGGTCCACCCTCTGGATCTTCCCGCCGATAGTGTCTATGTGGTGGACTCGGTGGAGCATCTTCCCGATAGCATTGAATTGTTTGAGGAACAAAGGAATGCAGACTTCAGGGAAGCGCGTATGCTGGTAGGGGAGACCGAGGTCTTCAAGATGTTTGAGACTTTGGGCAGCATTCCGTATTTTGGCGACGAATACCTGCAAATCGACACTGCCGAATTCAATATCTATGGTTATGATTACGGTGAAGTCCCCATTTTCCCCGATAGTGTCTATAACCAGCGCATTGAACAGTTGGCCAGCCAAACTACCCTGCCGCTGGTTTTTAATGCGCACGTAAAGCCGTTCATTGAACTCTATGCCAACCGTAGGCGGGCGCTTACAGGTCGTATGTTGGGCCTTTCCTACGTGTATTTCCCGCTGTTCGAGCAGATGCTTGACAAATACAACATGCCGCTGGAGTTGAAATACTTGGCGATGATTGAATCGGCCTTGAATCCTGTCGCGGGTTCTAGGGTGGGCGCCAAGGGACTTTGGCAGTTCATGCATGCTACGGGCAAACAGTATGGATTGCATTCCACGACGCTGGTGGAAGACCGTTTCGACCCGATCAAGTCCACAGAAGCAGCATGCCTTTATATGCTTGATCTCTACTACAAGTACAAGGACTGGTTCCTGGTACTTGCCGCCTATAACTCGGGTCCCGGCACCGTGAACAAAGCCATCGTCAGGGCAGGCGGTGTCATGGACTATTGGGCGATCTGGCCGTTCCTCCCCCAAGAGACACGTGGCTATGTGCCTGCCTTCATTGCGGTAAACTACGTGATGAGCTATGCCAGGGAACACAATATCTATCCCATCAACCCGGGCTTGCTGATGTCGGGAACCGATACGGTGACTGTGCGGGATTTCCTGACCTTCGGTCAACTCAATGAGACCCTCGGAGTGCCGATGCGCGACCTCCAGTTCTTCAACCCTCAGTACACCAAGGAAATCATCCCGGGCAACGATTCGACCTCCTACGTGCTTCGCCTTCCTTCGCAATACGCACTCATGTTTGTGGAAAAGGAACGGGAAATCTATGCCTACAAGACGAAAGAAACCATCGAGAAAGAAAAGGTGATGGAACAGGTGAAGAGCGTCAGCGACCGCACCGTACATGTGGTGAAGAAAGGGGAGACGCTTAACGCCGTGGCTCGGAAATATAACGTCAGTGTCTCCAACCTCAAGAAGTGGAATAATCTTCGGAAAGACACGTTGGTGGTGGGCCAGAAACTGACCATCTACTCGTCAGGCGGCCCCATGGCTTCCTCTGACAGCAACTCCAAGGCCGCAGGCTCTTCCGCGCCGAAATACTATACCGTCAAAGCTGGCGACACGCTGGCTTCTATCGCGAAGAAATACAACACCTCCGTTTCCAAGCTGAAAAAATGGAACAACTTGAAATCGGATAAGATCCAGGTAAAGCAAAAATTACGGGTGTCAAAATAATAAATCCGACTACTATGAAAACGATGAAATACCACAAGACATTGGCATGGGCAATGCTATTTGTTTTTATCGCTGCATTGACTGCATGTGATGGTGAAGATAAAAAAGGGAAGAAAGACCGTTCCTCTGGCGGCACCTCGGAAATCTTGGTGGTGACCCAAAACAAGGAACAATGGGAAGGCATGATCGGCGACTCCATCCGCGCCTTCTTCCTCCAACCCCAATATGGACTGCCCCAGCCTGAGCCGCTGAACAAACTCTCCCATATCACCGTGGATGGTTTGGTGGATATGTTCAAAAAGCATAAATGCCTTTTGATTGTCGAAATCAACCCCGCCCTGGAGAAAACCGTGGTGGAGACAGGGGAGGACCTTTGGTCGGCACCCCAACGGGTGATCAAGATTGTCGCCCCCAACCGTACCGAGTGGTGCAAGACCTTCAACGAACAAAAGGAGGCGTATAAGATGTGGTACGACAAAGTGGAACGGGAACGTATCATGTCGGTGCTTCGTCCCTCGGTTGATAACAAGTTGGGCGCTCGAATCAAGGAAAAGTTCGGTTTCAACATCACCATCCCCTCTGGTTTCTTCATCTCCAAGGAGGAGCCTGATTTCCTTTGGATTCGCAAGGAGCTGGAGAAGAACAGTTTTGGCATTTTCATCTATACCACGCCCTATAAAGACACACTTCAGCTGGAGTTGAACAGCTTGATCTCGGTGCGCGACCGCCTCTTGCAGCAATATGTGCCTGGTCCCGCCGACGGCTCCTTCATGACTACCGAAAAAGAATTCGTTCCCCCTGTAGTGAACTACATTTCCACCTATCCCACCGGTTTCGCGGCAGAAACCAGAGGCATGTGGTGCCTGGTGGGGGATTATATGGCTGGGCCTTTCGTCTCCTATACGTTCCCCGACAATCGGACGGGAAACCTTGTGACGCTTGAGGGCTATGTCTATTACCCGAATCACAACAAGCGGGATGACCTGTTACAGTTGCAGTCCATCCTTTACAGCATCAGCTACGATGAGTGATGTCGGATCTCCAATGGTTTAAGACGAAGATTCAGGACGGGAAGACCTTGGTCTTCGACCCTTTGAGAAAACTGTACTGCAAACTCACCCCCGAGGAGGAGGTGCGGCAGAAGGTGCTGTATCTCTTGGTAGAGCATCTGGAGGTGCCGGCGGGCTTGTTGGCCGTGGAGTATTCCATCAAAGTCAATGGACTTGACAAGCGTTGTGATGCCGTCGTTTTCGGGAAGGACGGAACTCCCTTGATGATTGTGGAATGTAAAGCGGCTAGCGTGGAACTGTCGCAAGCCACCTTGGAGCAGGCGGTGCGCTACTATTCGGTGCTTCATCCCAAGTATCTGCTCTTGTATAACGGCGCTTCGTGTTATTGTTTCAAGGCCGAGGCAGGTGCTTTGGCTGCCATGGACCATCTTCCCAACTACCCGGAGATGCTTTAATGGAAAAAATGGCCGCCAGCCCTAAAGCTGGCGGCCTGCCATTATGAAGATAAAAAAACAACTGTAGTCGTCGTTAACCGCACTTGGAATGCCCGCAGTTGGTGCAGAGCATGCATCCGTCTTGGTAGATGATGGTGTTCTGACCACAATTCGGACATACCTTGCCGGTGATCTTGGTGCCGTCAGGGATGTATTTCTTCAACGCCCTGACGATGCCGTTCTTCCATGTGTTGATGTTGTCCTCCTCCACAGTGAGGTTCTGGATGAGCTCGATGACATAGTTGATGGGCATGCCGTGTCGCAGGATGCCGGAAATCAACTTGGCGTAGTTCCAGTATTCTTTGTTGAACATGCGGGAAAGCCCTTGGATGGTCACGGGATAACCACCCTTGTCGAGGTATTGGAAGTCGTACCTCGAGGCTTCGCCTTTGCTCTTCTCTTTGATGATCTTGCCTTTTTCCACAAACGGCGGCAGGAAGATCTCATCGGCATTGCCAAGGAAGATCTCGTAAGGCTTGTCATGGAGCTTGCCCACGAAGGCGATCCACTTTTCGTAGTTGTTTTGGAATCGGACCACGTCGCACTCCAATTCCTTGGGCCGTTGCGGGGCGGAATTCAACTTGATGTCGCTGGGACGTGCGTTGCCATCGGCAGAGGCTTTCTTTTCCTCGGTCTTTTTCTCGTCCTTGGAGACCAGCACACCGTCGCGGGAACCGTCACGATAGATGGTCATGCCCTTGCATCCGCATTCCCAGGCGGTCATATAGATCCTGCTGACCAGTGCTTCAGTGGTCTCTTTGGGCACGTTGACGGTGACACTGATGGAGTGGTCCACCCATTGCTGCATGCTTCCCTGCATCTTCACCTTGTTGACCCAGTCAATGTCATTGGCCGTGGCTTTGTAATAGGGGGACTGGGCGATGACTTCATTCAGTTTTGCATCGTCATAGTGCATCACCTCTTCTACGTTGTATCCGTTGACTTCAAGCCAGGTGAGGAATTTGTGGTGGAAGACGTTGTATTCTTCGAAGGAGTTGCCCACGCTGTCAACGAAGGTGACTTTGGCGTCTTTGTCGCTCGGGTTGACCTTTCTGCGGCGTTTGTACACCACCATGAAAACGGGCTCGATACCAGAGGAGGTCTGGGTGCAGAGGCTGACGGAGCCGGTGGGGGCGATGGTCAACATGGCGATGTTACGGCGCCCCACCTTGGTCATCTTCCGGTAGAGCGCTTCGTCGATGTCGCGAAGTCGGTTGATGAAGGGATTGTTTTCCTCGCGTTTGGCATTATATATGGGGAAGGCTCCTCTTTCCTCGGCGAGATTGACGGAGGAGCGATAGGCTTCATGGGCGAGGAGTTTCTGCACTTCCGTGGAGAAGGCGATGGCTTCCTCTGAGGCATAACGTTTCCCAAGGGCGGCTAGCATGTCGCCTTCGGCCGTGATGCCGATGCCTGTCCTGCGTCCCTGGAGGCATTTTTCCCTGATGTTCTTCCAAAGGTTGAGTTCGATGCGCTTCACCTCGGCGTCTTCCGGGTCGGAATCGATCTTCTTCAGGATGCTATCCACCTTCTCGATCTCAAGGTCAACGATGTCGTCCATCATGCGTTGGGCGATGGCCACATGCTTGGAGAACAGCTGGCTGTTGAAACGCGCTGCTTTCGTGAACGGGTGGTCAACATAGCTATAGAGGTTGATGGCGATCAGGCGGCAGCTGTCGTAGGCGCAGAGCGGGATCTCTCCGCAGGGGTTCGTGCTCAAGGTGCGGAATCCCAAGTCGGCATAACAGTCGGGGATGGACTCGCGCAAGATGGTGTCCCAGAACAAGACACCAGGTTCGGCGGACTTCCATGCGTTGTGGATGATTTTGTTCCACAGGGCACGGGCATCGATTTCCTTGGTGAATATGGGGTTGGGTGAGTCGATGGGATATTGCTGCACAAAGGGCTTGCCCTCCCGGACGCACTGCATGAACTCGTCGGTGATCTTGACAGAGACGTTGGCGTTGGTGATCTTGCCTTGGGTCATCTTCGCATCGATGAAGGCTTCTGCGTCGGGGTGCTTGATGCTGATGCTCATCATCAGGGCACCGCGACGACCGTCCTGGGCGACTTCCTTGGTGGAGTTGGAATAGCGCTCCATGAACGGGACGATGCCTGTAGAGGTCAAGGCGCAGTTTTTGACGGGGCTTCCCGTCGGACGGAGGTGGGAGAGGTCGTGACCTACGCCACCCCTGCGTTTCATCAACTGTACCTGCTCCTGGTCGATCTTCATGATGCCACCGTAGGAGTCGGCGTTGCCTTTGTTTCCGATCACGAAACAGTTCGACAAAGAGGAGATCTGGAAGTCGTTGCCAATGCCTGCCATCGGGCTGCCTTGGGGAACGATGTACTTGAAGTCTTTCAAGACCTCGAAGACCTCCGCTTCAGTCAAGGGATTCGGATATTTCTTCTCAATCCTGGCAATCTCACGGGCAATGCGATGGTGCATGTCGTCGGGCGTGAGTTCATAGATGTTCCCCTCACTGTCCTTGAGGGCGTATTTGTTGGCCCAAACATCACCAGCCAAGGCGTCGCCATGGAAATATTTCTTGGCCGCCGCCTTCACTTCTTCCGTGGGATAGATGTGATAGACGGGCTTCTCAACGAGCTGAACCGGCTCCTCCCACTGTGACTCGCTGAACAGGGTCTGCTCTACAATCACTGGTTGACGTTTGTTCTTCATATCTCGTTGAAAATTAGGAAATTATATTTTTAATTCAAATGAATTGCTCGTGCTGGATTGCGTTTGCTAAATTAGAAAAGAGGTGGCAAACTTAGCGCGAAAAAGCGCCTTTTCTGCATGGGTTTTTATCAACATTGCGTGTTGATAAAAAAGGCGTTTGAGTTTCAGCGAAATACTAGAAATCCAAGTTGAAGGAGAGATAAAATTGTGGCTTTTTGGTGAGCTTTCCGTCCTCAACGCCCCAGGCCATGTCGCCCCGGACAAAATAGCCCAGGACGGTGGTTCTCAAGCCGAAGCCGAAACCGCCGACGATGGGTTCTTTCAGCTTCGTTACGCTGATGTCGAGGTTCCCGTCATGATAATGTGAGGTGTAGAGGGAATTGCTGGGATCGTAAGGGTTCCAACCGGTCCATGCCGTGCCCACGTCGCCGAAAGCCACCACTTGGAAGTTCTTGATGAATTGCATGTTGATGGGGCGGTCGAGCAGGTAGCTGAAGACGGGGAAGCGGAGCTCGCTGTTGAGGACCACGAAGTTGTTTCCGTTCCGAATGTTCTGCTGGAAGCCCCTCATGTTGGTGGCGAGGGTCTGGTATGTGAAGTTCTGGTTGTAGTCGATCGGCGTTTCGTTGTTGAAGGTGGCCAGGATCCAATTGTCCACACCGCCCATGTAATAGATCAGTTTGTTTTGTCCGAAGGAACTGCTGGCAGCGATGCGGTTGGCCCAGATGAAGTTCCTGTGAATGCGGGTGTAGTGCCGATAGTCAAAGCCCACCACGATCATGTTGCGGGTCTCTTTCTTGATGCTTTGGTAATACTCGGCGAAGAGCTTGCCCCTGGCACCCACGTAGATGTTGGTTTGCAGCTTCTTGGAATTGTCATAGACCAGTTCCCCACGGAATCCTCCCAGATTCTCCATGACGTTGGGACCGGCAAGACCTTGGTCGGAGATGGCCAGACTCACCCGTTTGTCGTTCCTCAGGATGAGGGTGCCACGAGCGCTGAGGATTTCGCTGAATGGGTAACTCAAGGTGTAGAATAGCTCGTTGGTGAAGGTGCGGTAATACCAGGCATTGGAGAAATAGTTGTCGGTGACATACCGGTGCAAGGTCAGGCTTTTGTCGGTCCTTTGGCTCAGATCACGGAAGCGGAGGATGTATTCGTTGTTGATCAGCGAGGTGTTCAGCTTCAACCCGATGTCGATTTTGTGGTCTTCCATCAAATCGGTCATCGTGGAGCCGAGATACATGTTGAATCCGGAATTGAGGTAGATCGCGTTGCCACCTCCGGAGAAGGGCTGGTAGCTGTAATTCATGTAGCTGAAATCCACTTGGCTCGTCAAGGCGTCGGTGAAGAGCTCCACATAATGGTTCTTTGCACGAAGCGTCGTGTCCTTTTGGGCCACAAGCAGGTTTTCTGAGCCTTCCACGGGTTCCATGGGGATGGCATTGCCTGGCGCGACAGCAAGGCTATCCACAGCGCCGTAAGGTGCTTTCCTCAAGGGCTTTCGGTAACTGTTTTTGAAACGCCTTTCGGTGGTCTTCTCTTGTGCAGCGGATTCTTCCTGCTGCTTCTTCAAAACTCTTCGTTGGGCGTAGGGACTCATCTGTTGGAGCTGCACCGAGGGGCCGGCTTGCAAGTAGGGTATAGTGTAAACCTTCTGACCGTCGCCGTCGGGAAGCAACGCCACGAAACTCCTTGTCCTGGGATTGTAGGAGTAGTTGATGATGCTTGTGCTGTAGTTTGTCAACGCGCTGCTGATGGTGAAATAGCGGTAATGAACGATGGTATCGACATGGCTGACGGTGCTGTCGAACCTGGCCTCGTAAAGGTTGAAGTAGCCGCTGGAGTCATTCAGATAGAACAATTTGTTGCCTGCGAAGGATTTGGGCATGAGGCTGCTTGACAGATGCTGCCGGGTCATGTTCCGAAGGGTTGCCTCGCCGTTGCCATAATCGTAGGCAAACAGATCAAATTGTTTCCGGTCGCCCGTGCGGTTCGAACTAAAGATGATCTGACGGTCGTCCCAAGTGAACACGGGCGACAGATCGGTGAATTCGTCGTCGGTAATCTGTTCGATGGTGTTGGAGAAAAGGTTGTAAACAAAGATGTCTGGTTTCCCCCAACGGGAGGCCGACAAGACGATCTTGCGTTCTTTATGCGCGTATGAGAAAGAGGTGATCTTCTGGAACTCGAACAGATAGGTCTGTCCCAGCTTTTTGGTTCCCAAGTCGAGGCTGCAGAGCAGAAGCTGCCCTTTTTCTTCCAGAATGAAGCTCAAGATGCTTCCTGAAGGATGCCATGCCAACAAGGGGAAGGAGGTGTCCCCCCAGCTGTCGGAACGATGCCCGGATTTGTAAAGCCGCTCTCGTTTCCCAGTCTTGAGGTCTTCGACCCAGATGCAGATGCGCCCCTCATCGTTGCTGACGTAGGCGATGCGTTGGCCGTCGGGACTGATCTCGGGTTCGGTGAAGGTGCGGTACTTCTTGTAACGCAAAGGCATCACCTGGTCGGGATACCTTTGGTACAAGGCGGAATAGCGCTCCAAATAGTAGTCATACCAGGCTTTGATGAGGGGCTTGTATTTCATCCCGGTGACGTACAGTAGGGCTTTCTTCACATTGCGGGAGTTCTCCGCCAAAGTCATGATGTCGTTGAAGGCTTTGGTCCCGTACCGTTCTTCAATGAACTCCCAGAAGGAATAACCTGCCACGGTGGCTTCCTCGTCCCTGAGATGGTTGATTTTCTTGAAATCCCCCGAAAGGATGCCTCTTTGAAGGCAGTCTTCCTTGAAACTGTCCCAATCCTCTGTAAGGTAAGCACAAAGGCCGTTTTGGAACCATTCGGGAATATCATATTGGTAGGAATTTCTGATTTGTGAACCAATGGAAGTCCCGTTCATCACCTGGTTCAACAGCAGATGGGCGACGCCTTCCTTGATTTGCTGCTCAAAATCGTAATAATTGCCGTTAAAATACAGGAATACCTTTGAACCGATGATTTTGGTGATGCCGCCGGTGTTGCCCGTATCTTCTTCGTCGTTATTGAGGTTGCTTTGCTTGAGGTCGCCCAGACTATTGAATACCAGAAATTGGACCTTGTTGGTGAAATGGTATCCAAAGCGCTTCTCCAGCACGGGGATCGCTCCGTTGGCGTAGTGGATGACGTACTTGGCCAGTTCATCGCCTCCTTGGTAAAAATACACGTCGAAGGTCTCCTGTTCATAGTAGGACCAATGGAAGTCCTTCCATTGCACTCGGTTTTTGCCGAATTCCATGTTCATCCCGTTGTAGAACTGGGCGTAGGACAATGAAGCCAGGAATGTCAGTGTGATCACCAACATCAAACGCATGTACCGTTTTGTTCTCGACTTCATTTTCTTCGGGTTGAATCTGCAAAAATACGCAAAACTCTTTACCTTTGCCCCAACAAAAAAAGAAAACATCATGCTTCAGGTAAACTCTTTCGTCTTCAATCCCTTTGCGGAAAACACGTATGTCATTTATGACGAAACGCGCCAATGTGTCATCATCGATCCAGGCTGTCATACATCCTCGGAGGTGGATGAATTGTTGGGTTTCATCGACCTTCATCAGTTGGAACCGCTCATGGTAGTCAATACCCATGGGCATATCGACCACATCATGGGCAACGAGGCGGTCAAAAGGCATTATGGCATCCAGGTGGCGGCACATCCCGAAGTGAAGAACGACATCCTGAGGTCCCGCCAGCAGGCTATGATGTTTGGGTTGCCGATGGTGGAGGAATGTAAGCTGCCGGAGGTGGATCTGACGGATGGCGAACTCATCAAGGTGGGTAACAGTACCTTGGAAGTCCTTTGTACGCCGGGTCACGCCAAGGGAAGCATCAGCCTCTATGCCATGGCGGAAGGATGGGTCTTTACGGGTGATGCCTTGTTCTGCCGCAGCATCGGGCGTACCGACTTCCCTGGTGGCGACTTTGAGGAACTACGGGAGTCTATTCGAACTCGTCTTTTCACCCTCCCCGAGGATACGGAGGTCTATTCCGGTCACGGCGAAACCACCACCATTGGCGAGGAGAAGGATTTTAATCCTTACGTCGCTGTTTAGAGTTGATTTATTCAAAATTAAACCCTAACTTTGCCGCTCCTTTTATATGAATCTTTAAATCTTTAAGTTTTTAAATCCTTAAATATCGAATCATGATCGAGAAAATCACGTCATCACAGCAGGCCATGGAGCTCGAAGAGAAATACGGAGCTCATAACTATCACCCGCTGCCGGTCGTCCTCGCCAAAGGCAAGGGCGCCAAGGTTTGGGATGTCGAAGGCAAGGAATACTTCGACTTCTTGTCCGCTTACTCCGCAGTGAACCAAGGTCACTGCCACCCGGCCATCATCAAGGCCATGACCGATCAGGCCAACCGTCTCACCCTCAGCTCGCGCGCTTTCTTCAACGACGCACTGGGCGTGTGGGAGAAGTATGTCACTGAGTACTTCGGCTATGACAAGGTGTTGCCGATGAACTCTGGTGCCGAAGCCGACGAGACCGGTCTGAAACTGGCTCGCCGCTGGGGTGTGGTCAAGAAAGGCATCCCGAACGACAAGGTGAAGATCGTCTGCTGCGAAGGCAACTTCCACGGCCGTACCATCACCATCATCACCATGAGTAACGACCCCGAGAGCTATGCTAACTACGGTCCCATGACTCCTGGTTTCATCCGTATCCCTTACAATGATCCTGACGCACTGGAGCAAGTACTGGCTAAGGACGGTAAGGAAATCGCCGGTTTCCTGCTGGAGCCCATCCAAGGCGAGGCTGGCGTGTATGTGCCGGATGATGGCTACCTGAAGAAATGCTACGACATCTGCAAGAAGTACAACGTGCTGTTCATGGCTGACGAGGTGCAGTGCGGTATCGCCCGTACGGGTAAGATGCTGGCCTGCGACCACGAAGGCGTCCGTCCCGACATCCTCATCCTGGGTAAGGCCCTCGGTGGTGGTGTGGTTCCGGTCTCCTGCGTGTTGGCCGACGACGATATCATGCTGAACATCAAGCCCGGCGAGCACGGCTCCACCTTCGGTGGCAACCCCATCGCCGCCCGCGTGTCCATCGCCGCCCTCCAGGTCATCAAAGATGAACACCTGATGGAAAACGCCGACCGTCTCGGTAAGATCTTCCGTGAGGAGATTGGCAAGATCAAGAGCCCGATGATCGAGAAGGTTCGTGGCAAAGGCTTGCTCAACGCCGTGATCATCAAGCCCAAAGATGGTAAAGAGGCTTGGGATGTGTGCCTGAAGATGCGTGACCTCGGCCTGCTGGCCAAGCCCACCCACCAGCACATCATCCGCTTCGCTCCGCCCTTGGTCATCACCGAGGCTGAACTCCGCGAAGCCATCGAGATCATCAAGAAGGCCATCGCCTCGTTTGAATGATTTAGCCTTTTATTCGCAAGGAAATGGCAGCCGATAGCTGTCATTGCGAGGGAGGCACGACCGAAGCAATCCAGTACTACACTCGTATTGGATTGCTTCTCTTATTAAATAGAAATGAAGAAGAAACTGGTTATTTTCGATCTGGACGGTACCCTGCTCGATACTATCGAGGACCTCGGCAATGCCGTCAATTACCTCCTGGAACGCCGTGGGATGCCCCAATACACGTTGGAACAATACCGCAAGATGGTGGGCCATGGCATCCGTAACCTGATCCGTAAAGCCTTCTCGCCCATGGAGTTGGACGATGCTTCTCTGGAGACCTGTGTGGCGGAATTCAAAGCGTATTACTTGGCCCATATTGACGAACATACCCAGCCTTTCCCAGGCATTGTCGCCTTGCTTAATGACTTGTATGCTAAGGGTATAAAGCTGGCGGTAGTCTCCAATAAGGTGCAGGAAGGTACCGAGCGGCTCATTCATGAGTTCTTTCCTGACCTCACTTTTGTCGCCATCTTTGGCAACCGGGTGGGCTATCCCATGAAACCAGCACCTGAAATCGTCGCCTCCGTGCTGGCCAAGGCGGGCTGTGTACCAGCCGATGCAGTCATGGTGGGCGACTCCAACACCGATATGCTGACCGCCGCCAACGGTGGTATCGATGGCATCGCCGTCAGCTGGGGCAACCGTACCCGTGAACAACTGGCGGGAAATCGTATGGTGGACACCGTGGAAGAGCTTCGCCGATGCTTGCTGGATGAGGTCTTCTTGATGGAGACGAGGCGCCTTCGTGTCCGCCCCTGGCTTGATGCCGATGCAGAAACCCTCTATAAATATGCCTCCGATCCTGAGGTGGGGCCCCGTGCGGGATGGCCTCCGCATCAATCCGTCGAAGATAGCCTTCAGGTGATTCGCAATATCTTCTCCAACGGTCATACTTGGGCGCTGGAACTCAAAGAAACAGCGGAACCTGTCGGTTGCATGGGCTATTATGCCCATGGTGAGAGCAATATCGACATTGCTCCTAATGATGCTGAGCTAGGCTATTGGATTGCCAAACCCTACTGGAACCAAGGCCTCTGTACGGAAGCGCTTCAAACCATGATTGACTATTGCTTCAACATGAAGCATTTCCAAACCCTTTGGGCTGACTTCTTTGTGGATAACCCTGCCTCGGGTCGTGTCATGGAGAAATGTGGTTTCCAAGACACGGGCAGGGTCAACTGGTGCAGCCGGCTTTATCAGGGCGATGAAAGACCGGTGAAGATCATGAGGTTAAACCGTTAACGAGTTTGGTAAAAACAATATTTTAATATGGAAAATCATATAAAAAACCATATTTGAATATTGTTTTTATTATGACAAAACAGAGAATACATAAGTTATGGTAATAAAATTGGTTTCATTTCCCAGTTGGAATCGTTTGTCTTCGAAGCAGAGAAAACTTCGGATTAGTACTGTAGTGGAAATACTCAATGAAAAGGATGCTGATTTTGTGATGTTTAGCGAGTGGGTATTTAATAACAAAGAAGATTTAAACTCTGTCTGTCAATTAGTCCATAATGAAAAAGTCACCGCTCTGTTTGAATTGAAATTGTCACGTGGCCTTGTCGGAAACCAGTTATTTCTTTTACAAAACGGAAAGATTATAGATCTCAAAACACATCAAATCTTCAGTAAGCATAAGGATGCAACAGAAGAAAACATTGAGAGATTGATTGATGAATTAGAGCGGCAGCGACAATTTAAGGTCGGCGAAAAACACTTTTTGGTTATTCAATGTGGAGAAAACAACATATTGAAAACCCAACGTGGCGTTAAAAATAGAGCAGAATTTCGCTTACAAAATCGCAACCTAAAAAAGCGTTTTGACAAAGTAATTGATAGTGTAGATGTGATCTTAAATCCTGTACATGAAAGATGGAGCAGATTTTATGATTTAACTTGCCGATTGTATAAATTTAGTGAAAAGAATAAATTTTGTTTGTATTGTTCTCAACTTGAAGGAAATCAATTGGTAAATGCGATAAAAAGCCCAGAAAAGAATACGGCTCAAAGGGCTATGAAGAGTAGAAGATTATTGTCTCCGCTTTTTTGTTCAGACAGCACCAATCAAGATTTTTTGTTGCAGGCATACGAAATCTAAAATCCAACCCTCGTTAGGCTGCATCAAATGTTCTTCATTTCAGCAATATACCGTCTTACATGCTCCAATAAAGTTCCAAGGTCTTTGGTGTAAGTTTCCCAGATGAAAAGTGGACTTGCAATATAGTACCCATGGACTAGCACATTACGCATGTCTATGATGTTGCGCCAAGGCACTTCGGGGTGCTCTTCTCTGAATTCTTTAGTCAGCATATTGGCCGCCTCGCCGATAATCATGATGTTGTAAACTACGGCGTGGAAGCACATTGTATCATCCCTCATCTCCTCAAAGGTCTTACCTTCAAGGAAATCCATCACATGGTTGATGCTCTCTTCGATGTGATATAGACGATCGATGTCCTTAGTTCGCTCTCTCATAAACCAGTTTTTTATCACGGTTAGCGGACTCCACGGCAAAAGGTTTCAAGGTGCCTTCTTCCACGAGGTCAACCTTACGGCCTAGACGCTCTTGCAATTCCCTCCAAATTTGGGCGTAAGTGAATAATCCAATAGGGTTGCTGTGGTCAAACTCAACTAGAATATCCACATCACTATCGGGGGTGGCTTCGCCACGAGCAAACGACCCGAACAACCAAGCCTTTAAAACTGGCTGGGTCTTAAAATACTCGGCAATAGTGCTTATTAGGATCTGTTCGCTCATGGTTGATTATTGTTTTGTTTTCCGCAAAGATAAATAAAAAAACTAATATTACCCCTCCCCCCAAAAAAACCTTCTTATAACTCTGCCACTAACGCCTCAATACCCCCTCTTGCTTCAGTGATCCCCAACTTCTTCCTAATCCCCGTCCGGCACTTGCCGACCATGGCAGGGGAGACCTTTAAGATATCTGCCACCTCCTTCACGCTGAAAGGCATCATCGAAAGGAGGCATACCTTAAACTCACTTTCTGTCAAAGAAGGTTGATGTTCTCGCAACCGTTGTACCACCTCGGGATAGACTTGATGATAGGCGTCGAAGATGGCTTCGTAGGCAGTATCGGCTTCCTTGCCGCAAACGCTGGATTTCACTTTGTTGAAGGTCTCTTGGTCGATGTCCTTCTTTTCTCCGATGAGGAAAACCTTGTAAATCATCATCGCCCGTTGGAAGAGGTTGTCGCGGTTGGTCTCGGCCAAGTTCTCGGATTCCTTCTGCAGCTCGGCCATGCTGAGTTTCATCTCGGCAAGAGTAGCCCGTTTTTGTGCGGAACGGTAGAGGAGGAACAATACCACCCCGATAGCGGCCACCAAAGCCAAAAGGATGATGTTGAGCATCCTCCTGCGGCGCAAAAACACGCTGATCATGTTTTCGGTATGATCCAGGTCACCATGTAAAGCCGAAATGGTCGTCTGCACCTTTTCCAACAGCCTAAGATCTTGGCTTGCTTTGGCCGTGGCAATGGCCTCGTCCAAAGCCTTCATGGCGGAGTCGTAGTCGTTTTGCTGCCAATACACACAGCCGCTGTACAAGGCCGAAAGTGTCTTCATCTCAGCATCGTCAGAGAGGTCGAAGTAGCGTCTTGCCTGGAAGATGGAGGTGTCTTGCGAAATGTCTTCGCCTCGTTCAAACTTGTTTTCGATCTCCATGACCAATCGCTCCATGTTATCCATGTCGGACTTCACGTTACAGGCCGCCAACAACGCAATCAGCGCGAAGGCAATCCAACATCTCGATCGGAAAAGCAATCCAAGCATCATGTCATTTTTAACGCAAAAATAGTCATTTTGTTTTTATCTTCTCAAAAACTTTCCGTTTCCCGTTTTCCGTTTTCCGTTCCTACTGTCCTCCTTTTTCTCCAGCCGTCTGTGCCTCTTGCTCCAACTCCACATTGCCGAAACGCAGGGTGAAACCAGCGCAAAGATAGGTGCTGTTGCTTCTGCTAGAATAGCTGCCGCTTGAGATCGGGTTGGTGTAGGTGTTGCTGTAGCGCATCAGGCCGAAGAGGTCGTAGCCGTTGACAAACACCGACAACTTGTGGTTGAAGAAATCGGTGCGCATCCCGCAATCGATGGAATAGTTGGCCCCGACTTGGTTGAACAGACGTTGTATAGGAGAGGAATAATGGCCCGAGGCATGGATCTCCAGTCGGTTCCACAGCTTGGCCCATGCGGTCAGTTGAAGGCTGTATGACCATAACTCGTTCTTTTCCCATTGATCCAGTACCCCATAATTGGTCTCGAGATAGGAGTCATAGACATTGGCATAAAATCGCAGGTTGAACATCCCGTTGGGGCGGTACATCATGTTGAACTCCCCTCCCACCATATAGGACCGCCCTACATTGACAGGCCTTGAAAATTGCACTACCCGGCCAAAATGCTCATGATACCCCGACTCGTTGATGGAGGTAATCTCGTTTTTCTTGCTTTTGTAATAACCCGTCAACCCCACCGACCCGAAGTCGTTCCAATATTTGGTCCAGCTGGCTTCCAAGTTTTGTGTGTAAACGGGTTCCAGATAGGGATTACCCGTGAGGTAGGTCTCGGTGTCGTAGATGTTGAAAGGACTGAGCTGTTTTGCCGTGGGGTGGTTGACCCTTCTGGAATAGCTCAACTTGAAGTTGTGCATTGAAGGGGTGCGGTAGGAGAGGTGTAGCGAGGGAGTGACGTTGAAATAATGATACGGTTGAAGATCAATAATATACGGATAATCAGGCGTATCAGGATAGACGATGCTGGTTTGATAGTAGTTCAGGTTGATGCCGGGTTGCACGGTAAAATCGCCGAAACGATGTCGTACCATGAGATAACCGCCTAGTTTTTGGTCCTTGGTGCGATAGTGGTAGCTCATGATCGGATCGTGCACGTAGGTGTTGCCAATCAAGGTGTCCACGTCGTTCCGCGTGAGGCCTGACTCCCAGCTGCCATTGAGCCCCATGCTGAATTCTCCGGTCTTCAAGTAGGGAAGGTTGTAATCGATATTGGCCGATAAAGGTACGTTCGACATGAGGTAGTCCATGCGAAAAACATCCTCTCGGGGTGCAGGCAAGGTGTAGGTGGTGTGGTCCTCCAAAGGCACGGCGTTGCGGTTCCAGTTGCCATTGGCACGTAGGGTAAGGTTGTGCCCTTCTTCGTTGAACTTGTGCTGGTAATACAAGCCCGAGTTGAGAAACAAGTAATTGGTATAGGAGTGGTTGACAAAGACATATTCGTAGGTGCCCGCCTGCTCCAGGAACTCCGTTCGTTTTCGTTCAGTGGTGCCTTCCACTGGGCCGAAGGAATCCCAGCAGTTTAACCACAACGCGAAGGTGTTCTTCTCATTGGGAGTATGGGTGACGTTCAGTGAGGCTCCTGGACTGTATGTGAAGTATTTGTCATACCGGATGCTATGGGTCCGGCTCGTCGGGATGAATTGTCCGTTTTCATCTCTGATAAAGAGGTTCCTGTCGTTTTCCGATTTCGCTTCGCCATGATAGAAATAGCTACTGGCGAAGGCGTTCACGGTCCAACGGTCGTTTTTCCAAACGTAGGAGGCCCATGGCATTACGTACGGTTGCGAGGAGACATTGGTTCCAAAGCACAGGAACTCATTCCGCTTGATCTTGCCGCTCATCACGATGTTGATGATGCCGTCGGCTTCGGTAGCCCATCTGGCCGAAGGGTTGGTGATGACCTCGATGCGGTCGATGGCATTGGCGGGCAAGGTCTGGATGTAGGCTTTCAAGTTCTCTTTCGTGAGGTGTGAAGGCTGGTCGTTGATCCAGATTTCCACGTTCGAAGCACCCCTCAGGGTGATGTTGCCTTCCACATCCACACTGACACCAGGCGCATTTTGTAAGGCATCGGAAGCGACACCGTTCTGTACGGTAGGATCTTCGGACACTTGGTACAGCGTCTTTTCACCATCCACCGAAAACAATGGCCGCTCTGCAGTGATGGAGACCCCTTCTAACAATAGGGTGTCGGCAGTCATCTTCAAACTGTCCAACTTGATCTCGGGTTCTTGGGCAACAACTCTTGTTGACAGCAGCCAACAAGCCGCTAGAAAAAACAGTGATAATCTTTTCATGGCATGATAGTTTTGTTTTCATGCCACAAAAGTATAAGGAAATAACCTTGTTTTTTCAAGGGTAGGGACAAGGTAGAGATGTTTTGGCTGTCAATTATTCCTAATGTCTGATAATCAGTGTGATATAAAACTACTGGTAGAGATATTGGATGGGTATTTGTTCTTTTTTTCTTATTCTAATTCAGTTTTTTAATACCTTTGTAGTCGAACTATAATCTCTCGAAAAATGAATAAACTATCTTTGATTTTGCTCGCTGCCGTTGCTTTGGTGATGGCTAGCTGTTGTGGCGAAAAAGCTGCTAATGAAAAAACTTGTGAAAACAAAAACGAAACTACTATGAATACTACGATGAACGATCTGCTGACGCGTCGCAGCGTACGCAGCTACACCGATGAAGTGCCTCCCGTGGAGGTGATCGAAGAAATCTGCAAAGCCGGAACATACGCCCCGACCGGCATGAACCGCCAAGCACCCATCATCATCGCCGTCACCAATCGTGAGGTGCGCGACAAGATGAGCCAACTCAATGCTGCCGTGTTCGGCATGGATAGCGATCCTTTCTATGGTGCTCCTGTGGTGCTGGTGGTGCTGGCTGATACCACCGCTGCCATGACGTGGAAAGAGGACGGCTCCTTGGTGATGGGCAACCTGCTCAATGCCGCTCATGCCAAAGGCTTGGGCTCCTGCTGGATCCATCGTGCCAAAGAGGTCTTCGAGACCGAAGAAGGCAAAGCCATCCTGCGTGACCTTGGCATCGACGACACCAAGTACGTAGGTATCGGCAACTGCATCCTCGGCTATACCGCTGGTGACTATCCCGAAGCCAGACCTCGTAAAGAGAATTACGTGTACTGGATCAAATAACAACAAATTGTTAACGGCGAATTAAACGAATTAAACGAATTTTCGAATTTTTTCAAAAATAAGTTCGTTTAATTCGTTTAATTCGTTTAATTCGCCGTTCCTTCTTTAATTCGCCGTTCCTGAAAAACGGCGTCCACAGCTTCTTCGTATTCCTTTAGCGCATTGATTTTCTTGATCTTGCGCCAGATGTCCTGTGGCTCGTCGAACGAGTTCATCAGATAAGACCATAGTTCCTTCATCCGTCCCAACACCTTGGGACTGCCCCCAGCGTGACGTAATCGGTCTTCGTAAAGGTCAACCACGTAGGCATAAAGCCGGTCTTTTTTGGGGCAAACAGGTTCGCTGAATTCGTTCAATTCGCCGTTCTTTTTTATCTCCTCCGCCAAGAACGGATTCGCCAACAAACCTCGTCCCAGCATGAACTCATTCACCGGTTTGACCATTTCGCTAATACGTTCAAAACTATCCACCGAAATGATGTCACCATTATAAACCAAAGGCGCCTTGATCATCGGAATCAATTCCGCGAAACGTTTCACGTCGGCTTCACCTTTATATAATTGCTTGCCAATTCGTGGATGGATGATCAGTTCACTCAGAGGATATTGATTGAAAATATCAATAACTGGAACAATCTCATCGGGATCGAAGTAGCCCAGTCGGCACTTAATGCTGAATTTCAAATCGATACGCTCAAAAACTGTGCTGAGCATCGCTGTGATCTTCTCGGGATAAGGCAAAAGCCCACAACCGCGTTTCTTGTTGGCCACTCTCGGGAAGGGACAGCCCATGTTCAAGTTGATCTCCTTGTAACCCAGTTCTTTGCATTGTGATGCGAAGCGCAAAATCTCCTCAGCATCGGTACTCAGGATTTGTGGTGTCAAGGTCTCCACATCATTGAAACGAGGGTCGATCTCTTCCACCTGCAGGTTCTTGGCGTGATCTTTCTGGATACCAGTAAAGAAAGGCGTGTAGAACTTGTCGATGCCGCCGAAATGTTTTTTGAAGACGTTCCGGAAGGGGGCGTCGGTGATGCCTTGAAACGGACCGAGGGATAGCAGAGAGGTTTTCATGGGCTGTTACATAGCTAGCATCCCTTACGAGATGCGCTCTTCCTATGACGTTTCAGGAAACTGACGATGGTCAATATCACCGTGGCGAGTAGCAACCCGAAGGTCATCCACATCGCGATCCGATACAGATAGTCACCGTGTTTGGTGTAAAAAGTCTTTTCTGTATTCGCTTTTAATGTGGCCTTGATGACGTCTTCTTTCCAATATTCGGTGCTTTGGACCACGTCGCCCCGTTGGTTGAAGAACCCTGATTTCCCAGTGTTTGCTGAGCGTGCCACACAACGACGGTTCTCGATGGCGCGCAATTTCGAGAATTCGAAGTGCTGCTTGTAGCCAGGCGTATCACCCCACCAGCCGTCATTGGTGATGACGAACAGCAGATCGGCACCTTTCTTGGCAAACTCGCTCACATAGCCGCCGAAAGCCGACTCGTAGCAGATGGGCACACCCACTTGGTGTCCGTCGAAACTCATGTTATGTGGGTAAGGATCGGTTTTCAGCGTACCTCGTGCAATACCGACGGTGAGGCTAAAGTGTTTCAGGAACCCCATCCATTCAGGAATAGCCTCTACCGCTGGAGTCAGCTTCGACTTGTTGCGGTGCTGTACGTTGAGTGTGTCGATGAGCCAAGCAGTGTTATGGGCGTAGTAATAACGGTCGCTATTACCGACTTGTCGCGCAGGGAAGTCGTCCTCCATTCCCTTGGGCACCCATTCGTAAGAAAATCCACCGATGACGAAACAACAGTTGGGGTGTCGCTCAGTGAACGTGCCGAGGATGTCGAAAGCTCTGACGTCCGTCAATCGGTCTAGCCAGATGCCCTCCTCTATGGCCGATTCGGAGCTGACAACGAATCGCGTCTCAGGGGTGACGAGTTTCTCGGCCAAGTTGACGTTGCGCTGGACTACCGCATCGTAATATTGCTTATCGAACTGCTCGTTCCAGGGGTCGCAGTTCTGTTGGATCACAATCACCTCGGTGTCGGTGCCCTTTTCTTCGTAATGGTTATAAGCGATCTTGCTCCCCACAATAGGCAGGACTAAAAGTAGGATGGTGGCTATCGAGTATAGACGTATGGCTTTCTTTTCGCGTTCCCTTTCGCAAGAGGCAAGGTTGTTGATCATGATGTTGACCAGCAAAACCCAAAGGGTGCCGCCGGCGACACCAGTGACGGAATACCATTGCACCCAGGTCGTGGTGGTGGAGAATACATTGCCAAGACTGAGCCAAGGCCATTTGGCAGACCAGTAGTAATGCAGGAACTCGAAGGCCATCCAATAGGGGATGAGCAGGAAATTGCCCCAATGGTCGTTGTGTAGCTTCATTTTGGTGAAATGGAAGGCCCAGAACACGATGGCCATGAACAGAGCGTTGAGGACCCAAGCAAGGATGGCTGCGGGTGTGGCATTCCAAACCCACCAGGTAGTCAACACATTCCAAATCAAAAAGGTGACGAAGGCTAGTCCGAAAACACTACCTCTTTCTCCTTTGCTGATGCGCTCTTCCACATAGAGCAGGGGAGCCAACCCGATGAAGGCCAAGGCAGCCCATCCGCGTGTGGGCCAGGCAGCCCACAGCAACAATCCGCTGATGACAGCCATCAAAAGCTTATGGTATCTTTTCATTTCCAAAATTTTGGCAAAAATAACGAATAGTTAACTATCTTTGCCGAACAAATATTGCGTCTTGAAAAAAATCCTTCTCATACGCTTCAGTTCCATTGGCGACATCGTGTTGACCACCCCTGTCATTCGATGCCTTCGCCAACAGCTGCCGGATCTGGAACTTCATGTGCTGACGAAAAAAGCATATCAATCCATCTATGCGACAAATCCCTTCGTCGATAAGGTCTTCACCATCGATGGCGATTTGCGCGAAGTCACGGCCTTGTTGCGCAAGGAGCATTATGACTTCGTTGTAGATCTTCACAAGAACTGGCGATCCCTCAAGGTGCGCTGGGCACTTCATCGTCCCTCGGCTTCATTCCCGAAGCTTGACTTCAAGAAGTTCCTCTATACCAAACTCAAACTGGGCAAGATGCCTCCAGTACACATCGTGGACCGCTACTTCAAGGCGGTGGAGCGATTGGGGGTGAAGAACGACGGCCAAGGCTTGGATTTCTTTTTCAGCGAAGGCGATGACATGCATTACGAAGATCTCCCTGAGGCTTTTCGTGACGGCTTTGTCGCCATCGTCATCGGAGGCCAACATGCTACCAAGATCTTGCCGGTCGATAAGGTCGTGGAGGTCTGCGAGGCCTTGGATTATCCCGTCATTCTGGTGGGTGGACCGGAAGACGCCTCGCGCGGTGACCGCATCAAAGAGAAGGTGGGAAGTTATGTGGGCAACAGTTGCGGGAGGCTTACCGTCGGACAGTCGGCTTCGCTGCTCAAGCTTTCCGATGCCGTGCTCACCAACGATACGGGGATGATGCACATTGCCGCAGCCTTGCACAAACCCATCGTCTCGGTCTGGGGCAACACCGTGCCGGAATTTGGCATGTATCCTTACCTTCCCCAAGGCATGAAACCTGCTTCAATCGTGGAGGTCAAGGCATTGCGATGCCGCCCCTGCGACAAGTTGGGCTATGACCGTTGCCCCAAGGGCCATTTCAATTGCATGAATAGATTGGATGGGAAGCAAATCGCTGAAATAATAAAAGCCGGACTTGCGCCCGGCTTTGATGGTGGTACCAGCGGGAATTGAACCAGCGACACACGGATTTTCAGTCCGTTGCTCTACCAACTGAGCTATGGTACCCCGTAGAATGCGACTGCAAAAATACAGCTTTTTTTGACAACAGCAACAATTTTTTATAAAAATTTCGGTTTTTTTTTGGATATTTGCACCCCGAAACAACCAATAATGAAGAATCGTTCACATAATAAACTGATATTGACCGCACTTGTCGTGATGATGTGCGGCAGTGTGTTTGCTCAGGCTGACGTTGATTCGCCTTATTCCATGTTCGGCCTGGGACAGGTGAGGGACAAGAGTATGAATGCGCGTCTCAAAGGCATGGGAGGCGTTGCGAATGCCATGTATGACAAGGCTATGGTCAATGCCGAAAACCCCGCCTCATACGCCATGATTGACACCTTGGCCTTCCTGTTTGACGCCTGCTTGTATGCCAAGTCGTCCAATTTCAGCACCTCGGCGCTCTCTGAACGCGCCAGTACCGCTGCCTTCGAGTCAGTGACCATGGGGTTCGCCCTGACCAATTGGTGGAAGATGGCTGTCGGTGCCCAACCATACAGCAATGTGGGGTACAACATCGTGACCTCCGGCTATGATGCCTATTCAGGCAACTACTCCCAATTTTTCCAGGGCGACGGTGGCTTGAACAGGGCCTTTTGGGGTAATGGCTTCCGTCTGGGCAAGCATTTCTCAGTAGGTGCTAATGCCAGCTATGTGTTTGGCGACAGCAAGGCTACCACAACGTTGACCTATCCCGACTCGACCTTCGTCATCTGCTCACGCCGCAGCCGCGATGTGATGATTAGCTCGTTCATGTTCGACTACGGCTTGATGTTCCATGGCAAGGTGGGGAAAGACTTGACCCTGACCTTAGGCGCTACCTATGATCAGCAAATCAAACTGAGAGGTTCCCAGACCATCTTTATCCGCAGCATCGAGGCAGGCGATTATTCCTCCGCCTCGGCAGCCGAATACCTCATTGATACCGTCTGGTACCAAACGGACAACAAGGCGTCTCTGACCATGCCCCACGGTGTGGGCTTCGGCATTACTCTGCAGAAAAACAACCGCTGGACCTTGGGCGCAGACTTCAACTGGGCACAATGGAGCGCTTTTGAAAGAAATGGTGTCAACCAGGGACTTCAAGACTCATGGAGTGTCGCCGTCGGTGGCGAATATATCCCCGTGTCCACTACTTTGTCGAGTTATTGGACGAAGATGTCGTACCGTCTAGGCGGTTTCTATGAACAGACCTACTTGAACATCAACGGGCATTCTATTAATAAATTAGGTGTGACGGCAGGCGTGACCCTCCCAGTGCCCAAAACCCTCTCCCGTGTGAACCTCAGTTTGGAGGTGGGAAAATGTGGCACGAAATCTGATAACCTCATCCAAGAAGGTTACGTGAACTTCACCCTCGGCGTCTCCATCTTCGAACGCTGGTTTGTCAAGAGAATGTATAGATAAAGAAAGTTAAACCAATAAAATACAAGAGAGATGAAAATGAAAAGATTTGTGATCCTGGCCTTCGTCTTAGGAATGGCCTTCAGCGTTTCCGCACAGGATTTGGCCACCACCGCAAAATACGGTGTGGACAGTGTGAACTGCGTGACCAAGATTTCGATTTACCGTGAGTATTACAAGCAGTGGGAAGCCGCCAAGTTCTCTCCCGATGCTGCCAGCAAAGAGATGATCTCCGCCTGGCGTGAGGTCTTCCTTACGGGCCCGCGTGCTACGCAATATACCTATACCAATGGTGAAAAGATCTTGGATTACCTCATCCGTCAGAACCCTAAAGACAAAGACGCTTACATTGATACGCTCTGCATGTTGATGGATACCAGAGCCGTCTGCTTCCCCAATGACCCCAAGACGGGCGCCTCACAGGTGGCCAACATCATGGGTCGTAAAGGCCTCTTGATCTACACCTACAACAAGAACCGCTACGAAGAGGCTTACAACGTGCTGAAAGAAGCCGTTGCCATGGATCCTTCTCAGCTCCAAGGTGCCTACATCGACGCATACTTCAAGTCAACCATCGACATGGTGAGCAACAACAAGGAAGAAAAGATGACCATCATCAACGTCTATCAGGAGCTTTCAGAAGTCCTTGACGACAATATCAAGGCGCTGGCTGAGACCGAGACCCAACTGGTGGAGGCCAAGGCCAATGCCGAGGAGTCTGGTGATACTGAGGCGATTGCCGGTTTCGACAAGCAACTGGAGAAGAACGAGAAGTCCATCAACATCAACAAAGGTGTGAAGAACAATCTGGACAACCTCTTCCAGCCTTACGCTTCCTGCGACGACCTGATCAAGGTGTTCAGCGCCAAGATGGCTGAAACTCCCGATGATATCACGCTGCT
Source organism: Bacteroidales bacterium (assembly GCA_017965765.1). GTDB lineage: Bacteria > Bacteroidota > Bacteroidia > Bacteroidales > F082 > Limimorpha. Next base: position 44,002 of record JAGCPJ010000053.1, read on the forward strand.
CAAGCGCATCACCACCATCCTTGATAAGAAGGAGTGCACCGATTCGAAACTCTTCCTTGACGCCAGTAAGAAACTCTACGATCTGGAACCCAGCCCGGAAGCCGCTTACAACATTGGTGTTAAACTCTTCAAGGACGGTAAGAACGGTGAAGCTGCCAAGTACTTCGAACAAGCCACTTCCGCTTCGAACAACGACCGCGTCTATAGAGCTTACAGAAACCTGGCCTACTGCTATCTGAACATGGGTTCCACCAGCAGATGCCGCGACGCCGCCCGCAGGGCTGCCGCCGTTGACCCGACCGCAGGTGAACCTTACATCCTCATCGGTATGGCCTACGCCGCTTCAGCCGGCTCCTTCGATGGCAAGTTCGGTGGCAGGGAAGTCTATTGGGTGGCTGTTGACAAGTGTGCCAGGGCTGCCGCCATCGACCCATCGGTCGCTAGCCGCGCCAATAGTCTGGCTGCCTCCTACAGACAGCACTTCCCCACCACGGAGACCATCTTCTTCAACGACTATGCTGAAGGACAGTCCTACACCGTTGGCGGTTGGATTGGCGAGACCACTACGATCAGAGCCGCTAAATGATCCACAGACGCCTTCTGATGATATGCAACATCACAGCCTTCTTGGCTGTGATGTTGTTTTCGTGTGGGAACCCGACTTCCGTGATCCAACAACTGGCGTCGGACGACACCCTCTCGGGCGTGGTGGCTTACGACGTGGTGTTCTACAGGAGCGACTCGGGTATCGTGAAGGTCGAGCTGCAGGCACCTGTCATGGTGAGGGAGGATGCCGATACCGCCTTTATCGAGTTCCCCCAGGGATTCCATGCCACCATCTTCGACAACAACCATCGGGTGGTGTCTGAAATCAGCGCTGACTACGGCATCAACTACACAGACCAGAAAATGGTGGAAGCCCGAGGAAACGTCAGCGTTGAAAACCATCAGAGCGAGCAGAAGATGCTCTCCGAGAAACTGTTCTGGTATCAGGACACCAAAATGATCTATACCCGCTCGAAAGTGCGGATCATTATGCCCGACAAGGACATCACAGGCGATAGCTTGGTGTCGTTCGAAGGCTTTGAAGAATACAGCATCTATAATGGACAAGCCACGTTTGAAGTGGAGGATGATTGACGATGAATGACTGGATTGTTGTAGCGGTTACCTTGTTCTTCTCGGCCTTGTGCTCGGGATTGGAGATTGCATTCAACAGCACCAACCGGCTGCAGTTGGAGGTCGATACCAAGAAAAACAAGTTCTCCGCCAAGATCGTCAGCTTGTTCTTCAAGAACCAGTCGCGGTTCATCACCTCGTTGCTGATCGGTAACAACCTCGCCCTGATCATCTATGGCATGAGCATGGCGAAGATTCTTGACGCACCCGTCGTGCGTTGGCTGCAAGCCGTTTCGCTCAACAACGACTTCATGGTGCTGCTGTTGAAGACCGTTTTGGCCACCTTGTTTGTCCTGGTGGTGGCCGAGTTCCTACCGAAGATCCTGTTCCGCATCAACCCCAACGGCATCCTCTCGTTTTTCGCCGTGCCAACCCTTATCTTCTACTATTTGCTGTACCCGCTGACCTTGGTCTATTCCGGTATCGCTTACCTCATCATCCGCGTGTTTTTCGGGATGAAGATGGATCAACAGCAATACCAGATCAGCACGGTTGACTTCGACGACTACATCACCAGCATGGCCCCACCCAAGGAGGCCAACGAGGATTTCCAACAGGAGATCCAACTGTTCCAAAACGCCATGGAGTTCCGCACGGTCAAGCTACGCGAATGCATGGGCCCGAGAAATGAGATCGAGGCGGTGAAGATCACGGACCATCTGGATGTCTTGAAAGACCGTTTCGAGGAGACCAAGCACTCCAAGCTGATCGTCTATTCGGAAAACATTGACAATATCGTCGGATACATCCATCTCAACGACGTCGTTGAAGCCATCGCCCATGGCAAAACTGTTACCGCAGCCGATTTGGTGCGCGCCATAGATTTCTTCCCGGAGACATATACGGCAGACCGGCTGCTGAAGCATTTCATCCAGAAGCACCAAGGCGTTGCCGTGGTGGTCGATGAGTTCGGCGGCACCGCAGGCATTGTTACCATGGAGGACGTCATCGAGGAGATCTTCGGAGAGATCGAAGACGAATACGACGAGCCGGAGGAGACGGAAGAGAAGGTCCAGGAGGATACCTACGTGTTCTCCGCCCGACTTGAAATCGACTACCTGAATGAAACCTATAAACTCAACCTCCCCGTGTCGGATGACTATGAGACTTTGGCGGGCATGATCCTCCATTATTACGAGAATATCCCGGAAATCGGGGAAGAACTGGTCATCGGGCCCTATCGGATCAAGGTGCTGAAAGCCACGGATATGAAGCTGGAAGAGGTTGAACTAAAGCGAGTTGAGTAAATTAATTAATAAAGTTTGCCCAATTTTTACGGAGATTGAAAACCTTTTACTAAATTTGCAGGCTCAAATTTTGGATAAAATAAATATAAATAATTACAAGCATTATGGCAGCAATTGAAAAAATCAGAAGACGTTCGGGATTGTTGATTGCAATCATCGGACTTGCCTTGTTGGCATTCGTTCTTCAAGACCTTTTCCAAAGCACAGGGAGACATCGTGAGTTTAATGTGGCCGTCGTCGATGGCGAAAAGATTCCCTACAAGGACTTTGAGGATCTGAAGAACAAGAATCTGGAAAACATGAAGAGAAGCTACGGTGGCAACCTCAGCTCATCTCAGACCTACAGCGTTTATAACAACACCCTTGAACAGATGATCAAGGATCACATCATGAACAAGGAATACGATGCCATCGGCATGAACGTTTCCAGTGATGAACTCTACGATCAATTCCTGGGTGAAGAACCGCACCAGTGGGTTGTCCAGAACTTCTCCGACGCCAACGGCAACTTCGACCGTGAAGGCCTTCAGAATTTCATGCAGAACCTCGACCAGTATCCGATCGAAAACCGCAACCAGTGGGTCGATTTCGAGAACGCCATCAAGGAAAACCGTCTGGAGAACAAGTTCAACAACCTGATCAAGGCTTCTTATTTCGTTCCCGCCAAGTTGGCTCAGAAGTATTATGAGAACAAGAACGTGAAGGCCACGGCTGACGTCATTGCCCTCCGTTATTCGAAGATTGCCGACTCCACCGTGGTGGTGACCGACAAGGACAACAAGAAGTTCTACGAAGAAAACAAATACAGGTTCGAGACCGACGAGGCCCGTGGCATCGAATACATCGTGTTCGACATCAAGCCTTCAGCCCAGGACAACCAGGACGCCCGCCAGTATGTTGACGATTTGAAGAGAGACTTCACTACTACCGACAACGCCATCAGCTTTGTCAACGCTAACTCAGACCAGCGTTACGACAGCACTTGGATGGCCCGCAAGGACGTTCCCGCCTCCATTGAGAGCGCCATCTTCGACAACGGCAACCAGCCTGGTTTCGTGTTTGGACCGTATTTCGATGACAACGCCTACGGCTTGGTTCGTATCATCGACCTCCAGAACCGTGCCGACTCACTGAAAGCCAGCCATATCCTCATCGCCTACAATGGCGCACTTCGTAGCGAGGACACCATTACCACCAAGGAAGAAGCCAAGATGCGCGCCGACAGCATCGTCAACGTGCTGAAGAAGAACACCAAGAAGCCTGAACTCTTTGAAGAGTTGGCTACCAAGTTCTCCGGCGACAAAGGCTCTGCCGAAAAAGGCGGCGACCTGGACTGGTTCACCGACGGCGTGATGGTTTACAACTTCAACGAATTCGTGATGAACAACCCCGTGGGTACCATCGGCGTCGTTGAGACTCCTTTTGGCTACCATGTGATTAAAGTCACTGGCAAGACCGAGATGCAGCCCAAGGCTCGCCTCGCCTTCATCAAGCATGAAGTCACCCCGAGCACCAAGACCTATCAGGACATCTTCGCCCAGGCCAACAAGTTCGTCACCGAGAACCGCACCTACGATCAGTTCAATGCTGCCATCGAAGCGCAAGGCTTGACCAAGCGCAGCCAGCCGAGACTGAACGCCTCCACTTACCAGATCACGGGTATCGACAACCCGCGTCAGATCGTCCGCTGGGCTTTCGACGACAAGACCAAGAAGGGTGATGTTTCTTCGATCTTTGAACTCGACAACATGTTCGTGGTGGCCGCTTTGACCGATGTCATCCCCGAGGGCTACGCTCCATTGGAGAAGGTGCTCGAGCAGTCCAAGTACCAGATCCTCAACCTCAAGAAGGGTGAGGCCGCTGTGGAAAAGATGAAGGCTTGCGGCAACGACTACGACAGAATGGTCAAGGAACTCGGTGCTGAAGAAGCCTCGGTGAGCGATGTCAACATCGAGAGCCGTGTGCTGAGCAACTTCGGCGTTGAGGCCGACATTATCGGTACCATCATGGGCATGAAGGAAGGTGAAGTCGTTGGTCCTATCGCCGGCAACTCAAGCGCTTTCATCATCAAGAACGTGAAGGTGCAGCCAGCTGAAGCCACCACCGACTACAGCAACATCCTTCGTGAGAAGACCGCTCAATTCAACAACAAGGTGTTGAACAACAGCGTCTATAACGCTTTGAGAAACAACGTCAAGATTGAAGACAACAGAGCGAGATTCTATTAAACGGAAAACGGAGAACGGAAAACGGAAAATTAGGGCGCGACTGATACCAGCCGCGCCCTTGTTTTTTTAAGAAATCAGTTTTCCGTTTTCAACTTTCCGTTTTCCGTTCTCAGAACCCCATCCCGAACCAGTACCAGAACTGGCTTTCCATTTCTTTCCAGGTCTGGCGGGCGGCGGCAGCGAAGTCCTTGGTGTATTGGTTGAGTAACTTGGTGGCGTCGTCTTTCTTGCCGTCATTGAGAAGGGCTTGGGCTTTCTGTTCGATGTTAGGAATCTCCTCGAAGGCCTTATCTTCCAGGCGTTTGGCATTGCCGAGGAGGACAGGTTTGGTGCGGCCCCACATCACGGTAGCCAGCTTGTTGGCCCTACGGTAATCCCAGATCCAGGCTTCTTCACGATAGCGGAGCTGACCGCATTTGTCGAAGCCTTGAGGTAGGGTAGTGGATCCGGAGAAGATGGGGATGCGAGGGCTCTGTCCAGGATTGTCGCAGGCCATCCAGCAGATGGCTCCGATCTCGTCGGGCACCCAGCTGCGGCATTGGATGATGTGATGGTAGCTGCTCCAGGCCACGGCCACGGTGCGTTGGAACTTCACCGTCTCGGGGGCGAGGAAGTTCAGTGTGCTCTGCAGGGTGCCGTTCATCCAGGGATTGGCGATGGGGCTGATGATGGTGTCGTTGACCACGGAGCCGTCGTCCTGGCGTTTGCGAGTCACCATCTTGATGTTTCGGGTCATGTCCATATCGGTGCCTTCGTAGGTGCTGCGGAAGAGTTCCATCACCTTGCGGACATCGACATTTTCGTCCGGTTTCACCGAGAACGGCAGTTCGGGCATGTCGCGGTTGAGGTTGAGTGAGGGAGCCAGTTGGTTGAGGATGAAGAACTCGCGGTCGCTGTAGTTCTTACCGCCACCATATTCGGCACGGAAGGCTTTCCAGAAGACGAAGTCGCCTTCGCCGTCCCAGAGGCCGTATTTCTTGGCCACCTTCTCGCAGTTGTCGGAGCAGTAGAAGTCCTTGCTCTTGCGTTCCAGCTTGCCGATGCGGGCGATATTGGCGCTGACACCCACCTCGTCGTCGGGGATGCGTTTGGCAGCCCATACGCCTCCGATTTTGTCGGGACCTTCGCCGAGGATCTCCATCTGCCATACTTCGTTCTTGTCGGCGATGGTGATGCATTCGCCGCCGTCGCCGTAGCCATATTCCTTGATGAGTTTACCGATGAGTTGGATGGCGTCGCGGGCATTGTCGCAGCGCATCAAGGCCACGCGCTCCAGCTCTTCGATGAGGAACATGCCGTTCTTGTTGACCAAGGTGTCGGGACCTGAGAAGGTCGTCTCTCCAATAGCCAGTTGTTTCTCGTTGAGACAAGGATAAGCGGTGTTGAGATAGGCATAGGTGTGAGCCACCTGTGGGATTTCGCCAGCGAGTTCCACCTTGCGGTTGTCGAAGGGGTCCTCGGTGTGCATGGTGCCTTTATATACCTTGTGCATCTCACCTTTCTCGTGGTCGGCGGCGGGTTCCCAACGCATCCAGGTGCGGTAGCGGCCGTCGCAGGTGTGAGAGGTGATGACAGAGCCGTCGGTGGAGGCTTTCTTGCCCACCAGAATGCTGGTGCAGTTGGCACCGACGAGTTGTTCTTGGTCTTCCTGAGCGTAAGTGCTGAAGCCGAGCAGCAGGAGACCGGAGAGGATTAATGATTTAAGTTTGAACATGATGATATGGTTTTTATAGTTTTAGTTTTTCTTTGATTTGAGCTGGCGTTATGACAAAGGGACAATCTGGAAAATGTTTGATGTTACCCGTGATGAGGATTCCTCCCAATTCTAAATAAACCAATGCCGCTTCATAAAAACAAACATCCTTTTTGTCAGGAAGTGTTTTGTTCGTTTGTGGAGGATTGATGATCAAGGCTTGGGCCTTGAATAGGTCCAAGAACTTTTCGATTTTCTTTTTGTCGAAACCGAATTTCTCTCTGTTCAGCACTTCCTGGTATTCTTCTAAAATATCATTTGAAACGATGGGAATGAGGGCTCCTCTAAAAACGGCATTCAATATGGAAAAAGGAGCCGAGTCGTTTCTGTTTTGTGCCAACAATGCAGAAACAATAACATTGGTGTCAATTACAGCGAAAACCATAGTTATGGGTTGTTTTCGTTGTGAAGAGATGTTATTTCGGCCTCAATCTCCTCTTCGGTCATTCCTGCTTTGCCATTTTTTATGGCATCAGCATTCAACGCATACAGCAGCTCAATTCCCTCGGTTGAAACACGTGGCGTTTCTTTTAGGTCGAAGGGGACGCCGTTTTCGGCCACGGACCGTTTTAGAAACATTCTGACCGCTGTTGGGAGGTCAAGTCCAAGACGGTCGAACAGGGCGATGGCCTGCTCTTTTAGATTGTCTTCTATTCGGATTTGTAATGTACTTGTTGACATAACAAATGATTTTTATATTAATTTCATTGCAAAAATAATACAAATTAATTAATTGTCAATAGTTTTTCTTGTTACTTTTGGCTTGATCCAAAAGTAACCAAAAGATCAAGGCCCAAAACATCGGTCCACCGCACGGCCGTTCTAAAAGGCTGACCCTCATGGGTGGGGAGTGCCTTCGTGCCGAAGGCAAACGCTCCGCTGAAGCTCCGCGCCCCACCCTGAGGCTCAAGCCTTTTAGCCCGCCCTTTTGGCAGGCGCTGCTCCGGTTTTGGGCCGTGGCCCGCCCGCCCAGCCTGAGGCAGTGACGGCCAACTTGAATACTCTAAATTTAGAAGATTCCCGACGAGACCATTTTTTTGGTCCAACCGTTATTGATACGCTTCACTATGAAGTCCCAGAAACCATGACGATCCGATTTGGAAACATAATAGGTGTCATCCTCGTTGTCAAGCTTGAACATCGGAGACACGTGTAATTGCTCAATGGGGAGATAAAAACATCCGGCCTTCTCAAGTTCCTCAGGAGTAATGAAGATGATGCGTTGGATTCGTGGTTGAATGGCTTGAAGGTCGGGGTCGTCCGTGACAATCATGACGGTGTTTGTCCTCGGATTTGCGTAACGCGCTTCAGAAACAGTCAATGGAATAGTGTCGGCAAAAACATAATCAACAAGATCTTCAAAGACAACCGTTTTGTCAGAGCGGGGCAGTGACATTCTTGGATTCAAATCAAGACCATCCTCAACGCCATCATTGTCGGTGTCGGAAAGGAGAGGATTGGTCATGAATTTGGCTTCCGCGATATCTGTCAGTCCATCGCCGTCGGTGTCCCGTCGTAAGGTCTCAAAATCAATAGTCAACAACAAACCATCTTTGACAAGTTCATAATTCGCTCCTTGGCCCAATAGGTGCGGTGTGATCTGGCGAAGCATGCAAGCTTCCAGTTGTAAATCGCCATCCTTATTGAACAAAGGTAGATTAGATTGGGATTTTAAGCAAAACGGTTGACAATGAGAGATTCCCGTGTAATAGAAAGCCCATGTCTTCCCCTTGTTTTCGGAATAAGCGACCCAAATGCCAGGTTCACGCTCGTCATATTCGTAACTTTTATACACGATGGCTTCTTTGCGGCCTTTCTTCTCATATTTCACCACTTGGCGTCTGTCAATTTCACCGATAAGCTTAGGACTGGCATCGATCCTTTTCCTGAGGCTCTCGTAAAAGAACTTAAGATGCTCTTCGCCTTTTTGATATGGTGTATAATCAGTTATTTCCTCATGGTTGAAAAAAGGATTTGTATAATTCAAGACAACGGCTATATCTAAAGGCTGAAATGGCTTGAATTCAAAATCCCTATGATACGCATCGTATTCTTCACTGAGAATTTCCGAGAAGTGCTGGGTCTTTAAATTGTAATAGATTTCGGCTTGATCTCCTCCGTTGTTTTCAAAACAAACTTTAACTCTGTAATTATCAAAGAACTCGGCCCCACATCGCCACCAAATCGATGAAATGCTCATCTCATATTCTTCTATTCGAAAAGGTGAAATGTTTTTAAGCGAATACTTCTGGATTAGGTTTCCATTTTCATCATAACATACCATCACGTTGTCACCGTAGCCGCATTCGTGCCAATTATCAAAGGTGACCAGGTATTTCCCATCACAAGAAACGATGGCTGTTACAGGAGCTATAGGATTGACCAAATCTTTCTTCCAAACCAAGCTGTCTCCTTGTTCGGCCACCTTAAACATCATTGCGTAGCAGGGGGTGATGATGGTGTCGGTAGGCAGATACTTTTGTTTTTTCTTTGATGAGGCGTTTTCCCAACTATAGTAGTTGTCGGGAATATTTATGGGAACAATCCTAGCAAAGTAGGAACTGTCTGCATTATAGTAGTCTTTGGTCTCGGGCTCCTTCCATACGTCTGCAAACACAAAAACCGGAGCCAAGAGAAGCAGTATTATTCCAAGACTCTTTTTCATATAACTATTGTTTTTGAATAGAACGAAACAGCGGGTCTTTTATTGCTTATAATATTAAGCACGACTCACTTCCTCGGGCTGGGCGCGGTGGCCAAGGCCAAAAATCGGAGCAGCGGCTGCCCCAAGGACGGGCTAAAAGGCTTGAGCCTCAGGGCGGGGCGCGGAGCTTCAGCGGAGCGTTTGCCTTCGGTACGAAGGCACTCCCCGCCTTGACGGCTCAGCCTTTTAGAACGGCCGTGCGGTGGGCCGTTATTTTTGGCCTTGATCTTTTGGTTACTTTTGGATCAAGCCAAAAGTAACAAGAAGCAGGCGCCCTTAGGGCGCTATTAAAAGAAAAATCTTCTTGTTTTTCTGGAAAATTTCGTATCTTTGACCGATTTTTGAAAGCATATATTTCATGCCTAAAGCTTTCGGTAAAGCGATCTACCTTAACGTCAAAGAACGTGACCGTTTCTGAGCTCCTGCTTGGGAATCTTAGGTCTTTTTATTGTTTTTCTCCTCCTAAAGAAAATCTTGAAATCTTTGAATCTTGAAATCTTAAATTAATATTGTTATGGAATTACCATTTGCAGAAGCGTGGAAAATCAAGATGGTTGAACCCATTAAGAAATCCACCCGTGAACAACGCGAAAAGTGGCTCAACGAAGCCCATCAGAATGTCTTCATGTTGAAGAGCGACTATGTCTATATCGACTTGCTGACCGATAGCGGCACTGGCGCCATGAGCGACCGTCAATGGGCTGCCATGATGCAAGGCGATGAAAGTTACGGTGGTGCCCGTTCCTTCTATCACATGAAGGACACCATCACCGAGATCACCGGTTTTGAGTATGTCATCCCCACCCACCAGGGCCGTGCAGCTGAGAATGTGCTGTTCAGCTATTTGGTGAAGCCTGGTCAAGTCGTTCCTGGCAACGCCCACTTCGACACCACCAAGGGTCATATCGAGAGCCGCAAGGCCTTCGCCATCGACGTCACTGTTCCTGAAGCCTACGACACCCAGCTGGAAGTGCCTTTCAAAGGCAATGTCAGTCTCGAGAAGCTTGAGAAGGTACTGCAAGAGAACAAGGGCAATGTGCCTTTCATGGTGCTTACCGTGACCAACAACACCGTTGGTGGTCAGCCTGTGAGCATGAAGAACATCCGTGAGACCTGTGAGCTCTGCCACAAATACGGCGTGCCGGTCAATATTGACAGCGCCCGTTTCATCGAGAACGCCTACTTCATCAAGACCCGCGAGGAAGGCTATGCCGACAAGACCTTGCGTGAGATCTGCAAAGAGATGTTCAGTTATGCCGATTCGATGACGATGTCGGCCAAGAAGGACGGTCTGGTCAACATGGGCGGCTTCATTGCTACCAACAAAAAGGACTGGTACGAAGGTGCCAAGTTGTTCTGCATCCCCTTCGAGGGCTTCCTGACCTACGGTGGCATGAACGGTCGCGACATGGACGCTCTGGCTGTCGGTCTGCAGGAAAACATCGAGTTCGACATGGTCGAAACCCGTATCAAGCAGGTTCATTATCTTGCCAAGAAACTTGACGAGTATGGCATTCCTTACCAGCGTCCTGCCGGTGGCCACGCCATCTTCGTTGATGCCGACAAGGTGCTGACCCAGATCCCCAAGGAAGAGTTCCCGGCGCAGACCTTGACCTGCGAACTGTATCTTGAAGCTGGCATTCGTGCCTGCGAAATCGGTTACGTCTTGGCTGACCGTGACCCGGTGACCCGTCAGAACCGTTTCGGTGGCAACGACTTCGTGCGCCTGTGCATCCCGCGCCGTGTCTATACCAACAACCACATGGATGTGATCGCCGCCGCCTTGAAGAACGTCTATGACCGCCGCGACAGCATCAAACGTGGTTTGGAAATCACTTGGGAAGCCGAGTTGATGCGCCACTTCACCTGCCAGTTCAAACGGCTGGGATAATAAAACTTTTTTAGTATCTTTGCCCCTATGAAGTTTCGTAGTTTCATAGGGGCATTTTTGTTTCTGGCGCTGGCGGCCTGTCATCGTCCTGTAGAGACGTGCCATGGCGCGTCTCTAACATCGGAATTGGTGTCCATCGACAGCATCATGCAGTCCCGTCCCGACAGCGCGTTGGCTTTGTTGCAGGCGTCTCCGAAAGTGGATCCCTATTACCAGCTGCTGCTTTCCGAGGCACTTTACAAGAACGATTCCGCCCAGCTGAACCGCCCCGAGTTACTTGAAGCCATGGCTTATTATGACTCCTTGGGTTGCCCGTTCCTGTCCGCCCGTTGCCATTACATGAACGGGGTGGGCTATTACGAGATGGACAGTGTAGTGGAGGCATGCGAACAATACCTCAAGGCCTTGGAAATCATGGAAGAACAATATGAAGAGAAGGATTTGGTGGGGTACAAGGCAAAGTTCATGGCGCTGACGTACAATCGTCTTGGCAGTCTTTTTTCCGAGCAATTCATGATGCAGTTGTCAACATACTGTTTAGAACAATCCCTTAAATTCTGCTTGATTGAACCCACTTCCCCACAAGGTCTTTCCAAGACACTTTATCAGATAGGGAAGCAATATGACAAAATGGATGAGCTTGATAAAGCGAGGAGTTATTATTTGTTAGCAATAAAAAAGGCGCCAAATTGTAACACCTTGTTTTATAGGGATGTTTTGTCAAGTACAGCTTTATGCGATTATCAAATGGGAAGAGGAAGCAATCATTCATTGATTGTCTTAAGGCAAATCCTTGCCCAAGCAGTTGATGAAGATGAGAAGTTAACACGTCGTTTTATTATAGGGGCTATCTATTATGATGAAGGTCTGTATGACTCGGCTCTTTACTATTTAGAGCCCGTTTTTGTGAAAGAAGAAACCACCTTACGTAATATACAAGTGGCTGAATATCTTCGTGTTATCTATGATAATCTTGGGTTCGGAGAAAGGTCGGATGAATGTTCGCGCTATTTAGTAGCAAACAAGTGCTCTGAGGGGGTGAGCAAGGCTTTGGTTTCGAGACTTGAAGCCGTGTATCAGGATTATTTAATGCAAAAACAAGACAGGCAGGCCGCGAAGTTGAGAGGGAAAGAAATACAACACATATTCATTTTAGCCGCTCCTATTATTCTGATAACAGTCTTGGTTATAATCATCTTTACAAGGTATCGAGGAAAGAAGATGATGGAGACGCAGCAGTTAGATGCGGAAAGAGTGCTTAGAGAGAAGCAACGGCAGCTTGAAAAAGAAAAGAATGCCCGTCAACGTGACATAGAAAAACATCGGCAAGATATTCTTCAAAAGGAAGAACATTTACGTATGTTAGAGAGTGCGCTTAACCATCAACGCACCGAGGCGAATTTACGGCGTCAAGCCTTTTTGCAGGAGGCGGTATGTGTTAGAATCAACGATAGTGTTAGAAACCAACATATAACCGCTCGAAACAGTTCTCGAAAAAGTGTGCCTTTTTCGGAAAGTGATGCTGTGGAGTTAGGCAAGGCCATATTGACACATTACAATGATTTCGAGTCATTATTATTGGGCAAGTATCCTAAAATGAGTAAAGACGACCTGCAGCTTTGTCAATTATATTTGTTAGGTTTGGATGAACGGCAGATAGCCGTAATACAGTGCAAATCATACTCGGCCATCAAAAAAAGAGCCAATACTTTAAAAGAATTATTGGGGATAAATGAAAGTTTATCGTCCTATATTTTAAAGTTTTAGTCTTGATTTGTTTTGTAAATCATTGATTTTCAATATTTACAATCTTCTTGTATACAATTCCAACATAATTCCAACGCAAAACCATTCATGTGCTGGGATGATGATTACTTTTGTTTTCAAACGTCCCAATCAAAATGACATGAAAAGAGTAACAACAATTGTTATGATGCTCTGCTTGATTCTTTCGGGAGCATGGAGCCACGCCAAAGGTGAGGCCAGAACAGAAAAAGAAAACAAAGAAGGAATACCTATTGAGGTAAAAGAAGTAGCATCACTCTCCGGCCTTGATAAGAGTAATGCAATTCTTTCATTTATTGACGGCCATGTCCTCACGGTGGTCTTTCTGGAAAACTTAGGTCAGGTTTCCATTGAGATTTCGAGGGTTCCTACTGGGGAAACCCAGATTCAGTCCACGCACACGCCCGACGGCGTGGAATTCTACATTTTCAGTACTGGTAACTTCATTGTCACGTTCACCCTTCCCAACGGGGATGAGTATTACGGGGAGTTTAGCGTAACAGATTAATTACTATTCACAATCGTTTAATCAAATTAAAACAAACAACGATGAAAACAAAAAACATCTTTACAATCACTTTAATGGTGATAGCGGCATGTGTAGTCGCTGTTGTTTCGTGCACAAAAGAAAAAACCGAGAATCTAAAACAAGAAGCAATAAAAAATAACGAATCCTCGTTCTCAAACATAAACGGTATTCATGTCAGGGTTGAACATGATACTACAATGTCAAAAGAAGCGAGAATAGATTGGCTAAATTTTGAAACAAAGAGTGATTACGAACTAGCGATTTCTACATACTCCAATCTTCCAGAAGATAGTCTTGTTGCTTTTGAGAATCGACTGTCCTTTAACTCAATGCGATCTTCCCTAACAGAGCTCCAACGAGAAGATAATGAGATTGAAGATGATTTGCTAGCAACACTATTAAGCCCCTGTGGAACAATTCAGATTGGAGATTATTATTTTGTGCTGAATGTATCAAAGGATACTGTTCTTATGTACGATTTAAGCTCTGCCATAGAGACGGTTCGAGTTTTTAGTACTGATGATGAAATCTTTGACATTTTGGAAAACAAAGGAGAATCTGGAGATAAAGGGTGTTCGGCAAAAAACAAAGTAAAAGGAAGTGACGTTGGATGTAATTCTATAAATGCAAAGGTAGTCTATCAAAAAGCTGGAATTTATTTTTCTTTACAGTCAAAAATTAAAAAGGATTGTTATGGAGGAACCCTTGAATTGTTTTTAAGTTGTGGCGGCAACACAAATACTTACAAAAGAAATAGAGACAACACCATCTATGCTATTCCAGCTTATGGTGTTTACGGTGGTGATCACTCTTATCACTATAGACCATACTCGGGAATTCGAAAACTTGTCAATTTTCATTTTTCAGTTTCTTTTTTGGCGAGAGATAGTTTTTCCAATATTGATACAGGGTGGTTCGATCTTTCAATTCATTGTGGCGTGTAATAAAGTTTCAAACCATAAATTGGCGTTATATGAAAAAAGTTTTTCTGTTCATGGCATTATTGTTTGCCGTCATCAATGTTTATTGCCAAATCCCCAAGCAAGGTCTTGAAATTGAAGCTGGATGTTCAATGGTTGATGAAACAATAGGGCCGCGTCTGGGGGCGCGATATTGTCTAGAGATGTCAGATTTTTTTACTCTATCTGCATCACTAAGTTCCTCAAACGGTTTCCGCATAGGCAAATATGATGTAACAAATGCAGAATCATATTATTCTGGTTTTTCTTCTGTAAATATTGGAATTGGCTCCCATGTGGATTTTTTGAAAGTCTGTTTATTCGGATTGACGATAGATGGAGGTAGTGGCATGTATATCAAAAGGAATGTAATGTATTTCCGACCTGTAATCGGTGGAACGGCAAAACTATCCTTTAAATTGAACCAAAAAATACAGATGGGGCTATTTTGCAATCAAACCTGGATGCATTACTCTGGCTTTTTTAATAAAGTTGCTTCCTCTTTTGGTATCTGTTGGAGGTGGAACCCCTTATGATATATTTAAACCTACTATTCACAATCGTTTAATCAAATTAAAACAAACAACGATGAACAGTCAACATAAACACAAAGTTGCAATAGCCCTGGCATTTGCCTTGTTGGCCTTCGCCAGGGCCTCCGCCCAGAGCCCCGACCTGTTCTTCGAGGAGCAGTTTCCTTATCAAAGCCTTGGTAATCCTCCTGTGTCTATTTTTGCCGACAAACCCTATTGCTATGTCACCGAAGTTGCACCGTCCGGCGAGTCAGAAGGCTATTGCCTGATGACCGTAAACCACGACAGGATCTGCTCCATTTACGAGACGCAGAGCGTGTCGCAGCCCTTGGT
>JAGCPJ010000054.1 GCA_017965765.1 Bacteroidales bacterium
GAAGCCTCCAAGGAATAATAAAGGCTGTAGTGGAATTGGGTTGAATTTGAGAGAAAAACGCGTGCGGTTTTCCTTTCTCTAATTAACTTCGTTGAGGGCTTCGCCGTTCTCAAATTCTTGACAAAAAAAAGTCCTCGAATCACTTCGCGGACACTTTTTTTAAAATGCGGAATTCCGAATTATTTTCTCTTCTTGCTCATGGCGTAAGCAGCGCCGAAGCCGAGGAGCAGCAAAGCGCCGCTGCCCAGAGGAGCGTTCTGGTTGGTGGTTAGGCCGTGGCCGGGGAGGGTGGGCATGTCGATGTCCTTAGCGCCCTCTTCACCGCCCTTGCCGAACAAACCGTTCTGAGCGAATGAAGCCATACCCAGACCGAGAACGATAGCGATAGTCAAAACAACTTTTTTCATATCTGTATTTATTTAAGTTTAAAAGTTAGGGGAGAACGGAAAAGTTTTCCGTTTTCCGTTCTCCGTTTTCCGTTTATCTAATGACGATCTTCTGAGTCTTGTCATTGAGTCTCAGCACATACACGCCGGCGGCGGCATTCAGTTTGATGCTGCTCATGCCGTTGACCTGTGAGGTGCTGATGATGCGACCAGTCATGTCGATGACTTGGAGCATGCCCTCACCGTTGACGATGATCTCATCGTTGCTCACGAAGGCGAAGTCGCTGCTGCTATCGTCGTTGCCGGTGGCGAACACCAGTTTGAAGCGGCTGGCGTAGTCGGAGACCTTGGCCTCGAAGCTGTAGCTCGGGTTGGCGAGGAGGTCAACATCGGCGCCTGTCAGGTTGTCGATGAGGTGGAGGTAGCCGAACTCAACGTTCTGGTTGCTGAAACTCATGGTATAGGTGCCATTGCTTTCGGCCTTGAAGTTGACCGGCATCTCGCCGAATTCGTTGGCGTTGACCAGAGCGTATTCGCTGCCGTTCTGCGGGATATAGACCTTGGTGCTGTTGTCGCGGAGGCTGATCTTCCTCAGGGTGTTGCCTTCGCCGAAGCGGACGATGGCGTTGTCAACCATGCCGCGGCCTTGGCTCACCGTGATGTTGAGGTTGCTCTTCGAAGTGGCAGGAGCGGTGGCGCTGAAATAGACGACGACGTCGTTTTCGCCGGCTTCGTAGAAGACACCTTCCATCATTGGGATGGCGCTGTTGTCATCGACGGTGACATACGTATTGTTGGCAGGATTCAGTCTGTGGTAAGCCAGGCCGTTGCCTTCAGCGTTGACGAGGTAGGCCTCATCAGCGAACGGGTTGCCAAGGAGGTTCAGGCCCGGGAAGTCGGAGCTGGCGTTATAGTTCACCTCGACGGCGTAGTCGTCATCGGAGCTAATCGGCGTGCCGCTGAAGGTGAGGGTGACGTCGGACTCGCTGGCATAGAGGTAGCCCATGCCGACCTCGAGGTAGGAGAAGGCGCTGGCTTTGTAGTTGAGCCACTGCTTGCCTTCGTCGTTGCCGGTCTGGTCGAACATGTAAAGGTCGTAGTTGCCGTCAACCATGTTGGTGACCTCGGAGGCCAAGACGTTGCCGACGGGTGAAGCGATCAGGTAGTAGCCGCTGTTGTCGGTGTAGGCCTCGATGGTCTTGGTGAATCCGTTGTGGATCTGGAAGGTGGTCAACACGCCCGGGGTGGGAGTTGTTCCGCCTGAGGAGGAGCCTGTTCCGTGGTACTCATAGATGATGGTGCCGTCGGGAGCGGTGAGCACAAAGCCCGTCTCGTAGGCATAGTTGCCCGCTACCCAAACGAGGTCATAGTCTGTGTCGTAGCACAGCTTAACGACGCCCTCAAGTTCCGAACCCGTAGTGAGGGTAAGCTCAGCAATCATAATGTCGGTGCCAGAGAGGAAGATTCTGAGTTTGTTGTTGTTCCAACCGTCACCGTAGGTGTCGGTAAGCGTATAGGCAACCTCGCCCTTGTCTGTCTCTTCGCATGCCTCGGTAGCGAAAGCAATGGTCGTCCAGCCACTTTCGCCATCGGTATAGATACTCTTGACGTGTGCTTCGTATTCGGTACCGGCCTCGAGATTGTCGAGGGTGATGGTCAGCTGATCCACCGTACCGGCATCGGTCCAAGTGTCCTCAGTGACTTTCTTGTATTCCACGCCCCAGGAGGTCTCATCATCACCAGCTTCCCAGGTAAGCACGGCGCTGGTTATTCCGATTTCGCTTGCTTGCAGTTGTTTAGGTTTGTAGTAAATCGCACCACTGCCAGGAGTGAATTCGAAGGTGGTCTTAGGTAAGAAATCCCTGACGGCCTGGTTCACTTGATCAAGGTTATTATAGCTATAACCCTGAAGCGCTGCGCCGGTAACAGCGGAACCGGCAAAGGTAGCGCTCTTGTAGGTGCCTGTTTCGGTTTGATGCACCGCCACGAGCAGGTTGTCGCCTTCATAGAGGAAACCGGTGGCGAAGTTAATCTCCAAGGTCTCGCCCGTACCGTCGAGTGGTCCGTCATAGACCAGCGTTGCGTTGGTCAGGTCGGCATAATTCGCCGGGGTGGTCGCCTCGGTTTCCATGAGGTAGATCTTGAAGTTTCCTCCCCAAGCGACTTCGGCTGGAGTGGTCAAGTACCAGGTCATCTTGTTGATGGTGGCGCCAGTAAGAGCATAGAGATCCTCTGCAGGCATGATGAACTCAACCTTTTGGTAAGCATCGGCATAGAAACCATACACAGGAACGTAGGAGCTGGAGGTATCGCCATCATAGAAGGTGAGTGTCTCAGTGGTGCCTTCGCCGTCCTTGCTATAAACCAAGGTGAAGCGGGTTTCCTCGTCGTCGGTGGTGGCGTCGAAGCTATAGGTGGCTCTGCTGATCAGGTTGATGTCCTCACCAGTGAGGTTGTCGTGGAGGATCAGTGTGCTGAATTCAACATTCTCGGTGTCGATGTTCAAGGTATAGGTGCCATTGGCAGTTGCCTTGAAGTTAATCGGCAGGGTGCCTTGGTTTTGACCGTTGACCACGGCGTAGTCTTCATCGTTTTGTTTGATGTAGAGCTTGGTGCTTTCGAACAGTTGCAACTTAGGCAGTTCGGAGCCTTCGTTGAAGTTGACGATGGCGCGGTCGATGATGTCACCACGGTTCTGGTTGATGTTAAGAGCCAAGAACTTACCGTTGTTGGTAGGAGCGTTGGTGCTGAAGGTAACAACTTCGTTGTCGACATCGGCAATGACGAAGATGCCATTCATCTTAGCGACGGGATCACCAGGTTCGGCGGCAATCACATCGCTGCCGTCCCCTTTCATTATATAGTAGGCTCTATTTTTGCCGTTGGCATCGGTGAGATAGGCAGCCTCTGTGAACGGGTTGCCAATGAGGTTCCAGGCACCATGAGTGGTCGTCATATTTTTTTTGCTCAGCGTGATGGCTTTGCTGGTTTCGGTAAGCGGAGTACCTGTGAAGGTGATGGTGGTACTAGTCTCGTTAGCATAGAGATAACCTTTGCCGTTTTCAATAGCGAAGCCAGCGTTTGTATTGGTACCAGCGGAATTCTGTTTGTAGTTTCTCCAGGTGTGTGCAGGTTCATCCCAGAAGTACAGGTCGTAGTTGCCGGAGGTGATGCCATTTGTTTCACTTGGGGCGATGTTTTCACTCACAGGCGAAGCGATGAAGTAATAGCCGGTAGCAGGATTTGAAGTGAAGTCAGCAGCGGTGATGGAGAGGGTGTAGGTTGTGGTGACAGGTTCATTCTTCACATAGAGGTACAACGGATCGGTTAATGAGGAAGAGGAAGCATAGCAACTAAATCTGTCATTGCCGTTATTGTAATTGTAACGAATGATATTTCTTGTATTAGTACCTTTAGCGGTAATTGTTACACCTGAATTCTCATCAAATTTGATAGTCCACATGCTGTTGTCATCAGAGTTTTCATCTCTGGTACCAATGTTATTAGAAGAGCTAGAAGAAGCATAGAGGTAACCCTCGTCTTTTGCGTCATAGATGGTATAACCATCTGCCTCCGTTCCTGTGATAACAAATTCGTAAACCTCTGTGCTGCTTACTGTTGCTACATCATTATCTATAGTGACAGCAGCGGCACTTCTAAAATTACCACTTTGTGCACCCATAGCTCTATCAACGCCATCGCTAATAATATAGGTCTTGCCGCTTACAATGCTTGTTGCCAAAGTATAGGTAACAGGTGTTGGAGCTACCATAGCTGTCGCGCTGATAGTGACAGCATGTGTTGGCATTGTGAAGGTATAAGCACCACCAGCAACTTGTGATGTGACATTGTTGCCATCTACTATTAATGTTTCAAGTACATAACCGTCAGCAATATCAGGACTAACAATAATACTGGTTCCATCATAAACTTGGACTGTTCCTGCGTGACCGTCCGTGATGAGCGGATTAGTTTCATCTTCTGCATTAAACACGTAAATTGCATTGACATTAGTACTCAAAGAGCTAACCGTCAAGTCATACTGAACTGCAGTATGTGGAGTGTGTTCTACAAGGTAGTTGCCAGCAGCAAGTTCATAGGTTTCACCATATAGAGTCAGTTTTCCATAAATTGTTACAATGTCTCCAGGAAGAATGTCTTGATTTGATGTAAAATTCGTGTTATTAATGTTTTTACCACGGAAAGCTTCAAGTTGGGCACTGGTTGTTGTGCCATCGTCTGAGATATTATAGGAGATATTGTGATATTGACTATTGTATTCTTCAACAATTTCTGAAACTATACCATGAACATAAACAAAATCACTTTCTCCTGTTGTAGGAGTTGCTGCAATAGCTTGGGCTACAGTCATTACTGTCGCCTTAGTGAATGTAGCTGAAGCAATTTCGCTAGGATCCATACCATCTTTAAAGGCCTTGGCTTTAACTGTTGTTGTTGCCGTAAGTGTAAATGGTTCAGAATAAACTTCGCTGGATGTTGTTGGATCATTGCCATCAAGAGTGTATCGTATTGTTGCATCTTGTGTGGCACACGATATACTAATAGATTGTGTAGTTGGATAGAACTCACCGCCATTAGGATAAATAATTGGCGTTTCAACTACTGGAGTGCCTGAAGTAGTGTATGTTATAACAATATCATCGAGTTGGAAATCTCTATTATTACTATTAGTAGAAGAAACAGAAGTTGTCCATCTCAGATACAAACTAGTGCCAGTAATGGATAAGTTAGCGGCAGTTTCAGTTGTTACTGAAGTCGGCATGGAGGACAATGATAGAATATTCGTCCAATTGGAATTATTAAGAGAATACTCCAAAACTTGTGACATCGCCGCAACACCTTTTGTTTTGTATGCAATACTAGTGATTGTTTTGTCAGTAATATTAATCTCGCCAATATGTATAATTGGTGAGTTTGTGGTATTTTTAGCAATTCTTCCCAAAACATTTGCTGAACCATTAATAGGAGTACCTGTAGTAATTGCATCGGCATAAGTCAAAGTGATGGTTGCACCATTTTCAGAATATGTGTTTGAAGTGTAGCTGTTATTACCACTTGTTCTGTGAGCGGTCTCGTCTTCAAAATCAAATGTTAGCGTTTCGCCGCCAGGAGTAGGCGTTGAGTTTTCAGTATAATGTGCAGTAAAATCGACATTTCCAGAAACCGTGTAGCTACCAGTAATAGGAGTGTTAATTCCAGTTGCCGTCCAACCATCAAAAGTATAACCAGTTGCAGGAGTTGCTGAAGGCAGAGTGTAGGTGCCAGCGGCCATTGTGTTGCTTGCATTTGGGAAATCGGTGCTGCCGACGAAAGTACCAGCACCAGCATTAAAGGTCACAGTGTAGGTGGTTGGGGTGCCGCCACTATAAGTGTATGACACAGTAATACTCTGTAATCTGAATATTTTAACACCTGTGTTTACACCCATTGTAATATCCAGACCTCCTAATGTTGTTGGATTCTGCGGTTTGGTTATAGTCATCACACTATTAACGTATGTAGATGATGAGGGATAACTGCTCACACCAGAACCAGACCAGTTGGAATTTGATTCTGTACCAACCGCTGTAATGGTTGTGTTTGATGCACTTGGGTTAGTACCGCTTCCGAACGTAGCAATACGGAAAGTCAGAGTAATGTCACTTTCAGGTTGATTCGTAATAGGAAGGCTGATCACAGCATTATTGCCTGCAGTTTCAGGCACTTTCCAATATGAAGATGCATCTAAATAAGAACCAAATAACATGTCACTTAAGTCGGAATAACTATAAGTAACATTGTACGCTTCACTTGTTTGTCCCACAGCCACCATACTCGGTGCCATGAAGACCAGCAGCGCGAGGGCTGCCATGATTCTTGTAAATCTTTTTTTCATTTTTTTGATATTGAAAATTTGTTGAATTTTGTGGGTTCGATATGAAAGTCTGTTTTTTGTAGGTGGGCGTAAAAAAAGCCAACAGCTCTTGCGCTGTTGGCTAAAAAACAGGTTATTTCATTTTTTCTGTATTTTTTGGGTCGATTTATTTGTCATCGCGTTTTTTGGCGAGCATGTAGGCGCCACCAAGGCCAATCAATACGGCAATGCCGCTGCCCAGGGGACCGTCAGCGTCGAAGTCACCTTCACCACCGTGGCCGGGGAACATTATTCCTGAACCATCACCTTCACGGAAAGGTTCTTCGAAGGAGCCTTTTCCAAAGACACTCTGGCCGAAGGATACCGAAGCCAGGCCCAGGACCATCACAAGCGTTACTACTAGTTTTTTCATTTTCTTTTGGTTTGAATGAGTTGTTTATTATTTGTTTCTATTCTCTATCAGCGAATTGCAAAATGCCATTTCGACACTTTAGCGGCTGCAAAAATACAACTTTTTTTCATATTAACAAGAAGTGTTGAAAAATTAATTCAAAAAAGCTTCTGCAAAAAATTCCTACCTTTGCAAAAAAGATGCTTATGAATATCGCCGCACTGGTTTCCGGAGGAGTGGATAGCTCCGTGGTGGTGCCCCTGCTCAAAGAACAGGGCTTCACGCCCCATATCTTTTATATTAAAATAGGTATGGAAGGCAAAGAAGACCTCTCGTCGTGCCCCTCGGAAGAAGACATCGAGATTACCACCTACATCGCCAAGAAATATGGCTGCCCCTTCGACATCGTCGATCTGCAACATGAATACTTCGAGACCGTCGGACGCTATACCATGGAGATGGTCCGCAAAGGCCTCACCCCCAACCCCGACGTGATGTGCAACCGCTGGATCAAACTCGGCGCCTTCGAGGAAAAAGAAGGCCACCACTTCGACAAGATCGCCACCGGCCACTACGCCCGCTCGTGGGAAGACGCCAACGGCATCTTCTGGCTCGGCACCGCCGCCGACACCTTCAAGGACCAGACCTACTTCCTCGGCCGTATCACCTACGCCCAACTCTCCAAGGTGATCTTCCCCATCGGCGACCTCCCCAAACCGGAAGTGCGTCGCCTCGCCGCACAATATAAACTGCCCTCCGCCGAACGACATGACAGCCAGGGCATCTGCTTCCTCGGCAAAATCAACTACAACGACTATATCCGCGAATACCTCGGCGAGATGCCGGGCGACATCGTGGAGCTGGAATCGGGCAAGATCCTCGGTCGCCATAAGGGCTTCTGGTTCCATACCATCGGCCAACGTAAAGGCCTCGGCCTCGGCGGCGGCCCCTGGTTCGTGGTCAAAAAAGACATCCCTAACAACATCGTGTATGTCTCCCAAGGCTACGACCCCATCGCACAATATACCAACATCATCCCCATGGGCGACCTCCAGATGATGAACCCCACCCTCCACCTCACCGAAGGGATGCAGGTGCGCTACAAGATCCGCCACCAGCCGGAATTCACCCTGGGCACCGTCCACCTCACCGACCAAGGTGCCGACATCGTCTCCGACATCGCCGTGTCAGGCGTCGCCCCGGGACAGTTCTGCGTGATCTACCACGAATCGGAACCGTACGTGGTCGGCAGCGGAGTCATCGTTGAAACGGAAAACTGAACCCCGAAGGGCTCACCGACCGAACGGGAGGTAAAACGGAGAACGGAAAACTGAGAGCTGACCGATAGCTGTCATTGCGAGCGAGGAACGAGCGTGGCAATCCAGTACTACTCAAAATTGATTAATATGAAAATAAACGATAGAATTCTCTACGAAGATAACCACCTCATCGTGGTGAACAAGTTACCCTCCGAGATCGTGCAGGGCGACAAGACGGGGGACCGTTGCTTGCTCGAAGATGTGAAGGACTACATTAAGGTGAAATATGACAAGCCAGGCAATGTGTTTGCAGGACTGGTACATCGTATCGACCGTCCCGTGAGCGGCGCCGTAGTGTTCGCCAAGACGAGCAAGGCACTCTCAAGGATGACCGTCAAGGTGAAGGACCGCGATTTCCACAAGGTGTATCTGGCCATTGTCCCAAACCGTCCGCCGAAAGATGCCGACGTGTTGGAAGACTACCTCGTAAAGAACGAGAAGCAGAACAAGTCGTATGTTGTCCCTGCAGGCACCAAGGAAGCCAAACTTGCCCGACTCAGCTACCGTTTGGTCGGGAAATCGGACCGTTATTACCTGTTGGAGGTGGAGCTCTTCACCGGACGACATCATCAGATCCGTTGCCAACTGGCCCATATTGGCTGTCCTATCAAAGGTGACCTGAAATACGGTGCGCCCCGAAGCAACCCTGATGCCTCAATTTGCCTGCTCGCTTGGCGGATATCATTTGAGCATCCGGTGCAGAAGACGCAAATTGACATCACGGCACCTCTTCCGACAACGGAACCATGGCCGAGTTTTTGGGAAACGGAAAACTGAAAACGGAAAACTGAAAACGATTTGCTGGGAAAAAATTAATCAAAAACGATTGGTTAATTTAAAAAATATACTTACTTTTGCAGAAATTCATTAATCTTTACTTCTGTGAAGTACGAAGTGATTACAGGAAATAAGGAATCATGAATAGGTTAAAAGATAGTGTATTGCATAATAAAAGTCTAGCATTTGGGGTGAGAATTATTAAATTCTATCAGTTTTTGTGTGATGAAAAAAAGGAATATGTCCTCAGTAAACAAATTCTCCGTAGCGGTACGGCAATAGGAGCTAACTGTAGGGAATGTAGAAATGCTCAGAGCAATGCTGATTTTTCAAATAAATTGTCGATAGCTCTTAAGGAAGCTGACGAAACACAATATTGGCTTGAATTATTTTTGTTTTCTGGAATCATCAACCAAGAAGAGTTTGATTCCTTGAATAAGGATGTTTCGGAGTTAGTAGCAATACTAACCACATCCATAAAAACCATAAAAACCAAAACCTCAAAAAACTAATTTTCCGTTTTCCGTTCTCCGTTTTCCGTTTTTACCACACCATCACCGCTCCACCGCCTTTGGCGAGATGGAACTTCACCTTGTTGCCCATGACTTGGATCTGTTCGCAGACATAGTCCTTGGCCACGCGGTTGGCGTTGGGACCGTCGCGGAAGATCTTGCCCGACTTGGCACCGCCTTTCAAGGGCGTGAGGTCGAGCTCCAAGTCGCGCTCCTCCCAGTTGGTGATGGCGCCGATGTACCACTTGTAGCCTTTCTTTCGGGCGATGACCAGGTACTCGCCGACCTTGCCGTCGAGCACCACCGTCTCGTCCCAGGTGGTGGGCACGCTGGCGATGAATTGGGTGCATTCGTCTTCCTTCAGGTAGTTGCTGGGACTGTCGCAGAGCATGTTGAAGGGTGACTCGAAGATGACGTATTCCGCGAGCTGACGGCAGCGGGTGCCTTGGCTCATCGGCTCACCCCAGTTGGCGGAGAAGCTGTTGCGCTGGGCGTTGTTCATTGCACCTTGGGTGTAGTCGAACGGACCGGCCGCCATGCGGATGAAGGGGATGGTGACTTCGTTGCCGACGAGGTCGCCCTCGTTGTCCCACTTGGCCTGCTCCAAGCCATAGACCCCTTCATAATTCAACACGTTTGGGTAGGTGTGGCTCAGTCCCGTGGGCTTGTAGGCCCCGTGGAAGTCGATGAACAGGTGGTATTTGGCGGCCATCGCGGCCATGCGGTAGTAGAACTCCACCACTTTCTGGTCGTCGCGGTCCATGAAATCGACCTTGAAGCCTTTCACGCCCATCTCGGAGTAGTGCTGGCACACGTGCTCCATGTCCCTGTCGATGGCGGCGTAACCGGCCCACAACACAATGCCCACGTTGCGTTCTTTGCCGTAGTTGACCAACTCCACCAAATCGATTTCGGGTACCACTTGGAAGAGGTCGGCTTGTTTGTTCACGGCCCAGCCTTCGTCGAGGATCACGTATTCGATGCCGTATCTCGAGGCGAAGTCGATGTAATACTTATAGGTGTCGTTGTTGATGCCGGCCTTGAAGGGCACGCCGTAGAGGCTCCAGTTGTTCCACCAGTCCCAGGCGACCTTGCCGGGTTTGATCCAGGTGATGTCCTTGATGCGGCAGGGGGAGGCGAGGCAGAACACCAAGTCGCTGTCAGCCAGGTCTTTGTCGTTCTCTGAGATGACGATGCAGCGCCAAGGGAAGGTGCGGTTGCCTTCCACCTTCGCGATGTAGGGCCAGCGTTCCTTCACGATGTATTGCAGGTTGTTGTGCCCGCCTTGTTCTTCCACCTTGGGGTAGCCGGCGTGGACGGCGGTGAAGCCGTTCTTGCCATGCTCGTTGCGGAGGTACAGCCCCGGGAAGGCCTCCAGGTCGGCCTCGGTGATCAAGGCTTTCTTGCCGTCGTTGAGGGCCACCAGCACGGGCAGGAAGGCGAGTCTTTCGGGTTCCATCTTGCTGAGCGGGGTGAAGGTATAGGTGTTTTCAAACGAGTTGAAGAACTGCTGGTCGATGAAGTCGCCTTCGCCGGGACGGGCGTTCACGTAGGGGATCCAGGCGTTGTGGTCCTCGCTGAAGTTGAAGTCGGCCGTTTCCGAGGCCACCTTGATGGTGGTGGGGAACTCGGTCACGAAACGGTAGGCGACGCCTTCGTCGTATGCCCTGAAGGTGACGCTGTAGTTGCCTTGGAACACCAGCACCAGCTCGTTGTAGCGGTCGGCAATGGTGTTTCTTTTGTAGAGCGGGGTCTTGATGGTGTTGTCGGCTGAGGCGTTTTCCACGAATTCGACCTTGGCGGGGGCGCCCAGCACGGTGCCGTTGTCGAGGGTCATGGCGATGGGCGACTCGGTGAGCACCACGGTGTTTTCGTGGGTCACGGCATAGCTCAGACGCTCGCCGGTGTTGACGATCACGGTGATCTTCTGGTTGGGCGACTGCACGGTATATTGCTTCTGTGCGAGGAGGCAGGTGCTCATCATCACGAGAAATGAAAGAAATAAGGCCTTGTTTTTCATGGATTTTTAGTTATTTTTGCATCAAAATCAACATTCAAGCTATGACAGTATTATTTATAGGCACACAGGAACTCCTGATCATCGGTTTGATCGTGCTCTTGCTTTTCGGCGGCACGCAGATCCCCAAGTTGATGCGTGGACTCGGCAAAGGCGTGAAGAGCTTCAAGGACGGCATGGAGGGGAAAGACGAGGGAACGGAGAACGGAGAACGGAAAACGGAGAACGGAGAACGGAAAACGGAAAACTAATTTTCCGTTCTCCGTTTTCAGTTTTCAACTTAACTCGAACTGTTCCAGGAATTTCAGGTCGTTTTCAAAGAACAACCGTAAGTCGTTGATACCGTACTTCAGCATGGCGATGCGTTCGACGCCCATGCCGAAGGCGAATCCCGTGTATTTTTCAGGGTCGATGCCGCTGGCGATGAGGATGTTGGGGTCGCACATGCCGCAGCCCAGGATCTCCACCCAGCCGGTGTGTTTGCAGATGTTGCAGCCTTTGCCGCCGCAGATGTTGCAGGAGATGTCCATCTCCGCCGAGGTCTCGGTGAAGGGGAAGTAGGACGGGCGGAAGCGCACCTTGGTGCCTTCGCCGAAGAACTCCTGCACGAAGTGGTAGAGGGTCTGCTTCAGGTCGGCAAACGACACGTTCTCGTCGATATACAAGCCTTCAATCTGGTGGAAGATGCAGTGGGCGCGGGCCGAGATGGCCTCGTTGCGGAACACTCTTCCCGGGGCGATGACGCGGATGGGGGGCTGCTGTTTCTCCATGGCGCGCACTTGCACGCTGGAGGTGTGGGTGCGCAGCAGGATGTCGGTGGGTTTGTTCTCGTTGGGGTCCTTCTGGATGAAGAAGGTGTCCTGCATGTCGCGTGCCGGGTGGTCGAGGGCGAAGTTCAAGGCGGTGAACACATGGTAGTCGTCTTCGATCTCGGGTCCCTCCACGATGGTGAAGCCGAGGTGTGCAAAGATCTCGTTGATGTCGCGGCGGACGATGGA
Organism: Bacteroidales bacterium; assembly: GCA_017965765.1. Taxonomy (GTDB): domain Bacteria; phylum Bacteroidota; class Bacteroidia; order Bacteroidales; family F082; genus Limimorpha. The sequence continues at coordinate 12,276 of JAGCPJ010000054.1, forward strand.
GAGGGGATGACGGGCGCCATGCATCTCGTTGGCGGGCATGGTCATGTCGAAGCCGGCGTCGGAGGTGTTCTGGGTCTCGAAACGCTCCAGCTGTTCTTCGACCTTGGCGGTCACGGTGTTCTTCAGCTCGTTGAGTCGCATGCCCATCTCCTTGCGGAGCTCGGGGGCGACGGTCTTGAAGTCGGCAAACAAAGCGGGGATGACGCCTTTCTTGCTCAAATAGGTGATTCTGAACTCCTCCAAAGCCTCTTTGCTCTCGGCCTGGAAGTTCTTGACTTCGTTCAGTATCTGTTCAATCTTTTCTTTCATTGCAGCACTTTCCGTTTTCCGTTTTCCGTTTTCCGTTATTTCTCAATGGTAATTGAGTTGATGGTGACTGGTTCCACCGGCACATCCATGTAGCCGGTCTTCACGCCGGCGATCTTATCGACGATGTCGAGGCCTTCGATGACTTCTCCGAAGACGGTGTAGTCGCCGTCGAGATGCGGGGTGCCACCCACGGTCTTGTAGGCCTGACGCTGTTTGGCGCTGAAGATCTTACCCAGACGTTCTTCATAGAGGGCGAGTTTCTTGTCGTCGAACACCTGTCCTTGGACGATGTAGAACTGCGAGCCGCTGGAGGCTTTCTTGGGGTTCACCTGGTCGCCTTGGCGTGCGGCACAGAGGGCGCCTTTCTTGTGGAAGTGGTTCTCGCGGAACTCGGCGGGGACGGTGTAGCCGGGGTCCTGGCGACCGTCGGCGTTCTGTCCGCCCTGGATCATGAAGTTGTTGATGACGCGGTGGAAGGGCGAGCCGTTGAACCAGCCTTCGTTGATCAACTTGATGAAGTTGTCGCGGTGCAGCGGGGTGTCGTTGTACAGCTTTGCCTTGATGGTGCCGTAGTTGGTGTTGATGACCACCACGGTCTCTTTCTCTTGCGCCTGGCACATCAGGCCGGCAAATAACAGGGTCATAAGAATCAGTTTTTTCATATCGTTAAAATTTATTCTCCAATGATGGTATATTTTATCTCACAACGCAACTTTTCGTCCTGGGGGGCGTCGGGACCGGCCATCACCCAGCGTTGGGCGTTGTAGGCGGCACCGGAGATGCTGACGTAGATGCCTTTGCTGGCGTCACCGCGGAGCAGGCTCTGCAGGTGTTCGGAGATGCGGAAGGTCACTTGGCGTTTTGTGGCGTTGTAGCTGCCGCCATAGTAGGAGGTCCCTTCATAGTAGTCGTTGAGCAGGGCCGTGTTGCCGTTGGGGCTGATGTTGAGCAATGCCAGCGAGGTGGGAGGGGTGAGGAGGGTGGAGTCACCGGTGTTGTAGGCGGGGAAGATGAGCTTGGCCTCGTTGATGACGAGGTGCTTGCCTTCCTCCAGGGTGTCGGTCAGCCGGGTGATCTCGGGGAAGTTGAGCAGGACGCGCACGCCGGACATGGACTGGAGGAACAGCTGTTGCTGGCCCAGGAGGGTGTCGCCGTCGAGGACTTGTTGGGTGAACTCGGTGGAGCCCAGGGTGTAGTCGTGCAGGTATTGGTTGAAGAAGATGTCTTCGGAGGTGATGTAGAAATAATACCGCATCTGGTTGGCGTCGGGGTTCTCACGGTAATAGACCTGGAGTTGGGAGATGCCGTTGTTGGTGGGGGTGATGTAGCTGATGGCGCCGTCTTGGCTCACGCTCTCGCAGCAGACCTTGAGGCCGTAGAAGAACTGCTTGAAGGCTTCGGGGCTGCCGAAGATGGCGGTGTCGGCGGTGGCCAGCATCGTGCCGAGGCTGTTGTCCAACGGGATGCGGATCACCGGCTGGGTCACCGTGTCGTTGTTGAGCACCGTGGCGTAGGTCCTGGGATGGGGGCGGAACTGGAACCCGTTGGCGAGGTCGATGGGCTTGGTGTCCACCGAGCTGAACTGGTAATAGTCGGCGCTGGCGCTCAGCGAGTCGGCGAGTTCATAGACGTGTGCCGTCATCCAGGTGGTGGTGTCGCCGTAATAGCCGTCGAGGCTGAGTTGCAGCACCACGGAGTCGATGACGGGGTTGGTGCCGAAGCTGTGGTTTGTCGAAGAGAGGTGCAGCTGGGAGAAGAAGCCTGCGTCGGTGCGGCCCATCACGGGATCCACCAGCGAGCCCAGCAGGAAGGCGGGCATGCCCTTGGTGGCCATGCTGTCGATGGTGATGGAGTGGCAGTCGATGCGGATGTCGTCGGTGTAGCACACGCCGATGTTGTCGTCGCCGTTGAGTAAGCCGTTGCCGATGTTGCTTGTGGTCTTGCTACAGGAGAGGCATAATATAGCCAAAGCACTGAATATCAGTGCTTTGATTGTTTTTTGGTAAGATGTTTTCAATGTTTTGGTCACTTGTTGTTGATAATCGAATCGTAGAAGGTGTTGTAGGCGTCGGCGTAGTGTTCGGGGTCTTGGTAGCCGAGGACGGGTTTGCCGCAGCTCTTGAGGTAGGCTTCGATTTCGGGGTTGATTTTCTCGCTGCCGATGATGATGCCGTCGGAGAAGTCGATGGCGGCCTTGGTCAAGTTGACGTACGTCGGGTCTTTGTAGTATTTGAGGTCTTTGACGGCCATGCCTGGGAGTTTCACCTTCTTCTCAAAGCCGGTAGGGAAGGAGCCTTTGAATTCGTCGTCATAGATGGAGTAGATGACTTTCGACTCGTTGAACAGGGGGTTGTCCTTGAAGCCTTTCTTGATGAAGATAGGCATGAGTGCGGTGAACCATCCGTGGCAGTGGACGATGTCGGGCGACCAGTTTTGTTTGCGCACGGCTTCGATGACGCCGCGGTTGAAGAAGACGCTGCGGACGTCGTTGTCCTCGCAGAACTTGCCGTGGTTGTCGCAAACCGTATATTTTCTTTTCGTGAAGAAGTCTTCGTTCTCAATGAAGTAAATCTGCATCCTGGCTTTCTGGATGGAGGCGACCTTGATGATCAGGGGGTGGTCGGTGTCGTTGATGATCAGATTCATGCCGGACAGACGGATCACCTCGTGGAGTTGGTTGCGCCTTTCGTTGATGTTGCCGTAGCGCGGCATGAAGATGCGGATCTCCTTTCCGTTTTCCTGAGTCGCTTGGGGCAGATTTCTTCCGATGAGACTCATGGGAGTCTCCGGAAGGTAGGGGGTAATTTCCTGATGTACAAAAAGTACCCGATGCTTGTTCGTCATAGCGTGCAGTTAGTGTTAAAATGCAAAGTTACAAAAAATTTCTGAATTACGAATATTATTTTTTCAAGAATTGGAGAATTAGAGAATGAAAAACGTTTCGTTTTTCTCTCAAATTCATAATATAATCTCAAGTGCCAAACAAAAATTCTCTAATTCTCTAATTCTTGAGAATAAAACGATTTCTTGACAATAAAATCCTATCTTTGCTACTTGAAACAATCGCTAGAGATGGAAATAGAACACTTTGAGAATCAAGAACATGAATGGGATTCGAACCTGAAAGTGGCTGAAGGCGTCGATCAGCCGGTGCAGGTGAACCCCCAGGCCTTGGAGCGTTTGCGCCGCAACCAGCAGCAGCTGATGCCGCTGGATTGGTATATCGATGGCATCCTGAAGGGCGACCGTGTGGCGCTGAGCAAGGCCATTACCCTGGTGGAGAGCGCCCTCCCGAAACACCAGGAGCTGGCCCAGCAGATCATCGCCGCCTGCCTGCCGCACTCGGGCAAAGCCTTGCGACTGGGTATCACCGGCGTCCCTGGTGCCGGCAAGAGCACCTTCATCGAGGCGCTGGGCATGTACCTCTGCCGTAACGACCATAAGCTGGCGGTGCTGGCCATCGACCCGTCGAGCCAGCGTTCCAAAGGTTCCATCTTGGGCGACAAAACGCGCATGGAAGAGCTTTCCGTCCACCCCAACGCCTTCATCCGTCCCTCGGCATCGGCTGGAACGTTGGGCGGCGTGGCCCGTAAGACCCGCGAGACGGTGATCCTCTGCGAGGCCGCGGGCTACGACACCATCTTCATCGAGACCGTCGGCGTCGGACAATCCGAGACAGCCGTGCATTCCATGGTCGATTTCTTCCTTTTGATTCTTATTAGCGGTGCTGGCGACGAGCTGCAAGGCATCAAACGCGGCATCATGGAGATGGCCGACGGCATCGCGGTCAACAAAGCCGATGGCGACAACGTGCTTCGTGCCGAACGCGCCGCCGCCGAATGCCGTACCGCCCTGCATCTCTTCCCCATGCCCGAGTCGGGACAGGAGACCAAGGTGCTCACCTGCTCTTCGCTCACAGGCTACAACGTCGAAGCGGTCTGGCAGATGGTCTATGACCACGTGCAGGCCATCCGCGAGAACGGCTTCCTCCAGCAGAAACGCTCCCAACAGGACGTCCAGATGATGATCGACACCATGGAGTCCGCCCTGAAATCGGATTTCTACCAGAACCAGCTGGTCACCGACCTCCTTCCCTTGATCGAAAACGATGTCCGCAACCAACGTATGAGTGCCTACATCGGGGCCCAAAAGCTGCTGGATGCGTATTTCAATATGCTGAAAAGGTAATTTTATTGGCAAATCCCAAAATAATGCCTATCTATTCTTATGAATTGGCAACGGTTTTTTGAAAGTTTTTTTCAGTAGGAGTAAATATCTTATAGTTTCGTTGATAAGCTTCGTCCCTTTTGACGACTGCGAACATGCGGCTTACAAGTTTGGCACGGATGACGTTGA
>JAGCPJ010000055.1 GCA_017965765.1 Bacteroidales bacterium
ATCTCAGAACAGATTGTAATATTAGGAAATGGAGGCGTAAAAACAACAGCTTCCTATCAGCAAGATCCTAAATTGTTCGGATACGTAATGGACCTACAACGGTTTGAGCGAATTCTAAAAGAAAACATTAATAAAGGTTATGTGAGCATCGAGGAGCGAGAACTCATGGGAGTAGAAGACTTAACATTCGAGATATGAAGAACAAACAATCTTGGTTTAACGAAAAAGTAGCGACAGTGTCACCAGATATCATGTTGGAGATGCAACTGTCAGCAGGAATCATCGAGCAAATTGACGTGATTCTTAAGAAAAAGCACATGACTCAACGTGACTTAGCCAAAAAATTAGGAAAGAGTGAAGCCGTTGTCTCACGTTGGACGACGGGATTCCCCAACCTGACACTACGGTCTATCGCTCAACTCTCCACAGCATTAGGCGAACCGCTCATTCAAATATCAAAATGACGATTCTATCCCGCCGCCAAATGAATGCTCTGTTCACCAAACCTTCTTTTGATCTTATCCATGGCGGCATACAGATTCGTCAGTTCCATTTGGTCGTCAAACAACATCAGTTGTGGTGCTCCGCTCACCAGTTCGCTCAGCCTCACCCCTACCAGTCGGATCATCATGCGGCGGTTGTAGAGTCGGTCGAAAATACCATTGACAACATCACGTAATATGTGGTCGAAAGCCGTGTAAGGGATACGTTGCTGCATATCATGCGTGTCGAAATTCGAGTAACGGATTTTCACCGTCACACAGCCCGTCATCTTGTGTTGTGAACGGAGATCGAACCCCAGGCTCTCCACCATCCTGGCCAAATAATGTTTGATGACCGTCACGTCGATGGTATCCTGCTCGAAGGTGCGTTCCTTGCTGATGGACTTCCTCTCCTGGTAAGGGCACACGGGAGTGTTGTCCTGTCCGTTGGCTTTCTTCCAGAGATCGAGACCATGCTTGCCCATCGCCTGTTCCATCGCCAGTGGCGGCAGACGGCGCAAGGTGCCGATTTTTTCCACCCCCATGGAATAAAGCAACGCGCAGGTCTTCTCCCCTGCCATCGGGATCTTCTGTACGGGGAGCGGATCAAGGAAATCGTGCACCACCGCAGGCACGATTTGGAGCTCTCCGTTAGGTTTTGCCTCGCCTGTAGCGATTTTGGAGACCGTCTTATTTTCCGAAAGCCCGAAAGATATCGGCAGTCCCGTCTCCTTGATGATACGTTGCCGCAGTTCGTGCGACCATAGCTGGCAGTCATGGAAGCGGTCCATCCCCGTCAAGTCGAGATAATGCTCATCGATGGACATCTTCTCATATACCGGAGCACTGTCGGCGATGATTTGGGTCACCAACCTCGAATAACGGCTATACAGTTCCATATCGCCTCGGATGAACACCGCCTGCGAACAGAGTTGCCTGGCCATCCGCATCGGCATGGCCGAATGCACCCCGAAACGGCGTGCCTCATAACTGCAAGTCGATACCACCCCACGGTCGCCCATGCCTCCCACAATCACCGGTTTCCCCTCCAACGAAGGATTGACAAGCCTTTCCACCGACACAAAAAAAGTATCCAAATCCAAATGCAAAATGGTCCGTTCCATGATTTTTTCTCTTTTTTCTTGACAATTCAAAAAATCATCGTATCTTTGACGAGTTTTTAATCAAAATATTCGCCGTAAATCTAATCAAAAATTCTGAATTCTGAATTCTAAATTCTTCAAAAAAATGTTTTTCAGTTCTAACATAAAGTTCTTGCGCAAGCATCGTGGCCGCACCCAGGATGACGTGGCTTTTGCGCTCAACATGAAACGCTCCACCCTGAGCGGTTATGAAAACGAGGTATCCGAGCCCAACCTCGAGGCCTTGGTCGCCTTCTCGAAATACTTCAACATCGCCATCGACACTTTGGTGAAGACCGACCTCAGCGCCATCAGCGAGGGACAGCTCTCCCAGTTGGAGCGTGGCTTCGATGTGCACCTCAAAGGCAGCAACTTGAGGGTGCTGGCCACCACCGTCGCGCCCGACAACAACGAGAACATCGAGTTGGTGACCGAGAAAGCCAAAGCCGGTTATGCCACGGGGTTCGCCGATCCCGAGTACATCAAGGTGCTCCCCACCTTCTCCATGCCCTTCCTCTCCCGGGAGCGCAAGTACCGCACCTTCCAGATCAGCGGCGACTCCATGCTGCCCATCCCCGACAAATCGTATGTCACCGGCGAGTACGTCCTTGACTGGACCTATATCCAGACCGGGAAGCCTTACATCATTCTGACCCAGGATGATGGCATCGTCTTCAAGATCGTGGAAAACAAGCTTGAACAAGAGGGAAGACTCACCTTAAGTTCACTCAACCCCCTCTACCGTCCATTCGACTTGGCCGCCAATGATATTAAAGAGGTGTGGAAGTTCGTCCATTACATCAGCTCGGAAATGCCGGAACAGCATGAAAACCGGCTTCGCGAGGAACAATTGCTCAAAACCGTCCAAGAACTGCAGAAAAAAGTAGAGGAAATCCAACTCAAACTGAACCTATAATTAATAGGTGTAAATACACTTGTTGAAGTATTTTTAATTTTTTTAGAAAAAAGTCTTGACTTTTTAAAAAGTATTGTTGTATATTTGCAAATAATTTATTGCGACAATATTAATTAATTTATTTAAAAATACCCAACATCATGAAAACACGCCTATTCAAAGCCGCTTTGTTCGGCATGGTCGCACTCTTTGTTGGATGCAACAAAGACGACAACCCAGGAACGACTCCAGCAGAAACGACCCTTCCCCGCAATCCCATCGAACAGCTGAAGGGTTTCCGAAACCAAGTTGAACGCGCGAAGCTCCATCCCGAGATGAGAAGCACGGAACTGATGTCCCTCTCCGATGCACTTTGGGATGTCGAAAACCTGTTCAACCTCACCTTCACCGATGCAGAACAGTATTACGCCCAGACCAACGACCACACCTTTTCCTTGTACCTACCCGTTGGCGAAAACGACCAAGTGTCGGTAAACGATGCCGTCGCCTTGTACACCCAAACCGTGGATCAGGCACGACAAGCCATGGCCTCCGATACGTTCGACGACAAGGCTTTCGTCACGCTCAACATCCTACAGACCGCGAAAGAAAACAACACCCTCCGCGTGGATTTCTCCGGAAAGACCGGCAAACGGAGCGACTACAACCCTCCAGTAGCCCATGTTGACGGCCCCTTCGGAGAAGATGACAACTGGATGTTTGCCTGCGACCTGGGCAAATGCGACGACCCCGACATCCCTTCGGGAGCCGACAAACAGTTGCAGGAAAAACTGTACATCGAATTGATCGAACCTTACATTGAAAACAGCCCTGGCTACAGAAACATCTACCTCAACAGGAAAAGGGTGATTTTCGACGGTTCCAACTATTCCCTGATCTTCTATCGGCCGACCCCAGACGACCTGTGCATCGACCATTGGGACATGAACGCCTACTACTCCGGAGAAAAGCGAACCATCCTGTACGTGATCCCCGAACAGCTGCACCTGTCGGGCTATCAACCGATCTCCATCATGATCGACGGCTATAGCCCCGAAAACTCCCCGGCCATCACCCACCGCAACGACGTGGAATACGGCATTCAAATGAAAGTTCGCACCGACGAATTCGGAGAAGTTGAAGACCTGCTGTGATGAAGAAACTGCTGTTGACCATCGCGATCTTTTTGTCGGTACTTCCTGGCTATGCACAGGAATGGAGTATCCGTTATGTCGGTGATCATCCGTCGGGAAGCATCCACTTCTGCGACGGAATCATCGACGAAGAAGGCGTCGTATTCCTCGTGGGAAGAGAAGGTCCCGACCGGGAACACCCCGAAGCAGTATTCATGCGGGTCGAAGCCAACGGCGACCATACGGAAAACAAATACCACAAAACCGGATGCTTCTCACAAGCCACCTGCATCGTAGAGCTGCCCAACCACAACCTCTTCGTCGCAGGCAACCTTTCCGACAGCCTCGACGACTACCTCATGGTGCTCATCTTAGACAAACAGCTGAACATCCTTAAAGAAAAGATAATCGAGAAGGAAGTGGAAGCCCTTTCCTTTGGCACTTGTCGAGCGACAGTGGACAGTCACGGCAACGTCATCGTCGCCACCACCGTGCAACAACGCTACAACGCCTACACCACCACCGACCATGGCGTCTTCTACAAGTTCGACAATAACGGCAACCTGATCAGCCATCGCTACCTCATCGAAGACTATCCCGATCCCATCTATTATCTCTTCAACTTCCATCTGCGACAGATGTGGTATAAAGACAACGAGACCTTGCTGTGCTTGGCCCTCGCCAGTGGTGGGGTCATGTCGTTCATCACCTTCGACTCCGCCTTCAACTACATCGAGGAACACCCGATTGTCAGGGATCGCGAACTGCGCAGCGACCAAGTGCTCTACGACGATGCCTATACCGATCACTGGTACAACGAGGAAGAAGCCCTGTTCTTCAGCAGCCGAGGCGACTACGAACACAACGACTTGAGGCTATCGCGCATCAACACCCAAGGGGAGTTTTTGGACTACATCCATCTGACCGACACCCCCGACACCATCTATTATACCGCCCAACACCGCAACATGGCCACCGTCAACGACAGTGTCATCTACTATTGCTACGATTACCATACCATCCCACTCTATCCTGGAATCGGAGGGGTCTTCATGTTCAACGACAAGCTGGAAATCATCGGACACTATCTCTTTGACGATTGCATGAATTATCGTTCCGCCATCATCTTGCCTACTGCCGACGACGGGTGCATCGTGGTCAACCACTACTCTCCGTACACCGCCCTTGAGTTCTATGGCGTTCCCATCATCACCAAACTCAATAAAAGCGACTTCACCACCCTGCCGCTTGCCACTTCACAGCAAACCGAAACTGCGACGAATGCCTACCCCAACCCGACCTACTCCGTATTGAACATCCCGCTATACCTTGACGTGCCCCAGGTCCGATGTCAAGTCATAGACACCAGAGGATTGGTGTTGACGGACAGGATCATCAACGTCGGGAATGATTGCCGCCCCCTGCTCCAACTCGACGTCACAAGTCTGAAGCAAGGCCTCTATTACTACCGCATCTACACTGCTGAGAAGACACTTCTCACCGAGAAGTTCATCAAAAAGTAAAACGCTATTTATCCTTCCATAAAAAGGCTTAGCCAGTCCTCACCGTAACAGGAGAGGACTGGCCTCAAGCCCGACCTACACCTAAAAAAAAAACGTGCAAATAATCGTAATACATTAAAGATCAATAACTTATGAAAAATTCACTACATATCAACAGCCTATTAGGTCTCCTTTTGTCCTTCCTATTCATCCAAGCCAACGCCCAAAACAACGACTGTGTGCAGTGCAGCGGGAGTGTTGCGACAGGCGACAACGCCTCCGCCATCGGGAAAAACACCACCGCTTCGGGCAACAACGCCCTTGCAGGCGGCTACAACACCACTGCCTCGGGAAGCAACAGCTTCGCCTTCGGCTATGGAAGCACCGCCACCAAGTCCACCACGGTAGCCATTGGCAACAACGCCACGGCTTCAGGCATTGGAAGCTTCGCCTTCGGTTCCCATGTGAAAGCCACCGCACAAAACGCCTTCGTCTTCGGGGCAGGCACCACTGAAAACTATCCGCTGACCAACAGCACCCCCAACAGCATCGCTTTCGGCGTGAACAGCAACAAACCCACCCTGCTCATCACCATGGCGACGAACAACAACTTCACTGGAAAGGTGGGGTTAGGCAAGGTCACCAACCCTCAAACCAAACTGCACATCAAAGCCGACAGCAACGAAGACGCGGGACTGTTTTTGGAGCCGGAAAACAAAAAAACGCGAAAGGCCTTTATCCAACTGTTTGACAGCGACCATCAAATCAGCGTGGACAACAACTTGAACATGACACTCAACGCCGGTGCCGGCAACATGGGTTTCCAAGGAATCAGCTACAACTTTGGCAACCCCAAAGAGTCCATGATCCGTCTTTACACCAGCGAAAAGCCCGCCATTTATTTCAATGCCCAACGCACACCCAAAGGAGAGATTCGCGATAGCGAGACTTCCTCCTACGCCATCGACTTCAACAAAGAGGCTTTGTCCATCCGAAGCGCCGTGTATCAAAGCCCCCGTGACTCCGAGATCACCAACTGGAGAAACGCCGTGATCATCGACACCGACGGAAAGATCGGCATCGGCACTGAAAAAACCGTTGACAACTACACCCTGGCCGTCAATGGCGGCATCATCTCCACCAAAGTATATATCAAAGAAGTGAACCAATGGCCCGACCATGTCTTTACTGAAAGCCATGAACTCATGGACCTCCATCAGCTGAAGACGTACCTGAAGGACCACAAGCACCTCCCCGGCGTGCCCTCCGAAGCAGAAGTGACTGGCCATGGCTATGACCTCAACGAAATGCAGTGCATCCTGCTGGAAAAAATCGAGGAAATGACCCGCTACATCTTGTTATTGCAAGACGAAATCGACGAGCTCAGCGCCAACAGCCAAGACAAAAACATCTTGTTTACCTACGATGAAAACGGGAACCGCATCTCACGCAGCGTCACTTTCAAACGCATCAGCAAGCCGGGACAGGAAAACGTTGTCCTTAACGACCCGATCTATGAACTGTTCCCCAACCCGACCCATGGCAAATTCACCCTTGCGCTGAAGGAAACCGCACCTCAAGAGAAGCTGCACCTCCTCCTGCTGACCTCCACGGGGACCGTCATCGAAGAACACGATATCGCCGGCAATTCCCATGAATTCGACCTGTCCCATAAGCCCAACGGCATCTATCTCCTGGAAGTCCAGAGCAAAGAAGGGGCAGAGACCTGGAAAGTCATCAAAAACTGAGGAAACAAGGAGGTAGGATATGAAACGCCTGATACCCGCAGTCCTGTGGGCACTGCTTTGCATGACAGCGCAAGCGGAGCAAAGCTACAACCTCGCCACAACGCTCACAGGTGACCGCAACCATTACTATGTAGCGAACAACCACATCACTTTGGCTCCTGGATTCTTGGCCGAACCCAAAAATGGCTGCGAAGTGGTCCTCGCCATCGATCCTTATGGTGTGTTTCCCCCACCAAGCGGCATCACCGGAGGTCCATCCCCCAACGACAACGGCGTCGTAGGGGCCATCGGTGGCGATATTGATGTCGGACTGCTAGGATCTGCCATCTACAACATTCCCATCCAATTACCCGATGGCTTGGGAGGCATCAAACCCCAGCTGAGCCTTTGTTACAACAACCAAGGCCGAAACGGATTGATGGGTTGGGCCTGGGACCTCGTAGGCATCTCCTCCATCACCAGAACCGGAGCGACACGATATCACGACGGTTTTATCAGCACCGTGGATTATACCCATGACCGTTTTTGCCTCGACGGCATGAGACTAATGAACGTCAGCAACAAAGGATATGGTGCTCATGGCGCCTCCTACCGCACCGAGCAAGACCAACAAAACAAAATCGTTTCCTACGACGAATCAGGGATCAACGGCACCGCCTATTTCAAGGTATGGACCTCAGACGGAAAGCTACTGTATTATGGCAACAGCAGCGATTCCAAAGCCTTGATGGACAAGCAAGGGCATGTGAACATCTGGCTGTTAAGCAAAGTCGAGGACAGTTACGGGAATACCATGGAGTACCATTACCTCAATACAAACGACACCTACCTGCTCACCAGTATCACCTATTCTGCAAACCCCAAGCTAGGTATCGACCCGGCGTTCACCATCACCTTTCATTATGACAAACGTGACGACATCGAGATTTCCTGCATCGGCAACACCGTCTGTCGCAAGAGCGACCTCCTCAAAAAGATTACCGTGATGAACGGCAAAGAGGAGATGTTCCACTATCGCTTGGAATACCAACAGCCAGACCCCAAAGCAGGCTATCCTTACCACCTGCTGACCAAAATCCATTTCAAGGCTGGAGAGGAGCACCTCAACCCCACGACGATCCGATGGGGCGACAACAACTACCCCATCCACGGGACCTCCGACGTTCAGATCCCCGTCGTCACCAACGGCATTGAAAACGCTTTCAACAATGCCGTGAAATTCACAGGCGACTTCAACGGGGACGGACATACCGATGTCATTGCCACCAAACCTAACAGTGCAGGGCAATATGCTGTCGCAGATGTCTTTATCAACAAGGGATGCAAGGGCAAACTGCAATTCGACTACCTCACCTCTTTTCATTTGAAAGATGACATCAGCTGGATCTACACGGCGGATTTCGACGGGGACGGGTTGGACGACATTATGTTCTCCAACCGGAACCGGGACCACTATCCGCTCCCAGACGTTTTGGAAACCGATTTCTACCTCAGCAGGGTCGAACATGGCACCGTTGGATTCCACCACTATCATGCCTTAGACTGCAGAGTCCCCAACAACATGACCGAAACCCATCTCATCGGCGACTTTCTCGGTGAAGGCAAATGCTCCGTCATCATCCAATCCACCGGAGAAAACAGCAGCTACCTGGAATGCTCCCTATACATCACTTTCGACGAACAAGCCAACGACTTCAAGCATCAGGTCTTCCCCGAGCATCTGTCCTCAAGCCACTGCTACCCTTCCGATTTCAACGGAGACGGCATCACCGAGATCCTCTATCAGGAGCAAGGGAAGACCTGCCTTACCCGTCTGCAAAAAGAAAAAGGCGGTTGTCGATACGAAGCACTATACACGGGTAAACCTTACCACTGGGAAGATTGTTTCCCTGGCGATTACAATGGAGATGGGATGATCGATGCCTTGTTCTATGCACCCAAGGACAACCATCCTTGGAGCATCGCGCTATCCGATAAAACAGGATTCAACGGCCTCTCCTTCCCTTTGCCGGAGACTTTCCCTTACAGCTCGCCTGGAAACTATCACTTCTCACTTGATGCACCGAACCATACCAGCCACTATCTCAAAGTCGCCGATCTCGATGGCAACGGATGCTCCGACCTGGCATTGTTTGAAGACAAACAGTTTTACGTGTTTTACGGACCCTTGCGTCCCGAGAGTTACACCTCCCCATTCGCCTATAGCCAAAAAATGAGTGCAGATGTCTTTCACCTCTACGACAACATGAGCGCCGCCATCGGCAACTTCCTGGGCCAAGAAAACATGGCCTATCTCGGTGGGAACACCCTGTCGCGAATCGTGCCCATCACCCGACGGCAAGAGATCCAGTCCATCACCGACGGCATGGGGCGCATCACGGAACTCCACTATGACGTGTTGATGCCCAACCCCGACAGAAGCTCTGAGGATGACTTCTACCAGCTGCTTCAGGACAACTGGGACTACATCAACAAAATCTATTGCACCCCCATCCCCGTCAGGGCCCTGAAAAGCATCACCACCTATAATGTCAAAGGCAAACCCGTCACAACGCAATGCCATTACGGTGGCGCCATGTTGCACCGGCAAGGCAAAGGCTTCCTCGGCTTCAGCTATACCTGCCAGGAAGACTACTGCGACAACTCCTTGGAACAACGGACCGTCCGACGATACGAAACCGTGCCCATGGACAACGTCTTTCATATCATGATGACAGAGGAATCCCTTTTCGACAAGAACGAAGTCCTTCTGGCAAGGTCAACCTACACCAACCTGCTTTACTTGCATCAAAAAAACAACAAGGTGTTCATCCCTACCTTCAACAAAACCGTAGAGGAATACGATGTGGATGCGCCCGGGGTGTTGCTTCAAAAGAAAATCCAAGAGACCAGCGTGCAGAACAACTGTTCCAGCCTCTACCTTTACAACGACTGTCTCGGCATTGCCAGCACTATTGTAGGCACGACCAGCAACCCGAACAACCAATTGGCAAGCAGTTGCGAATTCCAGGAAATCACCACCGTAACCTATCTTCCCAACAATAGTAATTCGTGGTTGGTCAACAGAATGGCGACCTCAACGAGCCGACAATACCAAGCGGGATGTGACGTTGACATCTGTCACCACAAAACCTTTACGTATGATGCCAATCACCCCTATAAGGTCCTCAGCATCATCGACCTCCCCAATGATGGTTCCCATCCCGAAGACCGACTGGCCCTCAAGACCGAATACCAATACGACCCTGTGGGCAACATCAAGACCCAAACCATCAGCGCCCCGAACGACAACCTAACTTCGAGAACGGAAACTTATGACTATGGCACCGCCTACGGAAGGAGACTCCTCACCCGACACGTCAACGCGATGAATCAAGAAACGGTTTATCACTACGATTCCCTTTACAACTACTGCACTTCCGTCACCGACTGCAACGGTCTGACCACCCGCTTTACACAAGACCCCCTTGGCACCGTATGCATGACCTATTACCCCGACAACACCGTAGCATGCAAAGCCCTCCGCTGGAGAGGAGCATCCCACGCCAGCTGGGAGAAGAAGACAGGACAAGCCACCAAAGAACAGCGTTATGCGAAAACGGGCGATCTGCTTCAAGAAATAAGCTATGACCTCAATGGTGAAGCCGTGTTTATCGATTATGTCTATGACAACCACGGAAAGGTCATAAAAACGACGATCCCGCACCAGCCAGACAAAACTCCGGCAGGCACTCAATACACCTACGACAGCCACAATAGGATCAGTAGCATCACCCATGCTGACGGCTCCTACGAGACGATCAGCTACGACGGGAACCTGAGAAGTACCCGCTACCATTCATCGACCGGAGAAATTCAAACCCAAACAAAGATTGTGAACGCCATGGGGTGGACCGCCCAAAGCATCGATGCGGATGGCAACAGCATTGTCTATGGCTATTATCCCGACGGGAAGCCCCATTGGACCCAATTGGATGGACACGAAGAGACCAGAATCGAGATGCGCTATGACGCACTGGGCAACCGCATCTCGCTAAGCGACCCCAACTACGGGCTCACGACATACGAATACAATGCCTTCGGAGAACTGGTCAGCCAGCAATCCCCCAAGATGGACAAAACCGATTTCTTCTACGACCCTCTGGGAAACATGGTCAAGCGCATCGAGACACCCCGACAAGGACAACAAAAAGAGGTGACGGAATGGGTCTATGGTGAAAAAAAAGGAGAAAAAGGCCTGTTGAAAAGCATCCTCTCCGGCAATCAAGTCATCCAATACGAATACGATGATTTCTGTCGCTTGAAACAACTGTCTGAACGCTATCAGGGCGATACCTATAAGACAAGATACGCTTACGACAAAGCATCCAGAATCGCCTCCATCACCTATCCCTCTGGCTATAACGTCAATTACCAATACACCTCCGAAGGGCAACTCCAGCACATCTCCAACCCGGAAACCGGACTATTATGGAAAGCCTTGGAGAACACACCCGCTGGACAGCCCGAGCGATTTGTCACAGGCAACGGCTATGTCACACGCTACGGCTATGACCCCAACACCCAGCGACTCACCTCCATCCTCACCACAAGAAATGGAACAGCCATCCAACACTACGAGTATGCCTACGACGAGTTCTCCAACATGACCCGAAGGACAGACGTAAGGCACAACGTCACGGAAGTGTTTGGGTACGATGCACTCAACAGGCTTACCAGTGTCACCGACGATCATGGGGTCAGCACCTTCAGCTATGACGCGCTAGGTAGGATGACCGAAAAGACCAGACCCGATGGCATCGTTTTCACCATGGCAGACTATACCGGTCCCAAGCCCCATGCCATCAAGTCCGCGATCTGTGAGGACAACACCTTCCCCTCGGAACGCATGGACATCAGTTACACCTCCTTCGACAAAGTCGCCACCATTGATGAGGGGACGAATTGGGTCCGTTTCGACTACGGCTACGACCACCAACGTCGTAAGATGACAGAGACGACGGACGGCACGACCCGCAGCAAGACCTACATCAACCCATGTGAATTCATCGACAACGAAGACGGTAGCCGTATCATCAGAACCTTTATCTCAGGCCCTGCAGGTGTCTTCGCCGTGGCGGAACGCACCGATGGCGACACCAAAATCCACTATGTCCACAAAGACCACCTAGGCAGTTGGACCACCATCTCTGACAGCAAGGGCATGATTGAACAGGAATGCCAATTCGACGCCTGGGGCAATGTCAACAGCCATGAGAAGCTGATGTTTGACCGTGGCTTCACTGGGCACGAGCATCTGCAAGGCGTTCACCTGATCAACATGAACGGACGTTTGTACGACCCCGTGACTTCCTCCATGCTCAGCCCCGACAATCACATCCAACTTCCCGATTTTTCACAAAACCTGAACCGTTACGCCTATTGTCTGAACAACCCGCTGACCTACACCGATCCCGATGGCAACACTTTCATTGAATTCGCCATGTTGTATCTGTTCCTCAGCTGCACCGATGTCGGCTATGAGCTTCAGAAATACACCTATTTTATTGCCTTCCACATCGATTTGCATCTCTCCACCCAACAGATCGGATTCGGCTTGGACGTCTCGATAGGCATCCCAAAGAAATACGACATCAGCTACCGCACCCATCTGGGGCTCTCCTATTACCATCGCTTCTACGACAACAGCTACCGAGGATGGGAATTCAGGGTCGGTGGTGAATGGTGCATCGCCGGATGCATTGACTATTCCGGAACCACTTTCTTCCAAGGCAAAAACCAGCAGACCACCAATGCCATCACCTTAGGCTATTACTTCTGTAGCGCCACCTATGAGAACGACTACATGTTCAACATCGGGAAATACCTGATCGGCATTCCCAACGCCGATGGCGGCGACCGGTACAGAAGTGCCGCAGTCAGGCTACGCTTGGGTCCCTTGTACGCAGGAGTCAATTTCTTCACTGGCGACCCGGGACTCGACAAGGAGGACCGACGCACTTACGCCGATGCCGACGTGGGAGGACGGGAGACCTATACCATCAACGAAAACGGAGATGACCCCGACGCCTATAGGGCTGGCATCGCATACGTTGGGCTAGGACCTTTCAAGATAGGCACCAATAGCGAGAAGGTAAGGGACCGTCTGCAGAACCATTTCGCACACGACCTCATCTGCAAGGGACGCTCCCCTTATTTCAAGGTGCTAGACCGACCCGCACAAACCTATTTCTATTTCGGCACGCAGACTGGCGGCACGTTATGGTGAACTCATTTGCCCCAATAATGGAAGGCCTTGAGTTCCTTCTGAAGTTCTCTCACTGCTACCTCCAGCTGCTCATCAACACCGGCAGCCATCTTCTCGGGCGTGTTACGAACTTTCACATCAGGCTCCAACTGGCTGTTCTCCAGCCAGTTACCCTGCTCTGTGCGATAACCCACCACCGGAAGACCGAAATACAGGGAGGGGTCTTGGAGCGTTTCCCAAGTCACACTGGACATGGTTCCCGGCACGGGCATACCCACCAGCTCGCCCATCTTCTTGTGCTTATACACCCAAGGGGTCCCGTGGGCATTGCTGTAGTTGGCCTCGCCGATAATCATCACCGAAGGCTTGTTGTACCTGCGTGAAGGCATCACGCATGCCACGCTGTCGTTGATGACCTGCTCAAGATACTTTTCACCACTAAAGAGGATTTCGATATCCTCATGGAGACGGCCACCGCCGTTGAAACGCGTGTCGATGACCACTCCGTCGCAGAGGTTGTATTTGCCCAGGATCTGAGAATACACGTCGCGGTAGCTGGCGTCACCCATGCTCCTGATATGGACATAGCCCAGTCGGCCGTTGGAGAGTTTCTCCACCGTGGCTTCATTATGCTTCACCCAACGGTCGTACAGCAAGTTGTTCATCGCGCCGTGGCTGATCGGCTTCACGATTTCCGTCCAACGGTCGCCGCCTTTGCTCACCTCCACCAGGACTTGTTTTCCCGCCTTGTTGTTCAACAGCGGGTAGTAGTCCATGCCCGCCTCGATGGGCACGCCGTCGATCTTTTCAATGACGCAACCGGCTACGACCTTGGAATTCTTTTTGTCGAAAGGACCGCCTTCCACCACTTCCTCGATCTTCAAGCCGTCGCCTTTGTAGCCGAGGTCCAGCAACACACCGAATTCCGCCGTGGCATCACCTCTCCCTGAGGGACGGTATCCCGAGCCGGTATGCGACACGTTCAACTCACCCAGGATCTCACTCAGCATCTCGGAGAAGTCATAGTTGTTGTTGATATGGGTCAGGAATGGACGATAGGCCTCCTTCATGAGCTCCAGGTCCACCCCGTGATGATCTTTCATGAAGAAGCGCTTCTCTATTTGCAGGAACACATGGTTGAACATGTATTCACGTTCCTCGGAATAGTCCAGGTTCATGGTGGCGTCATATTTGATGGAAGACGACTTCCCACCTTTTGTCTCAACTTTCTGCAGGTTGCCGCCCGAGAGCAGGAACAGGTTCTCACCTTTCTGGTCCATCCGCAGCTGGGCGCCGCCTTGGCCCATCTTCTTGAGGATCTTCATGGAACGTTCACGGACATCCATCTCCCAAAGGTCATAGCCCTTCTCGAATGACGACATGAAATAAAGTTTGTCGCCTTCCTTGGACAAGGCCATGCCGCTAAGGCTCGACGACATGGGGGTAAGCCGCATCACCCAGTCCTGAAGATGATCCAAATCGACTTCCGTCAGCTTAGGTTCAGCCGCCTTCTCGTCCTTTTTCTCCTCTTTATCCTTGTCTTTATCCTTCTTGCCTTTTTTCTTGTCCTTGCCCTCATCCTCTTTCGTTGCCTCTTTCGGTTTGTCCTTGGCGCCTTTCTCCACCTCTTTCAACAAGGCATACTCCTCCTTGTTTAGCCGGAACTTATCATAGGCATCTTGATTCATGAAGGCGATGAACACGTCGTTTTGGCTACCCCAGGAAGCATGGGAGCGCATGCCGTAACGGTTTGAGCGATAGATGATGGCATTGCCTTCCATCACCCAATGCGGGTCACCATCGATATAGGCACTCTCCGTGATGTTGTAGATCTTCATCGAGCCATCCGCCTTGACGATACCGATATCCGAGTAGGGGTCACGCATGTGGGTGATCAGACTCAGGACGAACCATTGTCCGTCAGGCGACCATTCGTAGGAAAAGCCATAATCATCCGTGTCATAGCACTGGCGGCCATCCGTAATCTGCCGCACTTCCTTGGAGGCGATGTTATACACTTTTAGTATGTTACGATTCTCGATGAATGCAATTTCCTTACCGTCGGGTGAAAAAGACGGTGCGATACGTTCCACCCCGTCGTTGTCGAACAGCGGCTGTTCATCTATCAGCGTGGCGTAGGCGAAGTTGAAATCCTCCTTCCTCGAGATGCTGGCTTGATACAGGTTCCAATAGCCTTCACGCTCGGAGGCATAGACCAGTGAACGTCCATCCTTGGAGAAGGAAGGACTCCTTTCCGGTTGGACGGTATGCGTAACCTGTTTGGTGGTGGCGTATTCATCCGTACCTGTGACGAAGACCTCGCCGCGCGAACAGAAGGCAATCAGTTTTCCATCCCTACTGACATCGAAATCGCCAGCGCCCTTGAAATCCCTTTTCTCCAACTGCTCGACGGCCTGGTCATTCACAAGTTCAATGTTGACCTTGCGAGGCGTCTGTCCGACCCGCTGGGTATAGATCTCGCCCATGTAGCCATAGCACAGCAGGCCATCATTGGACACACTCAGGAAACGCACCGGATGGGTCTCAAAATGGGTAACCTGCTCCACTTGTTCCATGTTGTTGACCGCGGCTTTATAGACATTGAAATTGCCGTTGTTGCGCTCACTCAGGAATACAACATCTTTATAACCAGGAAGATACCTAGGATCCCTATCCTCCCCAACGTTGGTAGTCAAGATGGAATGCGTCTGTTTCTTAGCATTGTAATAGACCACATCGCGAGCCACTGACGACACATGATGCTTGCGCCAGATATTCTCGCTACCTTTGCGGTCATAGTAAAGAAACGACTTCCCGTCCTTGTCGAACGACATGCTGCAAACCGGCACTTGCAACACCTGCTCAGGACGGCCACCTTCTATGCTGACCTTGTACAGC
Organism: Bacteroidales bacterium; assembly: GCA_017965765.1. GTDB lineage: Bacteria > Bacteroidota > Bacteroidia > Bacteroidales > F082 > Limimorpha. The sequence goes on from JAGCPJ010000055.1 coordinate 16,048, forward strand.
TCCGTGATCCAAGCCGCAGCAAACTGGACATTCTTGGCCGTCTTCTGGATCTGGGCAGAGAAGTAGATCTCCTTGCCATCGGGAGAAAAAGCCAACGGCAGTTCCGTGGCAGAGTTGGTGGTGACGCGCTTTGCGACACCCCCTGCCGAAGAGACCGTATAGATGTCGAGGTTACCATTCCTATCGGACGCAAACGCCAAGGTCTTACCGTCGGGCGACCATATCGGCGACGTCTCGTAGGAGGCGTTGGTGGTCAACTGTGTGGCTTTGCCTCCTTGGGCATTCACCACATAAAGATCACCTTTATAACAAAAGGCAATCCGGTCTCCTTGAGGGGAGATTACATTGTAGCGCATCCATAAAGGCTGCGCAAATAATTGACTTACAGATAGTAAGCAAATAGCAATAAAAAGTTTTTTCATAGATATATGGATTATTTTACTCTAAACCAAAATACAGATTCATCTTCCAGGAACAGTTCCAGTTTATCGCCGACATGCACTTCACCCACCCCTTGTGGTGTACCGGTGAAGATGTAATCGCCCTCTTTTAATGTGACGAAGTGCGACACATAGGAAACGATACGATTGAAGTTGAAGATCATGTCCGTGCTGACGCCTTGTTGCACCCACTGGTCGTTGAGTTTCATCCCGAAACGGATGGCTTCAGGATTTTTCAAGGCGTTTATCTTTCTGAATTCCCCGATGGGAGCCGAGCTATCGAACGCCTTGGCGATCTCCCAAGGATGACCTTTCTCAATACACTTTCGTTGCAGATCGCGTGCCGTGAAGTCGATACCCACGGTGATAGCGTCATAGTAGTTGGGAGCGAAGCGTTCCTCAATGGACCGTCCAGGCTTACAGATACGGAGCACAAGTTCCGTTTCATAATGGATTTCCTTGGAGAAGTCAGGATAGAAAAACGGGTTGTGTGGGAGCAGCAGCGCCGAAGCTGGTTTCATGAAAAACAGCGGTTCCGAAGGCAAGTCGTGGTCCAGTTCGGCGATATGTGCCAGGTAGTTACGTCCGATGCAGATAATCTTCATGGCGGTTAAATCTGTGTTTTTTTACCCCCCATCTCCAGTTTGATCTTGGTGATGAGTTTCTTGGTGTAAAGCGGGAAGTCACTGTTCATCATCCAGTCGTAATAATTCCTGTCGATGCTACGGAACACATCCTCGACGCGTTTTCCTTTGTGTTTCCCGAACTGGAAGACCTCTTTCCCTTGGTCATCGTAAATGATCTGTCCACAAAGATCGGCATTGCGGTGATGGGAAGAGAATTGCGCCAGTTCCGGCACGTCGTTGACCGGTCCTTGCGTTTTATTCCCTTTGGCGTCCTCGTAAGGCACGCCGTCATAGCGATCCAGCATGGCTTTCAGCACCTCGTATGTAGCCTCCGTGTCGGCAAAAGCTCCATGGGCACCTTCCAGCTCTGCATGGCAGAAGAAACGATAGGCCCCCTTCAAGGTACGCGGTTCCATCTTCATAAAGATATTCATCACATCGATGAAATCACGACCTTCGAGGCTGAAGTCACAGTCAACACGCAGGAACTCCTCCATCAGCAGGGGAAGGTCGAACTTCAAGATGTTGTATCCTGCCAGGTCCGCATTCCCGATGAAATCCGCGATCTCCTTAGCTTTTTCCTTGAATGTGGGTTTATCGGCCACCATCTCATTGGTGTAGCCATGCACTGAGGCCGATTCCGCGGAGATAGGGATCTCTGGGTTCAACAAGGCATGATAGTTTTCAGACTTGCCGCTAGCTTCGATCTTCAAGATGGCGATCTCCACGATGCGGTCGTGTGCGATATTCAGTCCCGTGGTCTCCAAATCGAAAAAGGCCAGGGGGCGCTTCAAATTCAATTCCATGGTAATAAAATGTTCGTTGATGCAAAGATAACAAAAAGCTGTGGATTTTTTTCAAAATATGCGTCCGCCATCACAAAAATAGTTTTACTTTTGTGCGTTCTTAAAATAATATGACATGATGGAAGAAAATGAAATGATGAATGAAAAGGAGGATTTGTTCTCCAAAGCAGTTAGAGCGGGGAAGAGAACCTATTTCTTCGATGTGAAGACCACCAAAAACGATGAGAAATACCTCACCATAACGGAGAGCAAGCGCCGTTTCGACAACGACCAGAACCGTTTCTTCTACGAAAAGCACAAGATTTTCCTTTACAAGGAAGACTTCGAGAAGATTTCAAAGGCTTTGGGCGATGCCATCAACTTCATTGAGACCGGCGAGTATCCTGAGGACTACAACGAGGAATCCGTCAACAACGGCGAAGATGGCCTTGACAAATGGTTTGACGACTTGGACAAGAACCTCTGATTCACGCGTCAAGAAAAGCACGGAGGCCGCACGAAAATGCGGCCTTTTTTATTTATCAACAAAAGGCGGCGTTGTTGATAACTTTCACTTTGACAAGTCCCCCGAAGACAGGCAAAACACGTACTTTTGCTAACCATTAAACAAAGCCATTTCCATGGGAAAAATCATAGCCATAGCAAATCAAAAAGGCGGCGTGGGCAAAACCACGACCGCCATCAACTTGGCAGCCAGTTTGGCTGTCCTCGACCATAAAACCCTCCTCATTGACGCCGATCCCCAAGCCAACGCCACCTCAGGCGTAGGCTTCAACCCCAAAGAGATCGGCACCAGCGTTTACGAATGCATCATCGACGGCACCGACCCTCATAAAGTCATCGTCGAGACAGAGACCCCCAACCTCTATCTGTTGCCCGCCCACATCGACCTGGTCGGTGCGGAGATCGAGATGATCAACATACCGGAGAGAGAACAGATGATGCGCAAGACCTTGGAACCCGTCAAAGGAGAATACGAATTCATCATCATCGACTGCTCCCCATCCCTGGGACTGGTCACCGTGAACGCCCTCACCGCCTCCGACTCCGTCATCATCCCCGTACAATGCGAGTATTTCGCCTTGGAGGGTTTGGGTAAGCTGCTCAACACCATCAAGATCGTCCAGACCCGTCTGAACCCTAAACTGGACATCGAAGGCATCCTGCTCACCATGTTCGACACTCGCCTGCGACTCTCCAAGCAGGTGGTAGAAGAAGTCAAGATGCACTTCCAGGATATGGTGTTCGACACCATCATCAACCGCAACACCCGATTAGGCGAGGCCCCCAGCTTCGGCAAGACCATCATCATGCACGATGCCGCTTCCGTCGGAGCCATCAACTACCTCAACCTCGCCAGGGAGATTTTGGAGAAAAACGATAAGAAATAAAAGAGAATATGCCAGATAACAACAAGAAAAACAGGGTATTGGGACGTGGATTGGAAGCCATCCTGCAAAGCCCTGAAACCGACATCACCAGCAAAGACATCAGCGGCGACTACGTGGCTGGCGCCGTGGCAGAGATCGACATCAACTTGATCGAGACCAACCCCTTCCAGCCTAGGACGGACTTTGATGAAGAAGCACTCCGTGAGCTGGCACAATCCATCAAGGAACAAGGCGTCATCCAACCTGTGACGGTGCGCAAGCTCGGCTATAACCGTTACCAGCTCATCTCCGGTGAACGCCGTCTCCGCGCCTCCAAACTCGCAGGACTGACCACGATTCCCGTCTTCATCCGCATCGCCAACGATGAACAGATGCTGGAACTCGCCCTCATCGAGAACATCCACCGCGAGAATCTCAATGCCATCGAGGTGGCCATCTCCTACCAACGGCTTATCGACGAATGCAACCTCACCCAGGAACAACTCAGCGAGAAACTGGGCAAGAGTCGTCCTGCCATCGCCAACTTCCTGAGGCTGCTGAAACTTCCTGCCGAGATCCAAATCGCCTTGCGCGACGGACATATCTCCATGGCCCACGCCAGGGCATTGATCAACATCGACAACAAAGAAGCCCAACTGAAACTGCTCCAGCAAATCATTGAAGACGAACTGAACGTCCGTCAGACCGAAGAGCTGGCCAACAACGCCAAGAACGCCACCACCCAAGGCAATGCCAAAGAGCAGCGGAAGCAGACCAACTACCTTCCCGAGCATTTCAAGGCGCAGATCAAGACCTTGTCGCAAGCCCTGAACACCAAGGTCCAGGTCAAGCGTAACCTCAAGGGCCACGGCAGCGTGGTCATCGACTTCAAGGACGAAGCAGAGTTCGACCGTATCATCAGCCTCTTCAACCATCGGCAATGACACGACGAGGTTCACATCCACTCATCCTCTTGCTGGTCCTCGCCATGCTCCTCCCCGCCTTCCCGGCAAGGGCACAGGCGCCGAAACCCCATAGCCCCAAGAAAGCCGGCATCCTCTCCGCCTGCCTTCCGGGACTTGGACAGGTCTATAACAAGAAATGGTGGAAAGTGCCCATCGTCTATGCCGGCATCGGCGGCATCGGCTACATGGCCTACAGCAACTGGTCCGACTACAAGCTCTTCCTCACTGCTTACAAGATCAAGACTGGAAACCTCAATCCCGGGGAAGCCTCGAGTGACGCGGCCATCCAGCTCACCGAATACTACCAAGCCAACCAGCTGCAGTCCTACAAAGACGCCTATCGCCGCGACTTCGAGCTATGGAGCATCATCCTGGTCGCATGGTACGGACTCAACATCGTGGATGCCGTCGTGGACGGGCATCTTTATTCATACGACGTCAGTGACGACCTGAGTCTGAACATCGACCCTGTCTTCAGCCTGCCTGAAGTCCCAGGACTTTGCTATGCTGGAGGTCGCCAGACCGGTCTTGCCCTAACATTGAACTTTTAACATGAAAATTGCATTATTAGGATACGGAAAGATGGGCCATGAGGTGGAGAAAGCCGCCCTTGCCCAAGGTCATGAGATTGTGGTCACCATTGACAACGAGCAAGAATGGAGCGACCGCCTTGAGTTGCTGAAAAAGGCCGACATCGCCATCGAATTCAGCCAGCCCGACCAGGCTTTCGACAACATCAACCGTTGTTTTGACCTGCACCTTCCCATCGTGGTTGGCACCACGGCCTGGTACCATCGTCTCGAGGAAGTGAAGCAACGTTGCCTTGAAGAGCAGCAGAGTCTCTTCTATGCCCCCAATTTCAGCATTGGGATGAACATGGTGTTTCGGATCAACAAGCAGCTCGCCCAGTTTGCGGAGCGCTATGGCTATTCCATGTCGTTGGCCGAGACCCACCACATCCACAAGTTGGACAAGCCCAGCGGCACAGCGGCCAAGCTCGCCAACGACATCATCGCCGAGAGCAGCCGTTACCAGCATTGGAGCATCAACGAGCCTTATCCCGCCGACACGCTTCCCATCGAGGTCACCCGCGAGGGCGAGGTGTTTGGCATCCACAGTGTCACCGCCCAGTCGAGTGCCGACCGTATCACCTTGACCCATGAAGCCTTCAGCAGGGAAGGTCTCGCCCAGGGCGCCTTGGCTGCCGCCCAGTTCCTCATCGGTCGAACAGGGGTGTTTACCATGGAGGATTTGTTCGCATAAGCGAGTATAAAAATAGTATAATAATACTTGAAATAATCATAATTTATTTTATTTTTGCATGACAAAATTAATATCAATTATTCTAGCGATTGATATTATTTTTACTATCTTTGCAAAATCAATAATTTATGAACACAAAAAAGGTATTTGAGGTAATAAACCTGCTTGAGAGAGATGGCTGGTACCTTTTTTCCATTAAAGGAGACCATCGCCAATTCAAACACCCCAAAAAGAAAGGAAAAGTAACTGTCAGCGGACATAAAAATGACAATCTAAGTCAGTTTCTTCTCAATAGCATTTGGAAACAAGCTGGATGGAAAAAATAAAAACGAACTGCAATAACATTTTATCATTATTTACTATGGAAAAGAAAGAAACAGTCAAGATCTATGTGGAATGGGCAGATAAGAATTTCTGTGCCAGTGTTGGAGATAATGTTCCTGGTGCGGTAGTGCTGACTGCCAAAAACATCATCGAGCTGAAAAAAGAAACTATTTCTACGATTCGTTTCCACATTGAAGGGATGCTAGCTGACGGTGAAAAGCTCCCCGAATGGCTTGTCAAAGGCAACTTTATCTTAGAATACGTTTATGTTTCTACTGCAGCTTTAATTCACGCCTGCGAGCCTTTTACCACCATTGCAGCTTTAAGCAGAGCGACAGGCATCAACCAGCGCCAACTTTCTCATTATGCCAATGGCATCCGCACCCCTCGCCCTGAACAACGGCAACGCATTATTGATGGAATTCATCGGATAGGTCAAGAAATGATGGCTGTGTGTTGAACATCACAACTGCATCCAATTTCTTATCTTTGCTTCAAAACATACGGAGATGTTTCTCAAGGGTTCCCTTATCAGTTTGATCTGCTTGTTGTGGTTCATCATTCACGACCATAGAGAGCAGCGGCGAAGGAAGGGGGAATGAGCTAAAACTATCGTAACTTTGCTCTTTGAAAACAGCTAGGCAACACTCTTACCGAAAGAATGAATGGTTGTGAATTGCTTTCATTAATAGTTATTTTGTTATTTGATATGTTGTCAATAATAAATTGTTAATATATTGAATTATTACTATAATTATAATTATATTTGCATCGTAGTTAATTTTAAATATGAACAGGTGAAACGCAATATTGAAAGGTTCCCGCCCGATTTTTGTTTTCAATTAAACGAAATGGAATTCGATAATTGGAGGTCGCATTTTGCGACTTCCAATTCTGATAAAATGGGAGTACGACGCGCTCCATACGTTTTTACTGAACAGGGTGTGGCAATGCTCGCATCAGTTCTGAAAAGCAAAACAGCCATCAATGCAAGCGTTTTAATCATGAGAGCTTTTGTCGCAATGCGTCGGTTCCTTTTGACCAACGCCCAAGTTTTCGTAGAACTGAACACTATCAAAAAACATCTTAAAGAAACAGACCTCCACCAGCTGGAAAACGACAAAAAGATCGAGTATCTGCTATCTATTATGGATCGTTATCGACTTGAGGAAAAACAAGGCGTTTTCTTTCAAGGCCAAATATTTGATGCTTACGCCAAGTTTGAATCATTCATCCAAGGAGCACAACGTGAGATCATTCTAATTGACCAATATGTAGATCTAAGCATTCTGGAACGACTGGCCAAGAAACAAATCGGAGTCAACGTAACGATTATTACCAGTCCAAGGACAAAGCTTAGTTCTCAAGACATTCAGCGTTTCAACGCTCAATACCCAACACTCACGCTTCAACACTCAACCACTATTCATGACCGGTTCCTCATCATCGACCACGCCACACTCTACCATATTGGAGCCTCTCTCAAAGATCTGGGAAATAAATGCTTTGCATTTGAAATCATGGAGGACTCAAGCAGAATTATTCCGATGATTTTGGCGAACATTTAGAATGGTTGTGAATTGCTTTCATTTATCGTAACTTTGAAAACAGTTATTATCACCCCAAGATAACGCGGCCAAAAGAGGCAATTGAGGTTGGCCGACGGCACACCAAAATCTTCTGTCTCAATCATTGCGCCCAGAGGCACGACTCGTTCCCGAATGTCTTACTATTGCAACCGTTCCCGTTTCAATCCACGCGCCCACATGGGGCGCGACCAAAATTGTTCAAATTGAGGCCAAAACGTATTAGGTTTCAATCCACGCGCCCACGTGGGGCGCGACCGATGAGGGTATCTTCCCTGATCTTGCTGAACGTGTTTCAATCCACGCGCCCACGCGGGGCGCGACTACGAGGTGGTGAGAGCAACGGAGGAAGATATTGAGTTTCAATCCACGCGCCCATGCGGGGCGCGACTTATCTTTGTCGTAACCGTGTGTTTTCAGGTTTGTTTCAATCCACGCGCCCACGCGGGGCGCGACTTATTTCTAAAAATGAATCAGATGAAAGCAATTAAGTTTCAATCCACGCGCCCACGTGGGGCGCGACCAAAGTCATAAGTTTCCCAAAC
>JAGCPJ010000056.1 GCA_017965765.1 Bacteroidales bacterium
CGTCATGCCATTAAATCGGCAAAATTACAAAAATATTGTTTACCTTAAATGAAAAAAGCAGGGACGCATTCGAATGCGTCCCTGCTTTTTTCATTTAAGGTAAACAATATTTTTGTAATTTTGCCGATTTAATGGCATGACGATGGCTGAAGGAAAAGGCGAAAAAGACGGCAAGCGACGTTGGTGGCAACGGATTTCGTTCAAGAAATTGAACCGGAAATACGTTTTCCTCATGTCACATGAGGAGACCATGGAACCCATTGTGGATTTCAGGGTCAACTTGATGAACATCATCATCATAGCCATCGCCTCCATCGTGTTTCTCATCGCCATCACCACCCTCATCATCGCCTTCACACCGCTGAGGGAATACATCCCGGGCTATACCGACACCTCCCTGAAACGTGAGCTCTACACGCTCAACCGCAGGGCCGATTCCATTGAGCAAGATCTTCGTCGCAAAGACGTCTATTTCAACAACTTGAAACTCGTCATTGAAGGCTATGAGCTCGACCACGACAGTATGGGGACCCATGACATCTACACGCCGATGGCAACGTTCGACATCGACACGATAGCCCTCAGGAGATCTGCCCAAGACAGCGCCCTACGCGCCGAGTTCGAACGGGACAACATGTATAACCTTCCCGAAACCGACGCTTTCATCAAAACCACGTTGCATCCCGAAGCCGCCAAGTTCTTCACCCCCATCACGGGCAGGGTCATCTTGCCTTACGACCCCACCCATGGCCATTATGGCATCGACATCGCCTCCACGGAGAACCAGGTGATCAAGGCCACCTTGGACGGTACGGTCATCTATTCCTCTTGGACATTAGACTTTGGCTATACTATTGGCATTCAACATAATAACAACTATTTCTCTACCTATAAACACAATGCGACCCTGTTGAAGAAGGAAGGAGACTTTGTGAAAGCAGGCGAAGCCATTGCCATCGTCGGCGAGTCAGGCGAGCAAGTCACAGGTCAACATCTGCACTTTGAGTTATGGCACAATGGCGTGTCAGTGAACCCACAGGAGTACATCAATTTTGAGAAGGGAGAGGGAGAGTGAGAAACGGAAAACGGAGAACGGAAAACGGAAAACGGAAAACGGAAAACTAACATAATCTATGGTTATATTCATTAAAGTATTACAGTTTTTTTTGGCGCTGTCCATCCTGATTTTTGTGCATGAATTGGGGCATTTTTTAGCTGCAAAGGCGTTTAAGGTGCGGGTGGACAAATTCTATTTGTTTTTTGACTGGGGTTTTTCATTGCTGAAGGTGAAACGCGTCAACGGCAAGCTCCGTTGGAAGTTCTTCTCCAAGCCGACCCCCGAAAAATACACCGTGGAAGAGAAGCGCAACGCAAAGGGAAAGAAGGAGATGGAGTACCATCCCATCGATTTGAGCACCTTGCCTCCTGACGACTGGAGGCAAAGCGACTCCACGGAATACGGTATCGGATGGTTCCCGTTGGGTGGCTACAACAAGATCGCCGGCATGATCGACGAGTCGATGGACAAGGAGCAGATGAAGCAGCCCCCACAGTCTTGGGAATTCCGTTCCAAGCCCGCTTGGCAGCGTTTCATCATCATGGTGGCCGGTGTGTTCATGAATGTGGTGCTCGCCATCACCATATACATCGGGTTACTCGCCTCCCAGGGAGAGCAATACCTGCCCACTGCGGAGGTCAACAAATACGGTATCGCTGCCGACAGCTTGGCCAAAGAGTTCGGTTTGCGCGATGGTGACAAGATCATCAGTGTCAATGGCAAGAAGGTAGCCGATTTCCACCGGATCCAGATGGAGCTGATTTTGGAGAAAGCCTCTACCATCGAGGTGGAGCGCGACGGCCAACTGGTCGTCATCGAGTTGCCCGAAGATGCCATCAAGAAGCTGCTCCAGAAGCAGGACGCCAACTTCATCAGCTACCGCACGCCGTTCCTGGTCTCCGACTTCAGCGAGGGTTCCGTGGCGAAGAAGGCTGGCATGGAAGTGGGCGATGTCATCATTGCCATCAACGACATCCCGACGCCCTATTACCAAACCTTCGTCCAAGAGATCAAAGCCTTCAAGGATCAAGACATCACCGTCAGCGTTGTGCGCGATTTCGACACGCTGGCATTGGCCATGCACCTCCCCAAGGAAGGCGTCATTGGCGTTTATCTGGCACCTTTGAGTGAGTATTTCAACCTGGATACCAAAAACTACTCCTTCTGGCAGGCCATCCCGGCGGGGTTCTCCAAGACCTTCACCGAGATTTCCGACTACTGGAAGCAGCTGAAGCTGATTTTCAACCCCAGCACCAAGGCCTACGAAAGCGTGGGCGGATTCATCTCCATCGGCAAGATCTTCCCCGACACTTGGATCTGGAGCATGTTTTGGAGACTCACCGCCTTCCTCTCCATTGCCTTGGCCGTGATGAACATCCTGCCCATCCCCGCCTTGGACGGCGGACACATCCTGTTCCTGCTTTATGAGATCATCTTCCGGAGGAAACCCAGCGACAAGTTCATGGAGATCGCCGAATATATCGGCTTGTTCCTGGTGCTGGCGCTGGTGATCTTCGCCAACGGCAACGACATAATCAAACTTTTCAGATGATATTTTCGTTGTAGCATTCAGATTTTTTGTAATTTAGCGGCTTGTTTCATACGCACTGTCCATGACCAAGAAAATACATATCCTCCTCACGGCTTTCATTCTGGTGACGACCCTCACTGGGGTGAAGGCGCAGCAGGCCCCGATATTCACCAACTACAACAATTCATACACCTACATCAACCCTGGCTTTGCCGGTTTGAGCGAAGGTGTGAACGTGTTGGGATTGTACCGGCAGCAGTGGGCGGGCGGCTTCGTTGACCAGTCGGGCAACAGCCTCTCTCCGACCACTTACCTGTTGACGGGTGACATGCCGCTCAGGGCCTTGGGAGGAGGCATCAGTTTCTCCATCATGAACGACCAATTGGGCTTTGAGAAGAACACGAACGTCGGGTTGGGCTATGCCTATCACCTGGACTTGGGAGGTTCCACCATCGGCATAGGAGTTTCAGGCACCCTGTTGAACCGCACCCTCGACTTCAGCCAGTTGGTCTCAGGCACTCCCAACGATCCGCTGATCTCCGGATTGAACGAAGAGAGTGGCATGTTGGTGGACCTGAGTGCCGGCATTTTCTGGCAGATTCCCGATTCGTTCTATCTCGGTGTCTCGGCCATCAACCTGTTCAACAGCACCACCCGTGCCCTTGGAGAGGAAGGCTCCGGAGCCAGTTTCACCACCGACAGGACGTTCTATCTGGTGGCCGGTTATCCTTTCATGTTTGAAACGATGCCGACCTTCAAGTTCATCCCCTCCGTCAACTTCATGACGGACATCGCCTCTTGGCAAGTCAACGCCGGCATGAAAGTGGTCTATAACGACCTCTTCTCCCTGGGGGTCAACTACAGGCCCCAGGAATCCATCGGTTTGACGGTGGGACTTGCCATCAAGGACTTCGTGTTAGGGTATGCTTACGACATCAACACGATGGGATACCACATCCCCGGGTCGCACGAGATCGCCCTCAGCTATTGTTTCAAATTGGATTTGGACCGCACTCCGAGAGACTATCGTAGTGTCAGATACTTGTAAAAAGATGAAAAAATATCCATTTCATACAATAAATTTCGCTTTTATTGGTTATTTGGAAAGGACTTGAACATTTTGAAGATATACAACTATATGATTATCAAGAAGATGAAAAAATTACTGTTTGTTTTTTCCGTAGCAATCCTGCTGGCATCCTGTGGCCGTGGCAATCAAGGAGAGTTGGTTGGTGTACGCAAGTCGAAGACCAACTTCAGCCAACCAGACCCATACGGCATGGTATTCATCCCGATGGGCAGCTATACCATGGGTGTGGGAGGTGAAGACATCAACTCCTCCATGCTTTACGAGCCCAAGACCGTTTCGGTGTCAGCTTTTTATATGGATGAGACGGAAATCACCAATAACGAGTACAGGCAGTTCGTTTATTGGGTAAGGGACTCCATTGCGAGAAGGTATTTGGCCGAGATCAACCCGGACGATTATGCCATTTCGGAGACCAAGAAGGGTGAACCTTTGGATCCGCCGATGTTGAACTGGAAGAAGAAGATCGACTGGAACAGCAAGGATCAGGATGTCAGGGAGGCCTTGGAGCCCATGTACCTGCAAGAGCACGAGCGATATTTCCGCGCCAAGGAGATCGACACCAGAAAGTTGTACTATTCCTACTACTGGGTTGACCTGAAGGCTGCGGCCAAGAAGGAATATGAAGGCGAAGACCTGACCCCGAACGACTATTCTTTGGGCGAGGCCGACAACGGCATCACTGCCAACAGGAAGGGTGCTTGGGCCAACCGTAAGCAAGGCTATACCGACCGTTCCGTGTATGTCCGTCAGGAGGCCATCAACGTGTATCCCGACACCTTGTGCTGGATTCACGACTACGCCTATTCCTTCAATGACCCGATGACCGAGAAGTATTTCTGGCATCAGGCCTACGACAACTACCCGGTGGTGGGTGTCACTTGGCAGCAGGCCAGGGCATTCTGCACTTGGAGAACCCAGCTGAAGAACTCTTTCCTGAAGTCTAAGAAAGACGCTCTGGTTTCCGAGTACAGGCTCCCCACCGAAACCGAATGGGAATGGGCTGCCCGTGGTGGCGACCGTCTGAACCCCTATCCTTGGGGCGGTCCCAACACCAGAAACGTGAAGGGTTGCTTCCTGGCCAACTTCAAGCCTTTGAGAGGCAACTACTTGGCTGATGGTGGTTTGACGACACTCATCGTGGGCTGCTATCCGCCCAACCACTATGGTCTGTACGACATGGCCGGCAACGTGGCAGAGTGGACCAACAGTGCCTTCGACCCGACTTCCTACAACTTCACTTGGGATATGAACCCCGACTACACCTACAACGCCAATGACGACGATCCGCCCGTCATGAAGCGCAAGGTCATCCGCGGCGGTTCATGGAAGGACATCGCCTACTACATCCAGGTGACCACCCGCGACTACGAGTACCAGGACACTGCCAGAAGCTACATCGGCTTCCGCACCGTGCAGCCTTTCATGGGCCGCAACAAGGGCGACAACCGCAAGATGTCGAGAGTCTATAGATAAATGCGGAATGCGGAATTAAGAATTAATCGATTAATAAAATAACTAGAAAACATTCATTTTAGAACATTTTTGTCATGGCAAAAAAACAAGAAAATCTTTCAGGATTTAAAAAATTTCAGGCTCTTACCCAGACCAAGAATTACAAGACCTTCATGGGTTATGTTTACGGTTTCGGTGCATCCATCGTGATGATTGGTGCATATTTCAAATTGACGCACATCCCTGGCGCCGACTTCATGTTGGGTCTCGGTTTGGGTGTGGAAGCTTTGATTTTCTTCCTGTCAGCTTTTGAACCGCAACATTTGGAATACCAGTGGGACAATGTCTTCGTTGAGCTTGAGGAGGACTGGGACGGTGAGACCCGCACCAAGTTCGGCACCACCAGCCAGGCTGTCGGAGGCAACTTCAACACTCCCGAGATGAACGAGGCCATGTCTAATGCCATGGCAGCCACCAACGGCTATGTCAAGGCCATGGAGCATGCTACAAAGAGCATCAGCGATTTCGCCAACAACTACACCAAGACCAATGAAGAGCTGAGCGCTTCGCTCAACAGGCTTGACTTCAGCGCCCTCGACACCAGCACCTTGAAGAAAGTCGCCACCAGCATGCAGTCGCTGAACTCCATCTACGAGATCCAACTCCAAAGCATGGAACAGACCTCCACTGCCTCCAGCAAGCTCGCAGCCACCATGACCAGCTATATGGACAACCTCAACGCTTCCGCCAACAACGCCAACGAACTCAACAAGCAACTGACCCAGCTTTCGAACCGTTTGAGCGCCTTGAACAACGTCTATGGCGGCATGTTGTCAGCCATGAACATCAAGGCATAAATCGACTCAATTCAATCACTAAGGAAAGGAGTACGAAACCATGGCAGGAGCAAAAGAAACCCCGAGACAGAAAATGATCGGCATGATGTACCTCGTGTACACAGCCCTTCTCGCCATGAATGTCTCGAAAGACATCCTCGATGCATTCGACACCGTGAATACTGGTGTACAGGATACCAACATCACCCTGATGCAGCAGATTTCACAGAAATATGCCACCTTCGAGGAACAATATGCGTTGGACCAAGAGAAAGTGGGACCCTATTGGGAGCAAGCCCAAGAGCTGAGAACCAAGTCCACCGACCTCATCAACTACCTTGAAGCGTTGAAATGGGACCTGGTGTCGTCCATCGAGAACAAAGACTATGCTAAAGCTATTGATGAAGGATTGTTGAAAAACAAGGATACCCTCCAATACAACGGCCGTCTGCTGTATAACATCAACACCTCGAAGATCAAGTCGAGAGACAACTACAACAAGCCCACCGCTTATATGATGGGCGACCCGGAAGGTCCGGGCAACGGAGGCAAAGCCTACGAGCTTTCCGAGAAGATCCGGGAATATCGCGGCGAGATTGTCGGCATCATGGGTCCAGAACACATCCATGAACTGGGACTTATCACCGACAGCATCTACGGCTCGAAAGACTACGTCATGCAGCAAACCGGACATAGCGAAAGCAGCTTGAAGAAACTTCCTTTGGAAGGCGAGTATTACGGTGCCAAGATCAGCTATTATCCTGGGGTTACCGACCCGGTGCAGGACAGTTGGGAGTATCGTAACTTCCATCATACCGTGTTGATTGCCGACGTCACCTTGCTCAACAAGATCATCTCCGAGGTGGAGACCGCCGAGTTGAACGCCGTGACCCATCTGGCCCAATCCGTCCACGCCGAAGACTTCACCTTCGACGAGGTTGGCGCCAAGGTGTTTGCCGAGAGCAGCTACATCCTCTCCGGCCAGAAATACCGCGCTCAGGCCATGGTGACCGCTTGGCAAAACACGCAAACCACCGCCCGGGTCCGTTTTGACGGCGGTCCGGAAAAGGAATACGCCAGCAACAGCCAGGGCGTGATCGACCTGGAATACAACGTGGGCGTGGGTACACACAGATACACTGGTGTCATCCCGATGCTCAACCCCAAGACCAACGAGATCGAGGACTACCCGTTTGAGGGTTCCTTCACCGTGGCACCTCCAGCGGTGAGCGTGGCGGCCACCAAGATGAACGTAGTGTATGCCGGTATCGACAACCCGATCGCCATTGGCGGCGGCGTGGGCGGCGAGATTTCCGCCACAGCCACAGGCGCCACCCTATCGCGTACAGGTAACGGCACGTATAACCTCCGCGTCAACGGCGGAGCCAACGAAGTAGTGGTCCACGTCAGCTCACAAGGCAGTTCGATGGGTAGCATGAAGTTCCGTGTGAAGGAACTGCCCAAGCCGACTGCCAAGATCGATAACGTAAGTTCTGACGGCAAAGTCACCAAGGGCGCCCTGCTCGCTGCCAACATGGTGAGAGCTGAGATGAAAGACTTCGACTTCGAAGGTGTCCACTACGATGTGACCGGCTATACCGTGAAATACAGGACCAAGGCTGGCACCACGAAAGAAGAGAAGGTCACCGGTTCGAGGTTCAACGAGACCTTGAAGAGCGTGTTCAACTCCGCTAACGCAGGCGACATCTACGTGTTCACCGCCATCCGCGTGCGAGGCAACGACAACAAGGAGAAAGTACTTGATTCGCAAATCGCTGTAGAAATCAAATAAGACAACAACTAAATACCATAGAAGATGAAAAAAACGCTTGTTTCAACATTGGCAACCGCAATGCTCTTCGGCATGGTGCTGAGCGTGAGTGCCCAGACCACCGAGGCAAAGCCGCCCAAGAACGGCATCCTTTCGAAGCGTCAGGAGATCCAGGTCGAGAAGAAACTCTCGCCCCTTCCGGAAATTCGTGAGGAATATGTAATGTGGAAGAAGACCATCATCCGCGAGATAGACTTCCGTCAGAAGATCAACCAAGTGTTCTACTACCCTGTCAACCCCACCGAAGACTGGCGCAACCTCGCCACTGTGCTGTATGACGGCATCTTGAGTGGTGACATCACTGCGTATCGTGTGGAGAACAACATCGACGACATGGTCACGCCTTTGACGAGGGATGACTTCGAGAAGGAGAACACCAAGATCGGAGACCCGCCGGTCATCATGAGAGACGGCGTGGAAGTCGCCAACGAGATCTCTTTCAAGGACCGTATGGTCAACGTCTCCCGTCTGAGAATCAAGGAAGACTGGTACTTCGACAACCACCTGTCGCAGTTCCTGGTGCGCATCATCGCCTTGGGACCCATCATCGTCGATGAGGACGGTCTTTCGCAGGCCTGCTGGATTCCTTACGACGACCAGACCCGCAAGGTGCTTTCCGAGGCTTTTGTAGCCAACCGCAAGAACGGTGCTGAACGCCGCACCTACGAGGAGATCCTCACCAAGCGTGTGTTCGACAGCTACATCGTCAAGGAAGAGAACATGTACGACCGCTACATCAACTCCTATGCTTTGAACATCGACGCCCTCTTTGAGTCGGAGCGCATCAAGAACGAGATGTTCGACTATGAGCAGAGTTTGTGGGAGTATTAAAATAAGAAGTCAGAAGACAGAAGAAAGAAGAAAGAAGAAAGAATCCCGTCAGCGATGGCGGGATTTTTTTATCTTTGCGCCCATGAAAAACCGTTCGAAACTGATAGGGCACCTCAGCGTATTCTTTGCCTACACCATCTTCGGATTCAACATTATCATCTGCAAAGAGCTGACCAACGCACATCTGGTCAGCTCTTTGGGTTTGTTTTGCTTCCGGTCGGTGGGGGCCTGTCTCCTGTTTTGGCTCATCTCGCTGTTTCTCCCCAAGGAGAAGGTGCCGTTCAAGGACCTCTGCGGCATCTTCATCGCTTCCATGCTGGGTTTCTTCCTCACCCAACTCTCCTATCTCGAATCCAGCAAGTTCACCACACCCCTCGACACCTCCATCATCACCTCCACCACCCCTATCTTCACCATGTTTATCGCCGCCATCGCCCTCAAGGAACCCATCACCTTGAAGAAAGCTGGAGGCGTAACCCTCAGCTTTGCAGGTGTCATCCTTCTGGTTCTCAACACCATCGGCGTCAACGGCAACGGCATCACCCAGTCCAAACCCATCGGCATCCTGCTGATGATCGGCAACTGCCTGTTCTTCGCCTCCTACCTTGGCATCTTCAGGCCGCTTATCTCTAAATACCATGTGGTCACCTTCATGAAGTGGATCTTCCTCTTCTCCACCCTTGTGGCCGTGCCGCTCGACATCAAGGAATTGACGCATTTGCCCTTGGCAGAGATGAGCACCAGCTATTGGCTGCAACTGGGCTACATCATCGTCTTCGCCACCTTCATCGCCTATTTCCTGCTTCCCATCGGACAGAAACAGCTCCGTCCCACCGTGGTCAGCCTTTACACCTACGTACAGCCTTTGATCGGCATGGTAACCGCTATTGTTTTAGGTATGGACCGGTTGACCTGGCAGAAGATTTTAGCTGCAATTATGGTATTCACGGGCGCTTTCCTTGTCAACAAAAGCCGTAGCCGTCAAGGGCAGTAGCATCCGAAGGATGCTAGCTCTGTAACCAGGACTCTTGTTACAGAGCTATCATCCGCCTTTGGCGGATGTCCTGTCCGTTACTACACAATCACTTTTTTCACGTCACTTTTTTTACTATCTTTGCGGGGATGGAAGTCAACTTGTTGCATACCAACATCAGCTACCTGAAAGGCGTTGGGCCGAAGAAGGCAGAGATCCTGGGCAAAGAGCTCAAGGTGTTCACCTTCATGGACATGCTCAACCAGTTCCCTTTTCGGTATATCGACAAAAGCCAGATCCACAAGGTGGCGCAAGTGAACGACGACTTGGTGTATTACCAACTCATCGGTACCATTGGCGATGTGCAACTTGTAGGGGCACCAAGAGCCAGCCGGGCCACCGCCAGGTTCACTGACGAAACAGGCTCCATCGAACTCGTGTTTTTCCGTGGCCTAAAATGGATCAAGGATCGCTTCAAGCCTGGCAAACGGTATGTGCTTTTCGGCAAGGCCAGCGAGTTCAACCACAACTACAACTTCGTCCATCCCGAGATCGAGGAATACAACCCCAACGACCCCCTCATCGGAGAGGGGCTGCAAGGCGTGTATAACACCACTGAAAAGATGAAGGACCACGGTCTAGGTACCCGACAGATTGCCAAGATGCAACGTCAAATCCTCCAGCAGGTGATGGATTATATCCCAGAGACCCTACCACAGGAGCTGATGCATCGGGAGAACCTCATCCCTCGGAAATACGCCTACTACCAGATCCATATCCCCTCCAACAATATCGAGATACAGCAGGCCACGCGACGCTTGAAATACGAGGAGCATCTCTTTTTCCAGCTCAAGCTGCTGCGTGCCAAGAAACGCCGCGAGAGCCTCAACCAAGGCTATGTGTTCAGCCAGGTGGGCGACTATTTCAACACGTTTTATAAGGAGCACCTACCCTTCCCGCTCACCAATGCCCAAAAGCGTGTCATCCGTGAAATCCGTATCGACCTCGGCAGTGGGCACCAGATGAACCGCCTGCTACAAGGCGACGTGGGCAGCTGCAAGACCATCGTTGCCCTTATGGTGATGCTGCTGGCCTTGGATAACGGCTACCAGGCCTGCTTGATGGCCCCTACGGAGATCTTGGCCACCCAGCACTTTGCCACGCTCAAGGAACAGCTCAAGGACTTGCCTGTGAAGTTCGCCCTGCTCACCGGTTCCACCAAGACCAAGGAACGCCGCGAGATCTATAGCGGACTGGAGGACGGCACCATGCAGATCATCGTGGGTACCCACGCCCTCATCGAGGAAAAGGTGGTTTTCAAGAAACTGGGACTGGCCATCATCGATGAACAGCACCGCTTCGGCGTGGCGCAACGCTCCAAGTTCTGGGAAAAGACCGACCGCCCACCGCACACACTGGTGATGACGGCCACCCCCATCCCCCGCACCTTGGCCATGACCCAATACGGTGACCTCGACGTGTCGAAAATCGACGAGTTGCCTCCTGGCAGAAAACCCGTGGAGACCTACCACGTTTATGATGACGACCGCTACCGCATCATGATGTTCATGAAGCAGCAGATCGCCAAAGGACGACAGATCTACGTGGTCTATCCCTTGATCAAGGAATCGGAGAAAACCGACATGATCGCCTTGCAAGAGGGTTATGAGGCATTGCTGAGGGACTTCCCCGAGCCGGAATACAAGATCTCCGTATGTCACGGCCAGCTGAAGCCCGAGGACAAGGACTTCGAGATGCAACGTTTCATCACCAAGAACACCCAGATCATGGTAGCCACCACCGTCATCGAGGTGGGGGTGAACGTACCCAATGCCAGCGTGATGATCATCGAGAACGCCAACAGGTTCGGCCTCTCGCAGCTACACCAGCTGCGAGGCCGTGTTGGACGCGGCGCCGACCAGTCCTATTGCATCCTGGTCACCGACCACAAGCTCACCGCCGACGGCAAGACCCGCATGAAGACCATGTGCAGCACCAGCGACGGCTTTCAGATCGCCGAAGTGGATCTGGAACTCCGTGGTCCTGGCGAGACGGGCGGCCTCAGACAGTCAGGGCAAATCGAGATGCTCATCGGCGATTTGCAAAAAGACGGGACTCTGATTCCCCAGGTGCGCGATGCCGCCATCCGTATTTTGAACGACGACCCAAAACTCATCAAACCGGAGAACAGGATGCTCCGAGAACACTATAAGGAGCTGTTTGCTCAGACGTTCGACTGGAGCCAGATCGGGTAGAAATGAAATAATTTTATTTCAAATAGTTTTATTTCAAATAATTTTATTACATTTGCAAAAAACTGTGATATGAACATTCCATTTACCTACGGCAAAATTGTCGATGAGCTTGATTTTACTGATAGATTGGAAGAAACCGCACATTTGGTTTCCTGTTTCCAATCGCTAACCAACACGGCCATCATCTCCCCAAGACGTTGGGGAAAGTCCTCGTTGGTGGCAAAAGCCGTAAAGGAAACCGAACACAAACAGAAAGATATTTTGTTCGTTCGCATGAACATTTTCAAATGCGAAAACCCACAGGAGTTCTATGAGCTCTATGCCAAAAGAATTATGGAAGAGGTCTCTTCGTCGGCTGAATCCCTGCTAGCAAACGCCAAGGAGTTCATTTCCCGATTACTTCCCAAGCTTTCTCTTTCAGACCCTTTGGGACAATACGAAATCGCTTTGGGAGTAAATGTCAAAGACAATCCAATCGAAGAGGACATTCTGGATTTGCCACAGCAAATTGCCGCCAAGAAAAAAAAGAAAGTTGTCGTTTGCATCGATGAGTTTCAACAAATCGGAGAATTCCCTGACACTGTAAAATTTCAAAAAATCCTAAGAAACCATTGGCAGGAGCACAAAGATGTCGCTTATATTCTTTATGGCAGCAAAAAACACATGATGCTGAATATTTTCGGAAAAAACAGCAGCCCGTTCTATCGGTTTGGCGATATGATGTCTATCGAGAAGATCACCAATGAAGAATGGAAAAAATTCATTGTTACCCGATTCAAGGACACTGGGAAAACCATCACGGCGGAAACAGCTGGATACTTAGCCGAACAAGTTGAGAATCATCCCTATTATGTTCAGCAACTCGCCCAATATGCTTGGCTTCGCACCAAGAAAACTTGTACAGAAGAGATTGTGGACAATGCTTTGCTGGCCATGTTGTATTCTCTTAATCTCCAGTTTGTCAACCTCATGGACTCGCTCACTGAAAAGCAACGAAATTTCCTTTGTGCCATTAGTGAAGGGGTTAAAAACTTGACCTCCGGGAAAACGCTTCATCAATACCGAATGGGAACCAGCGCAAACATTCGCATCATCAAAAACGCCTTACTGAAACGCGACCTCATCGATGTCACGGGAAAAAACATCCAGATACAAGATCCTCTTTTGAAACGGTGGATTATTGAAGAGTATTCTAGAATAGATAAAAGTTAAGAGATAAAAGACAAAAGTTTGGTCGTGGAATAACCCTCCACCAGAGGCACCGTCTCCACTTTGCCGCCGTAGGAGGTGACGATGTCGTAACCGACAATTTCTTCGACTTTGTAATCGGCACCTTTGACCAAGACATCGGGATGGACGGCCTTGATCAGTTCGTAGGGCGTGTCCTCATCAAACAGCACCACGGCATCCACAAAGCTTAGCGAGGCGAGCACCAAGGCACGGGCTTCCTCGTTATTCACAGGTCGCCCCTCCCCTTTCAACCTTCTCACAGACGCATCGGTGTTCAATCCCACCACCAACACATCACCCATATCGGCAGCTTTCGCGAGGTATTCGATGTGGCCGCGATGAAGAATGTCGAAACAGCCGTTGGTGAAAACCACCTTTAACCCTTGGGAGTGGAAAACGGAAAGTGGAAAACGGAAAGTTTTCTGTTCTCCGTTTTCCGTTCTCCGTTCATAATAGATTTTATTCTTGATCAGCTGAAGGTTGTCCATGGTCGGTTTTGTTTTTCTTGAAAGCGTAGAACTTGTTTGTTAAATAACTGAAAGTCACACAGATAATGGATATGATGACATAGGAAACCGTCGGCCACCAATGGAAGATCTCCACAAAGAGCTTCAGACCTAGGTAGTTGATCACGATGTTACCGATGGTGACCAGCAGATAGCGCACGATTTGGGTCCTTCCCCGCAAGGTGGAACCTGCAAAGCTGATATGCCGTGCCATCCAGAAACCCGTCAGGAAGGTGATGGGGAACTTGAAGACAAAAGCGGCGATATGCGGCGTGAAAGCAATGAATCCCAGGTCGAAGATCCTAGCATGGAAGACGAAGTGGTAGAACACATAGTAAAGCACCCATTCCAAGGCCAGGTTCAGTCCACCGCAGCAGCCATAGCGGAACAATTCCAAAGGCATGATCTTCCGGAAGGGAGGATAGAAGAAGTCGATGACCTTGATCAACAGGCGTTCTATACGGTATTCTATGTGGCGAATGGCTCTTTTCACACCCAAATCAATTGATAATCATTCAT
Organism: Bacteroidales bacterium; assembly: GCA_017965765.1. Classification (GTDB taxonomy): domain Bacteria; phylum Bacteroidota; class Bacteroidia; order Bacteroidales; family F082; genus Limimorpha. The sequence goes on from JAGCPJ010000056.1 coordinate 14,112, forward strand.
AAATTCCGTGGCTTTAGCGACATCGTCGGTGAAGCCGAGCACATAGCCACCGCCTCCCGAACCCGAGATCTTGAATCCGATGTTGAAATCAGGCTTTTCAAGGAAGAGGTCGATGCTGTTGTCGGTAATCATCGGGCGGAGGAATCGCAGCTGTCCCTCAGTAAGCTGGCGAAGCGAGGCGAAAAACGCCGTCTTCTCCCCTTCCAACAGTTGCCTGATGCAGTTGCTCACGCAAGGCACATAATCCGTCTGGAAGGCCTTGAGATAGTCGGGGTCCTCCCGTTTATTCCTGAAATACTGCACCAAGGGCTTGGTGTTGCTTTTGATGCCTGTATCTGCCAGAAAAACATGGATGTCCGTCGGCATGAAATCTTCAGGCAGGAGCGTCAACCTCTGGGAGGTAATCCGGAAGGGTTGGTTCAGGTAGCATTGCAAGGGGTCGATGCCCGAGCTGCTACCGTGGAAGCAGCTTTCCATCCGGCCCAAGATACGTTTCAACTCAAGTGCCTCTTCAACGGTGACGGTAGCATAGCGGCTAAAGACGGCAGCGGTCAAGGTGCCAGAGCTGCCCAGTCCATAGCCTGTAGGCACGTTGGCATCGAAATAGAGACCCGCCTCCAGATCTGCTTGGAAACGGTTGAAATCAAAGAAAGATGAGAGTTCGGCATCCGACTGGAGGTATTGGCAGAACTTCCTAACACTTTTGTTGGAATAGGCAGCACCGGGCGACGTCAACGCAGGATCCATCCGCCATTCCCCCTGGTATTTCCTAAAAGGAATCATTAAGGCGGTGGCGTCGAATATCATCGAATACTCGCCGAAAAGGATGATCTTGCTATAGAACGTCTTTCTCATCATCGTTTATAATCTTGAAGCACCGTCACCGACACCGTCAGCAATCCATAGTCCGCCCGTGCAATACGTCTCCAGTTCATCCATGATGAAACGTTCCACCATCTCCGCATATTGTGCCGGATAGAGGATATGCACATTGGGACCGGCATCGAGGGTGAAGCAGACCGGGATGTCCATTTCCCTACGGAAGCTCCTCAGGGACTCTATGATCTTCAGGGTATCAGGTTTCATCAAGATGAAGGAAGGTTCGGAGCACATCATGAGGGCATGAAGTTGCATGGCTTCCGATTCAGTGATGCGGATGAACGTCTCCAGATCGCCCGTCCGCAAAGCGTCCAACAGCAGGGAGACATTTTGTTTTGCCGTGGCGTATCGTGAAGCCGCGTAGGGGTTGGTATCCATCAAGGTGTGGCCGGCACGGCTGGAGACCGTTTTCTGGGCATCGCTGACAATCAAGATGCTGTCGCGGAAGTCTCTGAACACCGGAGCGATCTCATTTTCCAACGAAACGGCATAGTCATCGGAGCTGTCGTTCATCGCTGGTGTTGTCCCCCACAGGGCCATCTTGGGGAAGACGGAACGGCAGGCGCTTCCCGAGGCCAGGCGTGAGAAATAGGAAGCTTTGGTGCGATCGATGGCATTCGTACCCTTAGCCGCGCTTTCGATGTCAAGCAGGCAAAGCACCAGGGCGCTCATCGAAGACGCCGACGAGGCGATGCCGGAGGAGTGCGGGAAGGTGTTACGGCTTTGGATCCGAAGATCCAGTTGGTCGATAAAGGGGAAAAACTCGCGCTGTTCCAGCAAAAACTGCTCGATCTTCGCCCGGAAGGCCTCATTGGGTTTCCCTTCAAAGCTGAAGTCCAAGCTGAATTTGTCCGATTTCTCATAGAAGACGGAGGTCTCTGTACGGCATTGACTCAAGGTGAAGCTGATGGAAGGGTTTTGCGGGAGTTGCTTTCCTTTCTTGCCCCAATACTTCACCAAGGCGATGTTCGACGGGCTCTGCCATCGGGTCCCGCCGTGGAAATCGTCAGGCAGTTCGTTGCGATACGCTTCTTTAATCCAACGTTGCTCCATGATAAATATCTGTTACACAATAAGTTCGTTATAGTTGAATATCGTATCCAGTCCTTTGGAATGGAAATAGGCTTTCAAGGTTTCGGTGGGCCATGGTGTGGCGGCGAGGAGGAAGTCCCCGCCCCAGGCGCCGAGGGATTTCAGGCATCCTTCGAAATCGGGGTAATAGGTTTTAAGTGTTGGCCTGTTGAGGCAGCGGGAGAGGATGTCTTCGTGCACTTGCAGGAGGGTACAGAAATCCTCGAAATAGGTGACGGTAGGCAGGGCGGTACTCAGCTCCGAGACGGTTTGTATCTCCATGCGGAGGTCATCCTGTTTCCAGTGGCTATTAAAGGCTTTCACTTCGTCGGAGGAGTGTTGTTTTTTGCCTTGATAGACGAAGAAGAGGTGGTCGGCGAAAGGAGGTTTGAATTCGATGGGTTTTACCAGGGGCTGGTCGTTGTCCAGTCTGTAGAGGATCGCCGAGTTGGCGGTGGCGCATGCGATGTCGTAGCCCGAGCCGCCGAGGGTCATTTGCAGCAGTTTGTAGGGATCCACTTCGGCCCATCGTGCCAAGTTGCTGAGCAGTGTAGAGCTGCTGCCGAGGCCCCATTGGGGGTTGAAGTCGAGATGGGTCTCGAAGTGGAGGCCTGGTTGGAAGGCGTTGGGGTTGAGTTCGCGAACGGCTTTAAGGATATGCGACAGCTTTTCTGCCTTGGACGGGTCGTCGGTTTCCACGATCTCCAAAGTGTCAGGGGTCAAGGTGGCGGAGAACCAGGGACCATCGGGTTTATGGGCGGACCAACGGATCAAGTTCGGGTAGTATTGGATTGCCACGTCGCTCCGCTCCTCGCAATGACAACTATCGGACGAGGGTTTGACCCCAAGAGCGTACTCCGAAACCGACAGGGAGTGGTCTGCTACCGCAAAGGATTGACCAAGTCTGGTAGGAAGCGCCAAGGCCACGGCGCCTTTCAGGACGAGGTATTCGCCTGTAAGCAGCAGTTTTCCGTTGGCGGTATAGGTCTTCATTTGTTGAGCGATGCCAGGTATTGTTCCACTGCGGCGTAGGAGACGGTCTTGTCCTTGAAGTACTCACGCGCTTTGCGTTTGTCGTCTTCCGAGGCCTGCAGCTGGTTGAGGATGTTGTTGAGGTGCATCTTCATGTGTCCTGCCTGAATGCCTTTGGTGGTGAGGGAGCGCACGGCGGAGAAGTTGTTGGCGAGACCCATGGTGGCGGCGATCATCATGAGTTCGGGAGCGGTGGGGTTACCCAGCAGCTCGAGTGATTTCTTGGCCAGAGGGTGAAGGCTGGTGAGGCCGCCCACGGTACCCAGGGCCATCGGCACTTCCAGCTCGAAGTGGAAGATATCGTCTTTGATGATGACCGTAGAGAGGCTCTCGTAGTGGCCATTGCGGGAGGCGTAGGTATGACCGGCGGCCTCCACGGCGCGGAAGTCGTTACCTGTGGCGATGACCACGGCGTCGATGCCGTTATAGATCCCTTTGTTATGGGTGGTGGCGCGATCGGTGTCGATATGGGCGATATCGACCGCTTTCTTGAACTTCAAGGCATATTCGGCACCAGAGAGATGTTCGTCGATGCCGTCAAGTTGTTCCACCGGGCATTCCACCCACACCTTCACCCGGCAGTCGGGGGTGTTGTTGGAGAGGATGGTCATGATGATCTCGCATTTGCGGAGTTCCTCCGGAAGGTCGAGGTGTTCTGCGAAGAAGTCTTGCAAGCTATGGCCGAACTGTTCCAGCACGGTGTTGATGAAGTTGGCCCCCATGGAATCGCAGGTGTTGAACTCCACGCGCAGCTGGTAGTAATCGGCAATCTTGTCGGTATAGTCGATCAGTTGGATGTCGAGGATGCCGCCGCCGCGTTTCTTCATGTTGGCGGTGAAGGTATCGGTATCATGAAGGAGCCGTTCCTTGATTTCGGGAAACAGCTGTTGGAGTTGTTCCAGTGAGCCTTTCCATCCGAAGTGCACCTGTCCCACCTTGCGGACGTCGGGGACTTCGGCATGGAAGCCGCCACGGTCGCCCCAGAACTTGGCTGCGGCAGAGGCAGCAGCCACCACCGAGCTCTCCTCGATGACCATGGGGACGATGTAGTTCTTGCCATTGATCATCACATTGGGAGAAATGCCATACGGCATGATGTAGTTGGTGATGGTGTTCTCGCTGAACTCATCGAAGAGCTTCTGTTGTTTCGAGTCGGAATGCCAATAGCTCTTCAGCAAGTTGATGACCTCGCCAGGATTCTCAAAATAATTGGCTATCGTTTTCAACTTCTCTTCCTTGAGAAGTTTGGAAAAGCCTTTTTTGATACTGTTGCGTGAGCCCATGGTTTAAGTTGAAAGTTGAAAGATGAAAACTGAAAGTTATTCTGGGTTGGGGTATTCGACGGCTTGAAGGATGGAGGTTTCGTCGCAATCGACGTTGAAGGTGGGATTGCCCGAGTAATATAGTTTAGAGACCTCGGAAACCGAGCCCTCGAGGGATTCCACGACGTTGACCGTGGCTTCAGAGAGGGCGTTGATGTCGATATGCATGCGGTTGATCCAACTGGTCGCCATGTTGAGGTGGCTATTCTCGGAGACTTTCGCCACGGCATGGTTGATTTCGCCAAAGTACTCTGTCATATAGGAAGCGTCATGGATATCCAAGTGCAGGTCGCCACTGACGTTCAGGCAGCCTTTGAAGATCGAGGCGTCAGCAAGTTCGAGCTGGCAGTCCGTTCCTTCAAAATAGAACTCGACACAGGTGGAAGCATCGCTCAGCTTGATGTCGGCGGTACCTTGGAAATGCCCGCCCCGGCATGAGGCAGCATCGTCAAGTTCCAGGGTCAACGCAGTTTCCATGTTCAGGTTGTCCAAGGCGGCAAAGGCGGCGTCCGAAAAACGAAGTGTGCGAACCATCGGGGTGTGCACGGTAGCGTTGATCACCGTGTTGTTCGGCAGGTTGTATTTCTTGTCAAGTCCAATGCTCAGCTTGGTTCCCGTCAGGTTCACGTCGAGATAATCCTCCAGGAAGGCGGAATATTCCAGCTCCACATACGATTTTTCTGCATCCTGCAAAACCGTGACGCACCATGCGTCTTCCGCGGTAATCTCATCGTACTCCATCCCTTCAAACAGGACGGTTTGCCTCAGGGTCATGTCGAGGTCCTTGTCACGGCAGCCAGCGAGCACCAGCAATCCCAAGCAAACCCCAAAAACCAAATACTTCTTCATATTCTGTCTTCTATCTTCTGTCTTCTTAATTATGGTGATACGGCTCCCCTTTCAAAATGGTAAATGCCCGATACAATTGCTCCACGAAGATCAGCCGCACCATCTGATGCGAGAAGGTCATCGGAGAGAGCGACATCTGAGCATCGGCACGGTCATAGACCTCCTGGGCAAAGCCGTAAGGACCTCCGATCACAAACACGATACGTTTCGCTCCCGAAGCGGTCCACTTTTCGATTACTTCTGAAAATTCAACAGAAGTGTATTGTTTTCCTCTTTCATCCAACAAGACCACTTGGTCGCCAGACTGCAGTTGTTGGAGCAGCAGGAAGCTCTCGGCTTTCTTTTGTTGGTCTTCGCTCAGCGTCTTGCGGTTGCGTATGTCGGGGATCTCCTTCATCTCGAACGAGGCATAATGTCCCAATCGCCCGACATATTTCTTGATGCCGGTGATGAGGTAGTCCTCATCGGTTTTTCCTATGACGAGGAGGACGATTTTCATTCCACTTGGAAACGCTCAATCTGGTATTGGATCGGGTTACCCGCTTCGTAATAGGAAAGGCCTTTCAGCACTTTGTCGAAGATGAAATACTGCACCAGCACCAGGTCGTTGCCCACTTGGCCGTACATGCGGTCGTTGTCGTCGATATATTCTTCTTCGGGGATGTCGAAGACCGATTCGATCTTTTTGTTGAAGGTCTTCAATTCCTCGACTTTGCCGTTTTTGTTGACCAGGGTGATATGGTGCAGGAAGGGCGAGTTGACGATGGAGTCGAGGCGATGTTGTTTCATGCCGTGGGTCATGAGGGCCTCGTAGCGGAGGTCGCTGAAGGCGGAGAGGAGGTTGATCACCTTGAGGGTGTCGAAGGGCACGCTGGTCTGGTCGGCGAGGCGGGTGAGCGTGTATTGGTGCTTACCCGTATTTTCGACACGGAAGCCCTCTTGAGGTTCCCTGCCGAATTCGATGGTCACCGACTGGATGTCGGCCAGCGACTCATTGAAGATGGTATGGTCGCGCCATTCATCCGGATTGGCGGCGTAACGGGTGGAAATATAGCCTCTGAAGCCAGGGATATAGACGATATAGGCTTGGTCGGCGCCCTCTTTCAGCATGAAGGTACCGCTGCTGTCCTTGGTGGCATCGCCCACGTAGAACACCTTGGTGCGTTTTTCATGGTAGAAAAGCCTGATTTTGTTGAACAGGTTGATGCGGGGGACGTACTGATACACTTCCACCTTGGTGCTTCTGCTGGCCATCTGGGTGATGATATTGTCGTGGCTGGCCTTGGAGACGGGCATTCTGACACGCACACGATAAATCGTATAGAGCAGTTGGTTGACGGTTTCGGTGTTGGCCTTATAGTCCTTGTTGATCGTCCACCCTTTCCCCTGGCGTTCCAGTAGCGACTCATGGTCCATGCGGTCGGCGAGATAGATCTTGGTGATGGAGGCCGTATCCCAGACCATGAACTCGGCGTCGGTGCCACGGATGGTGGTAAGGAATCTGTTGTTCCAGATCAGCAGGGCGGCGATGACGATCAGGATGAGGGTCAGGATGAGGGCTAGTCTATTCTTTTTCATGATGGTTGTATTGTGCTTAGGCGTTTTTCTTTTTTCTGATGGCGGCCAAGATCAGGCCAAGGATGACGACCAGTCCCGTAGGCACCAAGATGTTCACCAGTTGCCATCTGAGTCGTTGGTTGACGATCTTGTCGGGATCGAGGAGGCGGACCTTGAACTCGCGGGAGCGAATGTCAATAAGTCCCTCTCCGTCAACGAGATAGCTAATAGCGTTTTCGATGAATTCCTTGTTGCCGTAGGTGTTTTGGGTATATTGGTCGTACCCCAGCGGCAGCGGCTTCCGGGTCCTGATGTCGATTTGGTTACGGATGATGTCGCCGTCGGCCACCACGATCATGGCGGTAGGCTTGCTTTCGGAGAGGAATTTCATCTCTTTGCTTTCCTCGATTTCGGCGGTGATGCGGTTGGCATAGAGTGATGGGAAGGTACCTTTCAGCAGGTAGGCCACGTTTTGTCCTTTGGAGGGGAACATCCGTTTGTCGGGGTTCTGTTTGAGCATGGCGAGGCTGATGAACACGGGGGCTCCGGAGATCTTGGTATAGTCGGACGTCTTGAGCAGTGGGGTCTTGACGATGTTGCCTTCGGAGGTGGTGGCGTCGATAGAACTGACGAAGTCGAGTTTGATGGAGTTCATGTTGCGCACCATCGGATGGTTGGAGGCAGCTTGTACCAGTGGGAAGTAGAACCAGCGGTAGAACTCCAGCTGAGCTTGTCCGGCCACCTGTCCCGTCTTGATGGGCAAGGCGGCGCAATTCAGGTCAAGCAACAGGTTCCTGTTGAGTCTGACGCCGTATTTGAACAGCATATCGTCGAGATTCAGGTCTTGGTCCACGCCGATGGTGGATTCCTGAGCGGTGAGGCTATCCATGGTGGCCATGACGGGTTCGACAAGCCAGAGGACCTTACCGCCGTGCATGATGTATTGGTCGATGAGGAACTTGTCCTTTTCGTCGAAAGGCTCGGTAGGTTTGGCGATCACGATGGCATCGTAGTTGAGGGAGGTCTTGATTTCGCCTTTTGCGTCTGGCTCGGAGCGGTGCATGAGGGCATCCACTTTGCCGGCAATCTCACCTCGGGTGACGTGGTAGTTGCGTTTCAAGGTCTGGGTGATGTCATAGACCTCGTTTTCCGTCAGTTCGCCATGGCCTTCGATGAAGGCAATCTGTGGTTTCTGCTGGCGGGTGACCTTCTTGATGGCATCGAGGAGTTTGAACTCCAGGTTCTGCATGGAGGCGTTCAAGGCCGCTTCCGATGATTGTCCCAGCTGGCTTTCCAACAAGTCGATGGCGATCTCGGTATCGTTGCGGTAGCTCACCAGGGCGCCCGGCCAGATGATCATCTGCTTGACGCTACCGTCGGAGTTTTGGACGGTCAGGTCGGTGGGGTTCAGGCCCGACTGGTAGAGGAGTTTGTATTGTTCATTGAGTTCTGTCCGGTCGTTGCTGGCCGAGGGGTTGATGAATTCGTAGTCGATGTATTTCGAGTAGGCACGGAATTCGTCGAGCATCTCTTTGGTCTCGCGGCGGAGTTTCTTGAACCCGGCGGGGAAGTCACCTTCGAGATAGACTTTGAAATAGACATAGTCGTCGAGGTTACGCAGGGCCTCCTTGGTCGTATTGGAGAGCGTGTAGCGTTTCTCGCTGGTAAGGTCGAAGCGGGTAAACAGGTAGGAGCCGATCACGTTGATCACCACGATGAGCACCAAGGTGATGAAGAATGAAACCAACTGACTCTTTTTCAGGTTTTTGCGTTTATTTTCCATAGACTTCCCTCCTACCATTTGCGGCTCGCAAGAACCAGTTTCGTCATACTTAGGAAGAGCGCCATCACGCTCAGGAAATACAGGATGTCGCGGGTGTCGATGACGCCGCGGCTGATGGAGCTGTAGTGGGCCGACATACCCAAGCGCTGGATGAACAGGTCAATGGGACCGAACAGCGACAGGGAGAAGATGAACTCGAATCCGATATAGATGAATCCGCAGAGGAACACCGACAGGATGAAGGCGAGGATCTGGTTGTTGGTGACGGAGGAGCAGAAGATGCCGATGGAGACGAAGCTCGAGCTCAGCAGGAAGAGGCCAATATAGGAGCCCAGGATGCCACCTTTGTCGAGGTTACCCATGGGGAATCCGAGGCGATAAACTGAAAAGTAATAGACGGCGGTGGGGATCAAGGCGAGGAGCACCAGCACGACGCTGGCGAGGAACTTGGCCAAAATGATCTGCCAGTCCGACAGGGGTTTGGTGAGCAGCATCTCGATGGTGCCGGTGCGGTTTTCTTCGGCGAAGCTTCGCATGGTAACGGCGGGGACGAGGAAGAGGAAGACCCAAGGGGCGAGGATGAACAGGCCGTCGAGGTTGGCGTAGCCATAGGAAAGCAAGTTGAAGTCGCTTTGGAACACCCACAGAAACAGACCTGTGATCAGCAGGAACACCACGATGACCATGATGCCGATCAGGGAGCTCAAGAAGTTGCTGATTTCTTTCTTAAAAAGCGCGTACATTCCTTTACTGGGATTAAACCTGCAAAGATACAATTAATTCTTGATAAATCGTCTTGTCAGTACGGTATTATCCGTAGTCAAGCGAATCAGATAGGTCCCCATCGGAAGGTATTTGACATTGATTTCCAATTTCTTTTCGCAGAGATTTGAAACACCATAGATGCGTGTACCGTCAATACTATACACTTCATACTGGCGTATTGGATCTGCCACTTCCACGGTAAGCTTATCATTCACAGGATTGGGATAGACGTTGACATAACCTTCTTCCCATTGCTCCACTGCTTCAACAAAGTCCAAATTGGCTGTCAACTGGTGGTTTTCTGTCACCAAGAACGAGTATGAGGATTCCGTTGACACTTCAGTGCCGTAATCCGTCCAGTTTAACAATACGTAGTTTTGGTTCGGCGTCACAGTCACCGTTGCTGTTGAACCATACGTATAGGTACCGGCGCCACTCACCACACCACCTTCGGAGGGGCTGGCATTCACACCGACCGTGAAGGTTTGCATTTCGAAATGAGCTACATAGTCTGCATTCTCCATCACATTGAAGCTAAATGAGGGACTGGCTGAAACGACATTGCCATTCTTGGTCCAATTGACGAAATTGTAGCCTGTATTAGGCACGGCTGACAAAGTACAGATGTTGCCTGCATTAAAGGTACCACCCCCTAAAACCACACCACCTTCAATGGGATCCGCCATAACAGTAATAACATAGTTCTCAATTATTTCATCAAAAACAGCTACAAAATGAGCATTTTCGACAACACTAAAACTGAATGTAGGGTTAGACGACACTGCCCCTCCGTCTTGGTGCCAGACAAAGAAACCATATCCGGCATTAGGAGTGGCGGTCAAAGTACAAACCTCACCAGTGTGAAATGAGCCGCCTCCTGTAACCACACCGCCTTCGGCAGGAAGGGCCGATGCTGTGATCGTAAATATTTGATCTGAAAAATGAGCTACAAAAGAAGCATCTTCGGTGGCGATAAAGCTAAATTCAGGATTTGTTGAGACAATGTTGCCGTTTTTGGTCCAGGAATCAAAGAGGTATCCTTCGTTAGGCATGGCACTCAATGTACAAGTGTTTCCGGAATAATATGTACCACCTCCGGAAACGACACCCGCATTGGCAGGATCCGCAGCAACGGTAATGGTGTATTGCGGAGTTGGACCCGAGCTGAACAAATCATCGATATCAAACACAAAACCCTGATAATGGTTGTCGCTACCATCAGCATCCTCGGACTGAAAATAGGAGCCCGTCTGTCCATCGACCTGAGAGGCAACAATCAATTTTCGACCAACCACAGCCGCCTGGTTATATACAAATTCATTATAGTTCCACATTAAATCGCTGGTCAAATGAACCATAGGTGACCAAGTAACACCGCCATCACCAGAATATCTGGCAAAGAGCTTGTAATAGTAATTGCCGTTCTCATCTGTATGGTTTTCGTCCAAGGCACTCCAAAGCGCCACCATCTCATCCGTATCCGGAACCACACATAGCACTGGGAATGCGCAAACACCACTGTTATAATTACCATGAAGGCTGCAGTCATCAATGTTGAAAGACGTCGGATTGTAAGGGTCTTCGGGATACCCACTATCGGTCAACGGAGTGAGGTAACCCACATATTCCGGCCACATTTCGTGAGATGCTTCCGGCCACTGCCACCATGAAGCGTAAATATCCTGACGCAGATAAGCAGAGTCCATCACGAAAGGCTGTCCTGGAATCAAGTTTCCCGAAATGGCACTCTGCGTGTTTCCTTGGATATTATAGGGCATCGTCTCGTTCCAATAGGCCACTCCGCCAATAGAAAGATGGTAGGATCCCAAACCAGGTTCACCTGAAGTGGCCATGAACTCATAAAGCACATGCAGATGATGCTGGCTGTCCCATTGACAAGAAGTCCACCGGGGATAGAAGTACAATTCATACGTGAAATCACTGTGAGGATTGGGATGCTGGAAGAACACTTTTCTTTCCCAAGTCTCACCATCATCATAGCTGTAGAGCACCATACCGTCTGACCAGGAATTGTTCACGACGAGTGCGAGGCAGTTGTCCTCGGTAGTTTCCATCCAATAGCAGCAGTTGGAGCTGAAGTACTCACCGTATTCAGAGGTCATGTATGGAAGGATTTCATTCTGCTTGTCCCAGGTAGCACCACCATCCTGCGAACGGTAGTAATACATCATATAGTCGTTTAAACCCGTTGCAATGACATGAATGATGTTTCGGTTGGGTCCGGAAGTCATCACATTTGGCCAAGTTGGGACTTTGGTGTTATCCAAAGTGCCAGCCCTGGCTATGGTGCCCGGCGTATAGTTGTCCTTGTCGGGGATGATATAAACACCACAATCATTAGCAGTGTGGGCGGCCACAACAAGACCATTGGTTCCGTATTGTGCGATGCTACCGAAGCCGGTCTTCTCATTCTCAACACGGCCACCCGAAGGAATCCATGTGTCATTGGCAAAATCGTATGTACCTATGGCGGTACCACGGTCTGAAAAATCAGACAGCGTAGCGCAGGTGTATGCAAAATTAACCTTTCCGTCGGGCCAGACATGGGTCCAGGTACGGGCACCCGCGTTACTTTGCCAGTCATAATAGGTGTAGTCAAGCTCACCATACCCAACACTATCACAAACGAAAGCATGACCTATTTGACCCATCCCCTCATTGCCGCTATAATGAACTGGACGGCTGGTGCGGGCTAGGTTAACTTCCACAGGATTGGCTTGTACCAAGAATCCCAGTGTTACGAACAAAACAATAAGTGAAAGCCGTTTCATGGTATAACAAATTAACTCACAATTCTTATTAATAACTGCAAAGTTAATAAAAATAAAAAAATCAACAAAAGAATGTTTTGTGCGTCTTTACAACAATCAACTTTTCATTTGAAAGTGTTGTGGCAAAAAGAAACACTTGGTCGCCCTCGGCGATTTTCCAAGTCTTGCGCAGTTCGGCCACAGAAAGCGGGAAGTTGCGGGTGGCGATGCTGGCTTTCTCAACCCCAGTCAGGAGGGTTTGCTTGATTCTTTTGTTGAACGGTGCCCAGCCTTCTACTTGGAAGACACGGCCTGGGAAGTCAGGAATCCGGTGCTCCGAGGTATAGAGATGGCTGTTGGGGTGCAGTTGGTACAAGTTGTAGCGTTGGGTCAACAACTTAAAACACCCTCCTTTCATGAGGGCGGCGTTGGGTTCGTAAAGGTATTGCGAGACTTCGCTGGCGAGACACAGGGCTGAGTCTCGTTCTTCTTGCTGAGTGAATAAAACCGCAGGCTGTTCAGAAGAGAGGTTCACACAGGTGAACAAGGGGGATCCGGCATAATCCGGCTCAAGGACGAACAGCAGTTCCTTGCATTCGTTGGCGACGGCTACCACGTGGATTTCCTTGACGTGACGCAGTTCCAGCAAGGCCTTGTTGATGTCGAGCATGGGTGACAGTTTCAGCATCACGCGACGGGCTTTTTGGAGCAAGCGGTCTTGTAGGTCAAGGATGTTGGGGGTGCAGTCGGCGATGGAGACGGTCTTGCGGCCGCAGGCATCACGCCGGGCGGGATCTAAAAAAATACAATCTATTGTTTTACAGGTATTTAAATAATTCTCAGCCGTATCGTTATGGACCTGAATCGGGGTGTTCAATGACGCAAAGTTATGTTTAGCCAAGGCGCAGAGTTCTTGGTTCTGTTCCACGTAGTCGGCCTGTGGGAAGTGTTGGGCAATGAAGAAGCAATCCACGCCCAGGCCGCCGGTGAGGTCGGCGAAGCTGTTGCCCTGAAGCAGCGAAGCTTTATATTGGGCGGTGGCTTCCGAGGAACATTGTTCGATGGAGAGGTGGGGAGGAAACAGCAGTTCGTCGTTGGCGCTCCACGAAGGCACTTTTTTTTGCAGGAGTTGCCGTGCCTCTATTTGACGCAATGCCAAGGCCATATCGACCTTGGCATTGTCATGGTATTTCAAAGCCAACTCACGGACATCGTCAAAGAGATGATCCTTTATGAATTGCTTGGTGTCCATCAGAGTTTTTTGAGCATGGCCACTTCCTTATCGGTGAGGAAGCGCCATTCGCCGCGCGGCAGTTTGTATTTGTCGAGGCCGGCGAACATCACGCGGTCGAGCTTGACGATGTCGTAGCCGAGGTGTTCGAAGATACGGCGGACGATGCGGTTACGGCCGGAGTGGAGTTGGATGCCGATGCTTTTCTTGCTGTCGTCGTCGGCATCGTAGGCGATTTCGTCGGCGGAGATGAATCCGTCGTCGAGTTCGATACCTTCGGAGATCCGGAGCATGTCGTTTCTGGTGAGCGGCTTGTCGAGCACCACGTGGTAGAGTTTCGACACTTCGCTACTCGGGTGGGTCAATTTCTTGGCCAGGTCGCCATCGTTGGTCAGGAGGAGCAGGCCGGTGGTGGCTTTGTCGAGACGGCCCACGGGGAAGATCCTTTCGGGGCAGGCGTCTCTAACCAGTTCCATCACGGTTTCGCGGCCTTCCGGGTCGTCGGCGGTGGTGATGAAGCCTTTGGGTTTGTTGAGCAGGATGTAGCGGAGTTTCTCACGGTTGAGGGTCTGGCCACCATACATCACTTTATCGTTGGTTTTCACCTTATAGCCCATGGTGGTGATGACTTCGCCATTGACGGTAACGCAGCCCGCCTTGATCAGGTCGTCGGCTTCGCGGCGTGAGCAGACGCCACAGTCGGCGAGGTATTTGTTCAGACGGATCTCTCCGGTAGCGGCCGGGCGGTCATACATGGGGTCTTTTTCCCTGACATAGCCCTTGCGGCCTCTCTTCGGGGCTTCTTCCTCTTCGTGGTCCTCGAAGCGGCGGCCTCTGCGTGGCCTATCGTCATCGTTGAATTTACGACGGGGACGGTCATCGTTGTCGTTGAAACGGCGACGCGGTCTTTCGTCATCGTTGAACTTACGGCGCGGTCTTTCCTCGTCATTGAACTTACGGCGTGGACGCTCTTCGTCATCATTGAACCGACGGCGTGGGCGTTCGTCGTTGTCGTTGAAGCGGCGACGCGGTTTGTCATCATCGTTGAACTTACGGCGTGGCCTTTCCTCGTCATTGAACTTACGGCGCGGACGCTCTTCGTCATCATTGAACCGACGGCGTGGGCGTTCGTCGTTGTCGTTGAAGCGGCGACGGGGTTTGTCGTCATCGTTGAACTTACGACGGGGTCTTTCTTCGTCATTGAACTTACGGCGGGGCCTCTCGTCGTCATGGAATCGGCGCTCACCTCTCGTGGCACCGAACTTTCTCTCTTTCCTGTCCTCTTCGTCACCGTCACGGTGGGAAATCTTGAAGGACTTGTGCTGCAGAAACTCTTCTTTGTGTTCCACAGTCTTTCTGGTACGCGGACGCTTACCAGTGTTTTCGTTCTCAGTCATTATGTTATTTTAAATTGGGCTGCAAAAGTACGAATTTCTTTGTAAAAAAACGGTTTAGCCGCTTGATATATCAAAAAAAATGTTAATTTTGCATCCACATAGTGTGACTCCATCCGTATTTTCGGATCGTCGGTATGACATTTTGCTATTATTCACGTTGGAAAAAGCCTGGGAAACTATTTTCTAAGATACCTTGGAAATAGCAAATTGCAAGCAACCGTTTGTTGCAAAAAGCACCGTAATAGACATTGTGTCCCACATAGAAATAGGTGTGGATGCTTTGTCGCAGGTGCTTTTGGGTATTCTCAGGTTCCCTCCAACGTGATGCGATTTAGATCCACACCTTACTTTAACGATGACTGTTTTGATGACGCTCTTTCTGCATCATCTGGAAACTGTTGTATAGGTTCTGCCAGATGACATAGAGCGTGGGAACGATACTGCACAAAGGATTGAGATAGTTTTGAGCCATCCATATTGCCAAGACGGTGTTCTTTT
Source organism: Bacteroidales bacterium (assembly GCA_017965765.1). Classification (GTDB taxonomy): domain Bacteria; phylum Bacteroidota; class Bacteroidia; order Bacteroidales; family F082; genus Limimorpha. The sequence continues at coordinate 29,267 of JAGCPJ010000056.1, forward strand.
GGCCCAACGATTGTCCCCCCGCCACGTAGTCACCGTAGTGCTTTCCGATACGGTGCCCCACAAAAAACTGCAGGAAACAGAGGAACAGCGAGACCAACACCATCCATAAAAACAAGATCTTATTTTCTTGAAACTGATTCATCAACAAGCCGATAGCCCGTGAAATCACCACAGTCAGCGACACCGACCACAGGTAAAACGAAATGCTCTTGTGACGGTTGATATAGTCGTTGGCCTTGGGAAACAGCCATCGGGTAAGCATCGCCAGCACAAAAGGAGCGATCAGCAAGGGAAACACCCGACTCAAGATCGTCAAAAACGAACTCCAGAAGGAGATGTCGGGAGAAGCTCCAATCCATGTGAACGACAAAGGAGCCACCACGGCAACCATCAAGTTGCAAAGGATCAGATAGGTGCTCATCATGCTGACATTGGCACCCAAGATGAGCGACACCGCAATGGCCGCCGCTGCCGTGGGAGCCAACACCGTGACAAAAGCACCTTGAGCCACCACTTCATCGAAAGGTCGCAGCAACAGATATACCGCCGTTGAGACCACCAGCTGGAACAACAAAAGCCAAAAATCAAACATGCTAAAGCGCATCTTCCTGACATCCAAGGAGTTGAACGAGAAAAACAACATGGCGGCAATCAGGTAGGGCAACGCAGGCGACAAGATCACGATATGCTCGTGAAAAAAGATGCCCAAGACAATGGCAATCGGCAAGATCCAACTTTTATAGCGCTGCATTATCCATTTGATTTTGAATGCAAAAATAAATAATTTTGCCGGATGATTCAAGAGGATTTCCCCTTTATTGATATTCATACGCACCGACAAGTGGGCTGCTTCACCAGCTATGGCATCCATCCTTGGTGGTTCGACGATCCCGCATACCATCCGGACAACGACCTGCGGCTGCTGGAACGGCTGCTGCGCGAGGACAAGCTAGCCGCCATCGGGGAAACGGGGATCGACAAGCTACACCCCGAGACCTTAGCACTACAAATCGAAAGTTTCGAAAAACACATCGCCCTTTCCGAGACCTATCAAAAACCCTTGATCCTCCATAACGTGAAAGGCACCGAGACGCTGCTTCAGCTCCACAAGAAGCACAAGCCCGGCCAAGCCTGGATCATCCATGGCTTCAACGGCAACGAAAACGAGGTCCGACAGCTGGTCTCCCAAGGCTTTTACCTCTCCGTCGGGGCCTCCCTATTGTATGAAAATAGGAAAATCACTAAATCCATAAAATCCATCCCTTTGGATTATCTGTTCTTCGAGACCGACACCGCCGGGAACAGCATTGGGGAGATCTATCAAAAGGCGGCAATGCTATTGGACTTGCCGTTGGCCCAACTGAAAGAAAGGATCTTCGCTAACTTTGCACGATTACAACTTACGACCTGGAAGCCTGGAACGGACGTACCCGATGGCTCCTCGGGGACCATGGCGTTGAGCAACCGTGAAAGGATCACGTTCTAAGGGTGTTTAACCTTTGATTTTGTACACCAGGAACACCGCATCGCCGAAAGTGTTGTTGATGCGGCCATTCTTCACATCCCTGACAGACTCGGGGAATGGCAGGGCAAGATGGCGTTTCCTTTTCAAGATGTTTTTCACGGTGACCGTCGTGGCAGCCGACGTGATCTCCTTCCCTGTCTCCGCATCGAACCACCGCACCCGATATTGCGTTCCCCGACGCTGGTTTCTCATCGGGATGACGATGTCATTGCTTTTCGAGCTAGGACGCGGCTTCTTGGCAGGATCCAACGTATAGACATATCCCTTGGGGTCGTTGATGGCATGGTCCACGAAGTGCCCGTTGTCGCCCACCTCGTCGGTCAAACGTCGCAGAGCCTGATAGGTGAAAGCTTCGTCTTGGGCCCATCCCAAGAGTGTATCTTCTGCGGCGTTCATCATATAGTAAGTCTCCAGTCCGTTGGGGAACACCATGGCCGAGCCTTGCGCCTCTCCGGTGGTCATGGCGGTGAAAGTCTCCGACAGCACCGGCAGGGACTTGCAGAAGGTCAGCATCGGACGGAAGTAGCGGAACAGGTCTTTTTCGTCGAGATACGACCAACGCCAGTACGAGGCGGGACCTGCGGTACCAGAAAACAGCGACGACCAAAGGGCATTGTGAAGGTCAACGCCCCGCGGATCCATCGTGTTGACCTCGATACGGTTGGCATTGCTGCCGAAGCCGAATTCACCAAAGAAAGTGAGTTTTGAAGGATAGGCGTCGGACATCACCCCGCTGAGATCCATGAGCCGTTGCGAGACTTGTTCTTTCGACTTCGCCTTTTGGATGTTCTGGTAATAGTGCCTTTGGACAAGATCCAGGTGGTTGAAGATCTTTTTTTCGAAATCCTCCCACCCTTTCAACGAAGCCGTTGAGGTGGTCAGCAGATGATGGTAGGGATCCTGTTCGGCAAACAGTGCCGCCATAGTGGCATGCCAATCAAGGACCGCCTGTTTCTCAGTGGCGTTAGAAGACTCGCCGTAGAAGACATTGTCCACCTCATTCCAGAGTTCCCAGCAGAGGATGTTGGTGGCATAGCCCCATCGGGCGATGATGTAACGGAGCAAGTTCTTCGTGATCCGGATGGCCTCCTTGTCGGTAAAGAACTCCAAGGGACGTTGTAGCCCGAGCACAGTATGAAAGGGGTTGTATTTCCACCCACTGGGCATGCTGTTGTACTGCTCGCATTTGTTCAAGGCTTCGCTATCGTTCCTGAAATCGGCGGGATTGAAGACACAAGGCATCAAGGTGATCCCGTGCTCCGCGGCATAGCTCACGATGTAATCCAGCTCCGCAGCGTCTTTCTGGTTGATCTCCGTATCGAAATACACCCTCGGCCTTCCACTGTTACGCAGCACATTTTCCGGACCGTAGAGCGACAGGTACTGGTAGCGATTCAGCCAAATCCTCATGTAGTTGGCATTGCCCGCCAGCGAATCGATATAGCGTTGGTATTCGTAGATCCCATAGGGTTTCTTGAATGCATAGTAATCTGCGGTGGAATACCAGGCGACGTTGGGTCCGACAGGATAAAACGAGCGATATTTCCTCTTGCCGTTGACGAAGGCTTCCCGTTTCAGATACCGGGTGTTGGCCTTCCTGATGAAGCCTTGGGCGTCGCCAGCGACACAGTCGAAAGCCAAAGGCGTGCCTTTGTAAGCCGAGAGTTGCGCTGCCCCGGAACGGTCCATTGCGTGAACCTCGTAGGTCCACCGGCCCACGGCATCGGGGGTGAAGCGGATCTTCCATCCGTCGTTGTCACCATTGCGGGCGGCGACTTCGATGTTGTCTTTCTGCATGAGATGATAGGCCTCATAATAGAACCCATTCACACGGAAGGTCTTCCCTTCGGGGCTACGGAAGACGGCATACACGTCGATGACCTCCGGGTCGTAGGGGTTGGCATAGCCTCCAAGGTTGAAGGAGAACTCATAAAGACTGTAAACCGCCACCTCCTTGGGGAAAGACACCCTTGAAATCTTGGGTTGTGCTTGGCTAACGGTGACGAGGGCGAGCAGGCAGAGGAAGATAACAGTCTTCTTCATCATTGCTCGTCTTTCAAGATGACCACTTTCATGCCCACGAAGGCATACTGGTTTTTCAGTTCATCCAGGTCGGCATCGCGGAGGCGGATACAGCCCTCGCTGCCACGTCCCGGCACAGAACTCTCGTTGTTGGTGCTGCCGTGGATGCCAATGCCGTTGAACCCGGTCTTCAAGCGCATGAACCAGTTGCCGTAAGCCAGGATGCTGCCACGGCCGTCGCCAAAGTCATGGACCCAATTAGAGGCCGGCTGTATCTGCGTGATGGTGAAAGGATTCTCGAAGGTACACTCCGGTGTCTTCATGTCGCCCGACTTGGTCTTAGGACCGTAGTTCTTGCCCACGCAGACCGGATAACGCGCCAGCAACACCGTGTCGCCTTCCTGGTTCTCATAGACGCTGAGATACAGTTCCGGCTTGGAGATCACGATGAAACAATTGTCGCGGTTGACCAAGGTTCCCAACACCAGCGGCTTTTCCTCCGGGATGGTGTCCTTGGGCATCGACCCGTCTTTCACATTGTTGGCTTTTCCGCCGCATGCGGTTAACAACACCAACCCTAAAACAAATAATACGATTCTTTTCATGCTACCGAGCTTTATTTCCTAACAGGCATTTTTCCGTTTTCCGTTCTCCGTTTTCCGTTACCCCGTCACCATGAACACCCTCGAATCCTTCCACTTGGAGTGGTAGAGAAGCTCGCTGGTGAAATGGGTACGACTTGTTTTCTGTTCAAGGATCGCCTTGGTCTTGTCAAACTGCCGCAGCTCACGGTAAATCTCCGGGAGTTCCATGTCGATCTGTTCCTCGGGATGCTTTTCAAGCAGCGTGAGAAGGCGTTGAAGGTTTTCGGTAAAATCCTTGTTGCTCTTGAGGAAAATCTTCTCCCCCTCAATCAACATCCGTCGATAGGCGGACCACACGCCATAGCTCATGAATCCGTTGAGGAAATACTTCCATCGGATATACTGGAAGTTACGGTGCAGGTCGTTGTAGGCCCACCACAGCAGACGACGTAGATAAATCTCCTTCTTAGGCTCATAGTGCGTCTTGGCCAGGAACTGCCGATAATGCTGGATCAGCGCTTGTTTTCCCTTGTTGTCCGAGAAGCTGATGCCGAAGAAGCGCCAAGTGTTCCAAGAATAGACTGCTGCGTTGGGTTTTTCCACGGTGATGAACGGCTCCACAGGCTCTTCCACCCAGAAGGCATGTCCGCAAGAGGGACAGAGGATCATCTTCTGACGGGTGGTGATGTAGTTGTCGTACAACACCTTGCCATCCGAATACAAGATAGCCTCGTTGACAAACTCCGACTTGAGGTTTCTTCCTTCAAGCCAGGCCTGACAGCAGGGGCATTGGAAATAATATGAGTCGTATTTCAGCATGGTCGGTTTTCTCAACGAGCAGCAACTCGCAAAGATAACATTTTTTCATTTCCTACCATAATCTGCAGGAATTTCTCCCCAGATTTCGGTTTTCCACTTCAACACGGGAATGGTGTTGGCATTGTCGCGCATCCACTGTTCGTTTTCATGGAGCCATTTCTCGGCACGGGCAATCAATTCAAAGAGGTATTCGTTTTTTTCGTTTTGCTGGAGTTTGGTCTTGCATTTCTTCTCCCGCACCCACTTCTGTGCATTGACGGAGTCGCTGTAGATCGGTATTTGTGTCCGTTTCTGTTTCTGCCAAGCCAAAGCGTGGACGATGGCCAAGAATTCTCCGATGTTGTTGGTCCCATATTCGAAGACGGGACTTTTGAACAGGTCGGTCACCATTGTCGGCTCGGATTCCGTGCCCAGCACCACATACTTTCCTTGATACTCCATCTTTCCAGGATTGCCCGAACAGGCGGCATCCACAGCGATGAAAGTGGAAAACGGACAGTGGGAAGTGGATAGTTTTTTATTTTCCGTTCTCCGTTCTCCGTTTTCCGTTTTCCACTCCACACTCCCTGGTCCCTGCTCAAAGGCCTTCTCGGCACTTTCTTTATCAGGGAATCCTTTATACAACGCCCCCTGGAAGCCTTCCACTTCCTTTTTACAGGCTTCCCAGTTATCATAGATGCCTGGGGTACGGCCTTTCCATACGACGTAATACTTGTTCTTCATATAAGGTTTAACGGCGAATTTTACGAATTTTACGAAATTAGTTTAATTCGTTTAATTCGCCGTTAAAAATTCGTTTAATTAGTTTAATTCGCCGTTAAAAATTCGTTTAATTAGTTTAATTCGCCGTTAAAAATTCGTTTAATTCGTTTAATTCGCCGTTAAGAATTCATTTTATTCGTAAAATTCGCCGTTCCTTTATCAGATACCTAAAGATATATCAAGCCCTCTCGCGGTGCTGACTAAGTCGCTGTCGATGGTGACCAGGTTGGGCTTGGCGATGGCCTCGGCGAGCGGAACCGCTACCAGGTTGGGATGATGGTAAGCCACCATCTGGCCGAACTGTCCGTTGAGCACCATCTCGAAGGCTTTCACACCGAACTCCGAAGAAAGCACACGGTCGTAGGCGATCGGCACGCCACCGCGCTGCAGGTGACCCAGGATGGTCTCACGCAGGTCGTGCTTGAAGCCCGCCGCCTTCAGCTGGCTGATGAGGGCGTGTCCGATGCCGCCCAGCTTCTTGTTCTCGTAACCCACCTCGGTGCTGATCTCGAAGATCTGCTGTCCGTCTTTCGGACGGGCGCCTTCGGAGGCCACGATGACGGCGAAGCCACGGTCGTGGTCGAAGCGTTTCTCCAGGCGTTCCTTCACCACGTTAATGTCATAAGGGAACTCCGGCAAGAGGCAGACCTCCGCACCACCGGCGATAGCCGAGTGCAGGGCGATCCATCCGGCGTCGCGGCCCATCACCTCGAGGATGAAGACACGGTTGTGTGAAGCCGCCGTGGTGACCAGCTTATCGACGGCCTCAGTGGCGATCTGCACAGCGGTCTGGAAACCGAAGGTACATTCCGTCATGGAGAGGTCGTTGTCGATGGTCTTGGGCACACCTATAATATTCAAACCCTTCTCATAGAGCTTCTGCGAGATGCGTTGCGAGCCGTCGCCGCCGATGCTGATGACCGCGTCGATGCCCATGTATTGCAGCTTGCGGAGCATCTCGTCGGAGCGATCCACGGTGGTCCAAGTACCGTCGTTGTTCTTTACGGGCCAGCTGAACGGACCGCCCTTGTTGGTGGTCTCGATGATGGTGCCGCCGCGGAAGTGGATGCCACGCACCGTCTCCGGCGTCAGCCTGACGACCTCGGTGGGTTCCCACAGGATGCCGTTATAGGCTTGTATGCTGCCGAGCACTTCCCAGTCTTTCTCTTGGGCGGCTCGCTTGACGATGGCGCGAATGACTGCATTTAATCCGGGACAGTCACCACCGCCAGTGAGGACAAGTAGTCTTTTCATATTATAGGTGTTATTTTTAAAACTCAAAAACCAAAAATCTTGTTCGTTGTTTCCATGCTAACAGTAATATTGAAGTACATGGATTTCAATCCATATTCATTCTCCTTCAAATCCATCACATCGTATGATTGGCCTTTGTCCTTCACCAACGATTGCATCGTGGGCGACAAACCACAAATATCCATTATACCATACTCATCTGCGACGTTTATCACATGAAACGCCGTTTCTTTCGAGCGCCCGTCACCGGTGGAGGTCACCGCCGATAGAAGCATCACAACCTGATTATAGGCATCAGCGGTCTTTTCTGAATCTGGACCATACAAGTTACTATAGATAATTTGTTTATACCAGTGAAACCTGATATTCGTCGGGTCTGTTTCCAACTCCTTATCAATTTCCTTGGCAGCTTTTTCCCAATCTTCCTTACTAGGGGTATCCTTTTCAAAGGCTTCGCGCAAAGCATCGATTTTGGCCCTCTTATAGGGGTCATAATCCGAACGTGTGGCGGTCCCATAATAAAAATGGCGTAATTGCTCAAGACTCAATGTGGTATCCGCCGCTTGGAAGCGTCTCAACAATTCGGGATAATAGAATTCGCTTTCTTTTGTGTTGATTTCTTTCTTGATCCTCTTATAGTCAGGAGCGTTTGCGGTAATGCTCGCCTCACCTTTTAGCGTGGTTGTCTTTTTGCTTGTGGAACATGACCCCATTACAAACAAGGCAACCATCGACAGAAATGCTACCGTTACAATGGATTTCAAATATCTCATTTTCATATTATTATTTTTTGAAGGTCCATTATTGAATTTGTAGAGACGCGCCATGGCACGTCTCTACAAACGTTTACAATTCTATTTCAAATTCAGCGCAATCTGCAACTCATCCAGTTGTTCTTGTGCGATGGGAGCAGGGCTGCCGCTCATCACATCACGGCCGGCGTTGTTCTTCGGGAAGGCGATGAAGTCGCGGATGCTGTCGGCGCCACCGAAGAGCGAGCAGAGACGGTCGAAGCCGAAGGCCAGACCAGCGTGAGGCGGAGCGCCATACTC
>JAGCPJ010000057.1 GCA_017965765.1 Bacteroidales bacterium
AAGGAGTTAGGTCTTAATAGCGACACATGCGTGGCATTCAACGTGACATCACGCGAGCAGGTTATTTTGAACACCTGGTACGGCGGCGAGATGAAGAAAGGTATGTTCTCGATGATGAACTACTATCTGCCGTTGAAGGGCATCGCTGCGATGCACTGCTCCGCCAACACCGATATGCAGGGCGAGAACACCGCCATCTTCTTCGGCCTGAGCGGCACCGGCAAGACCACCCTCAGCACCGACCCGAAGCGTCTGCTCATCGGCGACGACGAGCACGGCTGGGACGATGAAGGCGTGTTCAACTTCGAAGGCGGCTGCTACGCCAAGGTCATCAACCTCGACAAGGAAAGCGAACCCGACATCTACAATGCCATCAAGCGTAATGCCTTGTTGGAGAACGTCACCGTCGACAAGAACGGCAAGATCGACTTCAAGGACAAGAGCGTGACCGAGAACACCCGCGTCTCCTACCCCATCGAGCACATCGAGAAGATCGTGAAGAACGTGCGTCCCATCTCGGCCGGACCTGCCGCCAAGAACGTCATCTTCCTCAGCGCCGACGCCTTCGGCGTGCTGCCTCCCGTCAGCATCCTGACCCCCGACCAGTGCAAATACTACTTCCTGAGCGGCTTCACCGCCAAGCTGGCCGGCACCGAACGTGGCATCACCGAGCCTACGCCTACCTTCAGCGCCTGCTTTGGCCAAGCCTTCCTTGAGTTGCACCCGACCAAATATGCCGAGGAACTCGTGAAACGCATGGAACAAAGCGGTGCCAAGGCTTATCTCGTCAACACTGGCTGGAACGGTACAGGCAAGCGCATCTCCATCCGCGACACCCGTGGCATCATCGACGCCATTCTGGATGGCAGCATCGAGAAAGCCCCGACCAAAATGATCCCGTACTTCAACTTCGAAGTACCCACCGCATTGCCTGGCGTGGATCCCAACATCCTCGACCCGCGCGACACCTACGCCGACAAGAACGTCTGGGAAGAGAAAGCCAAAGACCTGTCTTCACGTTTCATCAAGAACTTCGAGAAGTTCACTACCAACGATGCAGGCAAAGCACTGGTAGCTGCCGGACCGAAGCTCTAAAGCGATAAAAAGCCCCTTTTACGCCCTTTTGAGGCCTATCATACTACTACCATGAAAAAACTATTCACACTCATCACCGCTATTCTACTTTGCCTCAACTTGAGCGCACAAGATGTCTTCAATGACGAACAAGTCGTCATCTCGCCCGATGTCATCCACCTTTATTGGCATGGCTGTTCTCCCCATGGCGATGTCATCAGTATCTCCAACCTCACTTCCGAAGATCTGGTCATCAACCGCTTTTATGCCGAGCATTTCAACGTGGAATGCCTGTATGAAGGACAAAACATCGCCGAGGTAGGCGCCATCGTGGGCATTGGTGAGACCATCCTACTTGACTTCTATGCTTCGCCTACCGCCAAAGACCTCTTTGGGACTTTGTATATCGACACGGATTTCGGCATGTACATCATAGGTCTCTACTACGAGTCCGTTTATAGTCTCGAGGAGCAACACGACACTTTCAACTTGGCTCCCAATCCAGCCAATGGATTTGTGACCATCAAGGGCATGGGCATCGGACAAGTCAGCATTTTCAACATGCTAGGGCAGAAAATAGATGACTTTTTTGTCGAAGGGGAAGAAGCCACGATTTCGACGGCACACTATCCCAACGGCATCTATGTCGCCAAGATTGCCAATGGCGAAACTCGACGATTCGTCGTTGCACATTAAACAAAAAGCCCCGCCATCCGGCGGGGCTTTTTTATTTACGGCATCAAGTCTTAGGAATTCAGCATCACCGGCATCAACAGCATCAGGATGTCCTCTCCAGCCGTCTCGTTGTTGACGGGGGTAAGGATACCGGCGCGGTTGGGGGCTGACATCTCGAGTTTCACCTCTTCGGTGTCGAGGTTGTTCAGCATCTCCTGGAAGAAGCGTGAGTTGAATCCAATCTCAATATCATCGCCTGAATAGCTGCAAGTGAGGCGTTCCTTGGCCTCGTTGTAGAAGTCGATGTCCTCAGCGGTCAGCAGGATCTCCTGACCAGAGATCTTGAAGCGCACCTGATGGGTAGCCTTGCTGGAGAACACGGCCACACGACGGATGGCGGAGAGGAACAGCTGACGGTCGATGGTGAGTTGGTTGGGGTTGTTGGCCGGAATGACTGCCTCGTAGTTCGGATAATGGCCTTCGATGAGACGGCAGACCAACTTGTAGTCGCCGAACACATACGAGGCATTGGTACGGTTGAACTCGATCTTCACCGGCTCGTCGCCCAGAGCGCCCAAGATGTTTTTCAACTGGTTGATGGGTTTCTTGGGCATGATAAACGAAGCCGCCACATCGGAGCGGACATCCATTCTTCTGTAACGGACCAACTTGTGGGCATCGGTGGCGACGAAAGTCAAGTGGTCTTCTTTCATCTCCATCAGCACACCAGACATGATCGGACGGATCTCGTCGTTGCCCGTGGCAAAGACGGTCTTCTCAAAGCCCCTGGCCAGCACATCGGCTGGAATCTCCCACGATGAGGTGTCTTCCATCACAGGAATCTGCGGGAATTCATCACTCTTGTGGCCGGAGAGCTTGTATTGTCCATCACCGGCTCTGAGCACCACAGCCAGCGTATCTTCTGCTACGCTCACCGTTACCGGGACATCCGGGAAGTTCTTCATGATGTCGAGCAGGATACGGGCCGGAATGGTCACTTCACCAGTGCCTTCGATCATATCGGGCTGCATGTTCACCGTCATGGTGGTTTCAAGGTCCGAAACAGTGATCTTCAACCCAGCATCGCTTAACTGAAACAGGAAGTCATCCAGGATAGGCAGCGTGTTGTTCGAGCCAATCACACCACTCATGGCCTGGAGACTCTTCAACAGCTTCAAACTTGATACGATAAATTTCATTTTCTTTTGTATTTGATTATTATTCTCTATTTGCCATTTATCCAATTAACCAACTTACAAAAATACAAAAAAATCAATTCCCCCGCCATTTTTTTGTTTTTTTCCTCTCCCCCCTAATTCCTAATTCCAAATTCCTAATTCCTAATTCCTAATTCCGCATTCACTCCACCCCTGCCCTCTTCAGGCGACTCAGGAAACTCGTCAGGGCGTCGTAAGGCGTCACCACGTATTCAAACCAATAGTTGTTTTCTTTCATGGACCGGCTGCGTTCAGGCATGTCGGAGAGTTTAGCGTTGACCATGCCGTAGGTGGCATGGATCTGAAGCTGCCCATCGCCACAGTTATAGCTCATGTAGGTCATGAACAAGTCGTTCTGGAAGAAGAAGGTAATCACGCCCAACCGTTTGTCAAGGACCACCCTGCCGTTCACGTAGCGGTTCACCAGATGACTGCCCAGGTTGCCCAAGCCGATCTTTCCCTCCGAGACGAAAGCCCGGTATTCGGGGTTCCAAACCAGATGGACTGCGGGGATGACGATAGTCTTGTTGTAGAAGTCCCCTTCCTCCACTTTGGGATAACCCGTCAGTTCCATCTCCCGAAGCAGTTCCTTTGCGGCTTCCTCACCTTGCTCCGCGCGTAGGTAATGGATGTAATTCGTTTTGGTCAGATCGACAGCCTCTCCATCCACGGCAGCATAGATGTCCGCAATTTCACTCAAGAGTCCATCGTCGAAGACCGGTGCTTGGAACACCATGGTGACGTCCATCGTCAGGCTATCGTTCGGGAAATGGTTATAGTCGCCGTAGCAGGAGAACTGGGTCAACCCCGGGTCGAAACCCATTGCAGAAGCGCCATGCATCGATACCACGCATCGGTCGTCCAGTTTCAAAGTCTGCCCCGTATGTTCCAAATCTTTAATCACATAGCAATTGTTGGCGACATCGAAGCTCAGCGCACCGTTTTGCATGGTCACCTTCACCGTCTCGGGGTTCATGGGTTTGAGGAAATTCACACGATAGCCGCCTTCGCTGCCGTATTCATAGCACAATCCATTGAAGATGCCCTGTCGCACTTTCCGGATCTTCTCCATGTCGATGGGGATGCTGAGCGAGTCGGGATTGATGACAGCCGTCGATACAAACCACACCGTGTCTTCCAGGCAAGAATTCTCCAGGCGGTAGAAGCCGTCATAAGTATCGTAGGGTTGTGAGGCGGTGGAGGTCACCGTGCCATGGAATCCAAAATGGGGACTCAGCATGAATTCCAGGGTATCCGGCACCTCGGCATGGGCCACAGTGACGCCATCCACAGGACGGATCTCTTCAAAGAATAAAGGTGTGGCGACGCCTTCAGGATCGAGGTAGTCCTTGGTGCCCAGTGCCATGTAGTCGTTTTTGCTGTAGATGGACACCGCGGCATCCTTGTAAAGATGCGACTGGTTGGCGGTGTCCGCTATGATGGTGGCATGTTCCAGCGGCTGGATCTCGGCATTCCTGAGGATGTGCACGGTAGCATCCATGGGTTTGATATCGGCATCCGCAACCTTGACCGATTCCACGCCATGGGCATGGACCACGTAGTCATTCATGTCGTAATCGGCATTGGTGCTGAGGAAGGAAAGCGAGTCCTGTTCAGGGCGCAAGGACACGAATTCGGCAGCCTGTCCGGAGAGATGGATGTTGTTCGAAGCCATGTCCCACTCTGCCTCATTCAACGAGCAATAGAACTGGTTCAAGGGGAAGTCGAGGTTGCTTTGTGCATCGAGGTATTCGAATTGCACCTTCTTGGAGCCCAGGTTCACATGAGAGCGGTAATTATCCGCCAGGAAGGCCTTGGTCTTGCCATCTTCGTCGAAGAGCACGAAATCGGAAGAATCCGCCACGAAGGAACGGGCATCGAAGTCAAAGTAGTTAGACTCGAAGCGTGTCAGGCCGAAAGTCAGCACGCCATCAGCGTGAAGTCCCTCATCAGTGAGCATGGTCTTACCCCGGAAGAAGGTACTGTCGAAAAGGCATATCGGCTCCTCCTTGGTTTCCGCATAGAGCTGCGGGATCGTGACATCCCAATGGATGTCCATCGGTCCGCCCGAGGCTTTGGGGAACGGGATGCCCTCGAGTTGTTCACGCATCGCGAACGACTCTGTGGAGGCGACGACGGAATCTGGATAGAAGTCGAAGTGTTCCGAGAGATAGGAGGCCGATTCCACGTCCAGTTGTCCCTTGCCATAGAAGCCTTCGTTAGAGAGGTGGATCTCTTGATGGAACCCGCCTTTGCCACCATACATCAGATAGCTGTTGTCCTTTCCGTCGCCGATCTGATGATTGAAACCCAGCGAATGGTCGTCCATGACCACCAACGGCTCCCGGATGTCGGGAAAGATGCCCCCTGAGACCAGTCTTCCTTGGAAAGCGATGTCCTCGCTGTTCAAGTTGTCCAAACTATTCATGGAGATCGGGTCCAGGCAATAGTAGAACTTGCCTGCCAACAGTGCCTCGGAGATGGAATCCTGAGGCAGCTCCAAGTCAAAGACGGCGTCGTTGATATTCCTGTAGAACTTGTAGGCGTTGCCCTCGCTATGGAATTTCGGATAGTCCGGGGTTTCACGCACGCTCGACTTATTGTCGCTCTCGTCGATCTCTAGGGTCCCGGTAAGCCTCTCCAACGTACCTTCCACAGGATAGACCTTGCCTTTGAACCGGGCATAGAACCGCAAGGAATCGACTTCCTTCATCTGGATGGAGAAGTTGTTGTAGTTGAACCTGCAGTCCTTGGTGAAGAACTCATACATGCCCGCCATGACGCAGCCAGAGAATGAAAAGCTACGGTTATGTTTCAAAACGATCTTCGCTTCATCGGGGAGGATGAGCACGTGCTTGAAATCGCTCAAGGTGATGGACGGGATGTCCGACCCAGAGAGGTAGTCATAGATGCCATAAACATCCATGTCGTTGTTGGTCAGGTGGAAACGGATGTTGGGTTGATGGTTTTCGACCCGTGTTTGGAATTTGATGACATCGTAGTCGAACGCATCATGATCGGAGGCCAGCACATCGAAGAAACGATCCAGCAGGGTCACCATCTGCGTGTCCTTCTCATATTCCAAATAGCCCTCCGCCTGGAGATTCAGGATGAGGGAGAGCACCTGTGACAAAGGGTATTTGACATAGGCGACATAGTCGTTGATGTTGAACCGATGTTGTTCGTCCCCATACAGTTGGATGAACTGGTTCATGTTCTCCATCGGATGCCGTTTGTCCAAGGCTTGGATCCTCAGGTAATCTGACTTCCTGAAGTAATTCACCGAAGAGATCACCCCTTCGCTATCGCCGCTGGCGCCTTCCAGTCGGCGGAAGTCCATGTAGTTCTTGTCGCGATGCCAGTAGATGGCTTCCAGGAAAATGTCGAAGTCGTGGTAGGTGTCATGAAAGGGTCCCGACCCCACACCATTGTCCTTACGATAGAGCATCATCAGGTTCTTGTCATTTATATACCTGAATCCCAAATCGTTATGATAGATGGAATCCACGGTTTGGAAAGCAGTGTCATAGACATAGATCCTGGCCTTGGCTTGGCCGGAAGAGATACTGTTATCTTTTACCACAAAGCGTCGCGACAAGACTCTGACGGTGACAAGTTTATCATATCTGAACAACAGTTGTGCGGGCACGTCGTTCGTCCCGGTGATCACCACAGCATTGCCCGAGGTGCTGGCATCGCCCAGGTATTCGACATCGCCGAACACCCTGCCTTTGTCGTCGATCAACGACTGGGCGAGGCCGCTCATGGCCAAAGCCAGGAGGGTCAGCAGCACCGTTGCAATTTTTCTCCAAAGCATTATTTCACAAATTCCGCGGCAACCCAGTTGTTTTTGGCGCTATGACGCACATAGTGCAGTCCCAGTCGCTCCGCTTCAGCTTTGATATAATCCAGGTCCTCGGTATAGAAGCCACTGAAGAAGATCCGTGCCTTGGGGCGCATGGCCTCGACATAGCACTTCATGTCGCGCAGCAAGATGTTACGGTTGATATTGGCCAGCACCACATCGAATTGTTCATCTCCGATCGCCCCTGCATCGCCGAGTACGATCTTGATGTCGTCGATGCCGTTGAGGGCGACATTGGTGAAAGCGTTGTTGTAGGCCCACTCGTCATTGTCGATGGCTACGGTATAGGCGGAACCGAGCTTTTTGGCGAGGATGGCCAGCACTGCGGTTCCCGACCCCATGTCGAGCACGTCCTTGCCCTTGAAATCGGTTTCCAGCATCAAGGCAATGATTTGTGCCGTAGTCTCATGGTTGGCGGTACCAAACGACATCTTGGGTTCGATGACCAGGTCGAACTCGAAGTTGGGGTCTGCTTCGTGGAATGGTGCTCTCACGCGGCATCGTTCGTTGATGACCACAGGTTGGTAGGAGGCCTCCCACACCTCATTCCAGTCCTTGTCGGGCATGGCGGAGACATCCATCAGATGGACACCGCTGAAGGCATCCATCTGGAGCAGTTCTTCCACGGCAGCATCGTCACGGTTCTCTTCCGAGCAATACGCCTTGAGTCCCATATCGTCATCCATGAAGGAGTCAAAGCCGATCTCAGCGAGCATCGACACCAGCATGTCGTGTTGAATGTCCGACGTAGGTCCCGTAAATGAATACTCTATCGTTTTCATTTTCCGTTTTCCGTTTTCAGTTTTCCGTTATCCCCGAGGCTTGTTGGCAGATGGACACGAAGTCGTCGGCTTTGAGCGAGGCACCGCCGATGAGACCGCCATCGACGTCCGGTTGGGAGAAGAGTTCCGTGGCGTTTTTGGCGTTGCAGCTACCGCCATAGAGGATGCGGATGTCATCCGCTGCGGCTTGGTCGTAATGTTCTTTCACGAGTGAGCGGATGAAGGCATGCATCTCCTGGGCCTGTTCCGGCGTAGCCGTCTTGCCTGTCCCGATAGCCCACACGGGTTCGTAAGCGATAATGACGTCGTAGATGGCGTCACCGTCCAGATGGAACAAGCCTTTTTCCAGCTGTTCGCGCACCACGTCGAAATGACGGCCAGCTTCCCGTTCCTCCAGCACTTCGCCCACACAGAAGATGGGCGACATGTTGTTCTCGATCAAGCGGTTGACCTTCTCGGCCAGCATTTCGTTAGTCTCGCCAAAATATTTCCTGCGCTCGCTATGGCCGACGATGCAATAGTCCACGTCAAGCGATTTCAGCATCTTGGCTGAGACCTCTCCCGTATAGGCGCCTTTGTCGTAGGCGCTGCAGTTCTGGGCGCCGACGTTGAAACGCTGTTCTTCGAATTCCATGTCCGTGAGCATCTCCAGATAAGGGAAAGGCGGGCACACGATCACTTCACATTTCATTTCATCCTGTTCCTCAAAACGGTCCAAGATATCATTTACCAGATTGTCAGCCTCTTCAAAAGTGAGGTTCATTTTCCAGTTACCGGCAACAATTTTACTACGCATAGGATATTATTTAAAGATTCAAAGATTCCAAGATTTAAAGATTCGAGATTATTTCACCCTGATTTTCTTTCCGACGGAGAGGACATCTTCTTTCCGCATGTTGTTCAGGCGGCACAGTTTCGCCACGGAGGTCTTGTATTTCAGCGCGATCTTACTGAGGGAATCCCCCATCTTGATGGTATGATAGACAGGTTCCTCTTCCTTCACATTGCGGTAAGGCTGGGAGTCAATCACCTTCAGTTCGGTTTTTTGGGTGTTGTTGTAGGCCGAATTCATGATATCGACGGTCATGGTATAGTCCTTGTTGGCCAATCGAGCGGAATCGGCAAGTGAATGGGAGAACAGCCACTCGTAGGTCTGGTCCAGATAGAAGATCCTTGCCAGTTTGGAGTGGTTGACCTTAGGCAGTTTGTGAAACATGAGTCGCGAGGTATCGCCGCAGGAACACATTGCATCGACGACCCGTTCCGAGGCTTTGACCGAGATGGCGGTGTCGGCAGTACCGTGAATGATCCATAGAGGCACCTGGGTCAGGTCACAGAGTTCCCTTTTGTTGGATCCGCCGCACAACGACATGGCCGCTGCGACTTTCTCAGGATAGGTCGCTACGAAGTCCAGCGTCCCATAGCCGCCCATGCTCATACCCAGGACATAGAAGCGGTTGGTATCGACTGTATAGCGTTCCTTCACCCAATCGTAAAGATCCATCACCTTTTCCGGCACCCAGACGCCTTGGGCTTGGGGTGCGACGATGATGGCGTCGATATCGCGGCCACGGGCAAGCGCATCAAGGCATCCATAGCGACGTACCTTGGCCAGGTTTCTACCCGAGAGGCTCTTTCCATGAAGGAACATCACCACTGGTTTGCCAGGTAAGGTGTCGTTGTAGTCCTCCGGAAGATACAACCAAAAATCATAGCCATCCTTAATGGAGTCACGACAAGCAATCAATTGCGCTGATGAGATCAGCGGCATCAGCACGAGAATAAATATAAGTAGTTTCTTAAACATATTCATTTATATTAATACAATATTATTGTATTCTCACCCTAGGATCAATGATCCCATAGATGATGTCAACAATGAGGTTCACCAAGATCAGCATGACGGCGATCAGCAGTACGGCACCCATGATCACGGGGAAGTCGTATTTCTCGAGGGCATCCACCACCACCACGCCGATGCCTTTCCAGTCGAACACATATTCCACGAAGACCGCACCGGCAAGCAAGGAGGCGAACCAGCCCGAGATGGCCGTCACCACTGGATTGAGGGCATTACGCAGGGCATGGACGCAGATGACCCTCCGTGGACGCAAGCCCTTGGCTTTGGCGGTGCGCACATAGTCCATTGACATGGCCTCCAGTAAAGAAGTACGGGTCAATTCCACCACCACCGCCAGTGGCCTCATCCCCAAGGTCAGGGCGGGCAGGATGAGGTTGGAGAGGGTAAGGTACTCTCCCCTGCCATATTCGTCCACGGTATAAAGGCTGCCCGTCATGCTCAGTCCTGTGACATCTTCCAAGAGGAAACCAAACACCCAAGCCATCAGGATGGCAGCGAAGAAAGAGGGTAGCGACATGCCGATGGTGGTGATGAACAGGGTCAGCTTGTTGAGGAAGTTCGTGTTCAGGATGGCTGTCAGGATGCCGATGGCCAAGCCCAGGATGAAAGCGATGGAGATGGACACGGCCGCCAGGAGCAAGGTATTGGGGAAAGCCTCGCCGAGGATGTTGGAGACCTTTCGTTTGCTTTGGTACGACATGCGCAGGTAAGGCGCTTTCAGGACCACCGCTGTCGAGCCGAGGGTAGCCACACGGACGTAAGGGGCCACCTTGGACAGTTTCTCCTCCCCTTCGGAGACATCGTAAAACGAAAGCGGGACCAAGTCGTTGAGGTAATCCACATACTGCTTGCCCAGGCTCTGGTTGAGTCCCAGTTCTTCCCGGATGGCATCCACCGAAGCTTTGTCGGCACGTTGTCCCAGCATCATCTGGGCAGGATCCCCAGGAAGGATGTTGAAAAGGAAAAACACCAGGGTGGCGACACCCCAAAGCACCGCCAAACCATACAGTAATTTCCTAATCACATACGCGCCCATACCTTATTGAAGTCAATGGCACTCCATTTATCCACCACCAGGCCCTCATCCAGCAGGATCACACCGGGATTGAAACGCACGATGGTCTTGATTTCCAATTCGTCGCCGTAATACACTTCCTGCAGGCAGGGATGCTGTTCCTGCAGTGCTTCCACATACTCTTGGGAGGAAGCCGTCACCCAGATCACGTCATAACCTTTTTGGTTGGCGACATCGGTGATGCGAGCGATCTTTTCCCATTCTTTGTCGGTGACTTTACTCATGTCATGCGAGGTAAACATCAGCAAGTTCTTCGTTCCCAGGATCATGTCCGTAACGTCATCCCCATCCTGGTCCAAGGCAGAGAAGCCGAGGTAGTTATTGTCGCCCACCACCCGTTGATCGACAAACTCCCATTGTTTCATCCATACGGAATCATTCCAGGGATAGTTAGGTGAGAGGTATTCTTGGGTCTTTCCAGTCTCTTTGTTTCTGAAGGTCAAATAGATCTGTTGTTCTTGCTCTGACTTTTCATTCATCTGCTTACCCACTTTCCAGTTCATGAAGTCGATGACCGGGAGATGTCGGTAGTTATGTATTTCGAAGCCAGTGAACAAGACGGCATAGAGCAGACCGATGAAGAACTGTGTACTCAACCTCAGTCGGCTTTTGACGGACCTCAGGTTCAGCACCAGGGGCAGCAGCACCGCGTCGATGACGAGGTTTTTGTAGAAGGTCTGCCAGTTGCTCATCTTCACCGCAGTGCCAAAGCAACCGCAGTCAGGCACCATGTCGTAGCGCGCGTCAAAGAGTGTCACCGTGGTGAAAAGCAGCATGAACAAGGCGCCGCCCAGGGCAGCGATCTTGGGACATACATTGGTAAGGAGGCAGATGCCGATCAGGAACTCCGCCAGGATCATCAGTACCGAGAACACCATGGCGGCACCGTTCAGCCATTCGATATGATAGGCCGCGAAGTAGTCCAGCATCTTGTATTTGGTCCCCAGTGGATCCACGCCTTTGGTGAAGCTGCTAAAGATGAACAAAGCACCGACCAGGAGTCGGCAGACCGTCAACGCCGGCTTGTCGTATCGTTTTCTGAACAGCAGGCTCACGACGACATTGGCGATCAGCACCAGCAAAAACCACAGCTGAAAACTGGGGATGAAGAATATCCCCACCGTGGAGGCTAGGGCGATGGCGATGCTGATCCACGCCAAGGTACTGTTTTTAGTCCTCATGGCCATGGTCTTTTTGCTCATCCAGCAGGATCAATGCAAACACTGCGTAGTTGATCATGTCGTAATAGTTGGCATCCAGTCCTTCCGAGGCGATGGTCTTGCCGCCATGGTCTTCGATGGACTTGGTACGCAGCACTTTGGCCATGATAAGGTCGGTGATGGAGCTCACACGCATATCGCGCCATGCTTCGGAGTAGTCATGGTTCTTACGGGTCATCAGCTCGTATGCTTCATTGGTCACCTTGTCATACATCTTGGTCGCCTCTTCTGAGCTCAGGTCGGGTTGGTCAACCACGCCGAGTTGGAGTTGGATGATGCCCATGGCGGCATAGTTGACAATGCCGATGAACTCCGGTTCGATGCCTTCGTCAACAAGTTGTTCCGCAACAGTTTGGAGGGTACGGATACGTTTCACCTTGATGAAGATCTGGTCGGTGATGGAGGGCGAGCGAAGCACACGCCATGCGGGGCCGTAGTCCTTCATCTTATTGATAAACAGCTTACGGCACTGGGTTAGCACTAAATGGTATTGTCTTTCAGTCTTATTGCTATCCATAAAAACGAATGGTTTTACGGAGCAAAGATAATAAAAACAATTGGTAAAAAGAGGATGACCCTAAAAATCATCCTCTTTAGTTAAAACCGGGTTTACGTTATTCGTAATAACGACAACGGGGGATTTTCCGTTTAGAAGGTTAACGTCTTGTCGTCTGTGGCCTTTGAGATGTAGAGGTAACCCGTTCCTGGGACAAGGTTCTTGAGGGCGCCCAACCACATCACGCCATTCCAGGTAGCTTGTCCGCCGTCCTTCGACTTCACGTTGTCGCCCGAGACCGGGAAGCCCTCGAAGGCAGCGGAGACGGTCATCTCCTCATCGAGCGGGTAAGCGATCCAGTTGACCCCGTTCTTGATCGTCGCAGGATGG
>JAGCPJ010000058.1 GCA_017965765.1 Bacteroidales bacterium
AGTATTTCGCAAACAGCTCCCAGCCAGTATCGAGCATCTCCTCGATGGGGATGTTGACGTCGATGGCTAACAGGCGCGTGGCGTATTCCTTGGCATAGTCGAGGCAGCGCAAGTCGTAGTCGCTCAAGTCAAAGCCGTTCTCCAACTTCGTCTTGGCGTTGGCGGCGTCGGCGTAGAGTCGCACCGAGGTGTTCATCACCGCGCTGTGGTCTTCACGGGTCTTCTTGTTCTGCACAAGTTGTTTCAGACGCGACAGCGAACGGAACGGATCGACGATGACCTTGCCTGAGTCGGGGTCGGCACGGAGGAACAGCTGTCCCTCGGTGATATAACCCGTGTTGTCGGGAATGGCTTGGGTGATGTCACCGTCGTTCAGCGTGGTCACGGCGATGATGGTGATGGAACCACCATCGGGAAGCTGCACCGCCTTCTCGTAGATCTTGGCCAAGTCGGAGTAGAGCGAGCCGGGCATGGAGTCCTTCGAAGGGATCTGATCCATACGGTTACTCACAATGCTCAAGGCATCGGCATACAGCGTCATGTCGGTGAGCAGCACCAGCACCTTCTCGTTCTTATCGACGGCGAAGTATTCCGCCGCAGTCAACGCCATGTCGGGAATCAGCAGACGCTCGACAGGAGGCTGGTCGGTGGTGTTCACGAAGCTGATGATCTTGTGCAGGGCACCGGCGCTCTCAAACTGGTTCTTGAAGAACAGGTAGTCATCGTTGGTCAGGCCCATGCCGCCGAGGATGATCTTATCGACATCGGCGCGGAGGGCCACCATGCTCATCACCTGGTTATAGGGTTGGTCGGGGTCGGCGAAGAAGGGAATCTTCTGGCCGGAGACCAGGGTGTTGTTCAAGTCGATGCCAGCGATGCCTGTGGGGATGAGCTGTGAAGGCTGGCGACGTTTGTAAGGATTCACGGAGGGGCCGCCGATCTGGCGTTTCTCGCCTTCCACGGCCGGGCCACCGTCGATGGGTTCGCCGTAGGCATTGAAGAAACGACCGGCGAGGTCCTCGCTCACGTTCAGTGAAGGCGGTTCCCCGAAGAAGGTCACCTCGGCGTTGGTGGGGATATCCTCCGTGCCACCGAACACCTGCAGGGTGACGCTATTGTCCTTGATCTTCACCACCTGCGCCAGGCGGCCAGCCACGAGGGCAAGCTCGTCGTTCGACACGCCTTTAGCCTCCAAAGTCACCGTGGCCTTGGTGATGGCGGTCAGCTTGGTATAGATGCGTTGAAATGCTTTCTCACTCATGGTTCAGTTCCTCCTTCAGCTGGTTCAGGTATTTGTTGAATTGTTCCGATTGGTATTCCGAATAGTTCATCTGACGGCAGATGTTGATCAAGCCTTTGAAGTAGGTCGTGCACTCCTCGAAGTTGTCAAACTTGAAGCTGCGGTCGCAGATGCCCAGCACCAGGTCGAGCATGAACTTCTGGCGCTCGAGTGGTGTGGAGCCGTCGATGTCGTCGAAGGCATCCTGTTGCAGAATCACGAAGTCGATGAGTTCCGACTTCCAGTATTGCTCGTGGTACGACATCGGCACACCGTCGTCGCCCAAGATGTTGATCTGCTCGTAGGCATCTTTACCTCTTCTAATAATATATTTGGTCTTAGTCACTTTTTCGACCCAGCCCTTTTCGATCTTATGATCCAGGTATTCGATGATTTCCGGATACTCCCGGTATTTTGAATAGGAGTCCACGGGATCGACGGCGGGATAGCGTTTCTTGTCGGCGCGGTTCTGCGAGAGGCCGTAGAAGCAGCGGGCCGCCTTCTTGGTGGATTCGGTGACCGGTTCCTTGAGGTTACCGCCGGCGGGCGACACCGTTCCGATGAAGGTGATGGAGCCCGTAGCGCCGTTGTTGAGTTTCACGAAGCCGGCGCGAGCGTAGAAGTTGGAGATGATGGCCGAGAGATCGACAGGGAAGCCGTCCTGACCGGGCAGTTCTTCCAGACGGTTACTTATCTCACGGAGGGCTTGGGCCCAGCGTGAGGTGGAGTCGGCCAGCAGGAGCACCTTCATGCCCATGGCGCGGTAGTATTCGCCGAGGGTCATGGCCGTATAGACGGAGGCTTCACGGGCGGCCACCGGCATGTTAGAGGTGTTGCAGATGATGATGGTACGTTCCATCAGCGAGCGACCCGTATGTTTGTCTTTCAGCTCCGGGAACTCGGTAAAGATCTCCACCACCTCGTTGGCACGTTCGCCGCAGGCTGCCATGATGATGATGTCGGCGTCGGCTTGTTCCGCCAGGGCATGTTGCAGCACCGTCTTGCCGCAGCCGAAGGGTCCGGGGATGAAGCCCGTACCACCTTCTGCGATGGGGTTGAGGGTGTCGATGCAACGCACACCCGTCTCCATCACCTTGAAGGGACGCGGTTTCTCCACATAGCCACCCACGGCCACCTTGACGGGCCATTTCTGCATCATGGTCACCTTCACCTCCTCGCCATCCGCGTTGGTCAGCGTGGCGATGGTGTCGGTGATCTTATACTGGCCTGCGGGGGCTATCGTTGTAACGTTATACGTTCCAACGAAATTAAAGGGCACCATGATTTTGTGGGGCAGCCAGCCTTCTTTGACTTCGCCCAGCCAGTCGGCAGCAACGACCTGTTGTCCGACTTCAGCGATGGGTGTGAAGTCCCAAAGTTTCTCTTCGTCGAGGGCCTTGGTATATTCACCACGTTTGAGGAATACCCCTTCCATGGTGGCGAGGTTGTTCTGCAGGCCGTCGAAGTTGCTTGAAAGCAGGCCGGGTCCCAAGGTCACCTCAAGCATGTAGCCTTGGAATTCCACCTTGTCGCCGATCTGGAGGCCGCGCGTGCTTTCGAACACCTGCACGGAGGCTTTGTTCCCGTTGACCTTGATGACCTCTGCCATGAGTTCGACCCCGTTGAGGTCGATGAAGCAGATCTCATTCTGTGCCACAGGGCCGTCCACCTCCACGGTGACGAGGTTGGCAATGATACCTGTAACTTTTCCTGTTGTCTTCATTTATTTCAAGATTTCAAATTTCAAAATTTATTTTGATCTCCTTATCTCCTGGACCAGTTTTTTGAATAGCTGTCCCCCCTTCTCGGGGTCAAGTTCGGCCCAACGTTGGACGGTCTTGGCTTTCACGAGGAAGGCCAGGATGGCATTCATGTCGAAGTAGTCGAAGCGAGCGATGTCGGAGGCTTTTTCCCATTTCAGTTCATCCATCTTCTGTTCGCGGAGCACGAAGTCGGCGTTTTCGAGGATCTCGCGGATGCGTTGTGCTTCCTCGAAGTCGGCTTCAGGCAGTTCCACGAGGTAGCAGTCGCCTTGTTTGCCGAGGCGTTTGGCCAGGTACTGCACCTTCATGTTGCGCAGGCGGCCGTCGAAGTCGAAGTATTCTCGGATGAACCGGTTTTTGCTTTCGGCGGCTTTGGCGTAGAACTCGGCGCCAAGGGCCTGTTCGTCGAAGCCCTGTTCCAGGAGTTCGACCAATTGTTGGTCTTTCTCGGAGAGCAGTTCCACGATGCTGTCCTTGACGGCGGCATAGTCGAAGCTGCCCCCGTCGTAGCTGACCACGAGTTCGGGCAAGCCGGCCACGATATAGACGTAGTTATCCATCAGCCAAAGAGGATTTTCTTGGTGGCGGGACGCAGGTAGTTGGCGATGAGTTGGGTAAACTCCTCGTCGGTGAACTGGAGCACATAGCCGCCGTCCTTAGGGGCGACTTTGAAGCCGCCGTTCATCTTCTTGGAGTAATCCACCTTCACGGCGTCTTTGAACTGGCTGGCGATTTCGTTTTTGATGAAAGGTTCCAGCTGGGTTTTGAGCGACTCTGGCAGGATGAGGTCGAGGGCCACGGGAGCGGCGTTGTCGGGGTTGAAGGCCTTCACCACGTCTTTGACGAGTTCCTTCACGAAGTCTGCGTTGCCCATGTTGGCTTGGACGCCTTGGGCGGCGGCGCGGGTCACCACCATCTGCTCGATCTCCTGTTTGGTAACGGCGATGCTCTGGGTGGCAGCCATCTTCACATCGGCGTTGACTTTGGTCTTCAGCTCTTCGGCTTCCTTGTGGGCTTGGGCGATGATGCGCTCGGCCTCGGTTTTGGCGTCAGCCACGATGCGGGCGGCCTCGTCCTGGGCTTTCTTCAGCAGGGCCTCGCCATCCTGTTTTCCTTTCGACAAGCCTTCCTGATAGAGCTTGTCGGTCAATTCTTGAAGTTTGTCTTGCATACTATCTTGTATTACCTGATTTCTATTTGGGTGCAAAGATAGTATTATAAAACCGACAAACAAAATATATAAGGTGATATTTTTTATGCCATCATGGCTTCGCAGCGGTCGATGATGTCGCTGGCGATCCGGAAGCCATTCATGCAGATGGCTTTGTCTTGTCGTTCAACAATTCTCTGGCGTTTTCAACATAGCACCAAGCTTCTTCAATTGGGTTTTTCTTTTCCATAGTTCACCATTTGTCATTTCGCCGCAAAGATACACTAAAAATTGAATTATTCAATACTTTTCCATTACAATTTTTAAAATATTTGTCAAAATGTAAATAATATCAATTTGATTACTGTACTATTGGTATTCATGGTATTTTTACCAACGAAAGCACGCTATTGAATTTTAATGACAACCGAGAGTGAGGTGACAGATCCTATACCTTATATTATATTATATCCATTATATTATATCCATTCACGCAGTTTCTCGATATTTAAAAATATTTTTGCATTTTTTTTCTGGAAAGTCCTCCAAATCACATTATTCACACACTTTGTTGAAAAAAAGCAAAAAAAAAAACTTGCATTGCTTGGATATTTCAAAACAATATTTATATCTTTGCTTGATTTTTTATAGGCAAACGAAACTGAAAACAACTAATATCACATTAATTAACTTAGTACTAACCAAAATTTTAAGTGTTATGTTTAAAAAATCATTACTCCTAATGACCCTCTTCCTCGCCTTGTTTGGCGTGGGCAGAGCGCAAACAACCGTGGAGATTGGAGATGGCACTGTCACACAGTATTATGT
Source organism: Bacteroidales bacterium (assembly GCA_017965765.1). GTDB lineage: Bacteria > Bacteroidota > Bacteroidia > Bacteroidales > F082 > Limimorpha. Next base: position 5,021 of record JAGCPJ010000058.1, read on the forward strand.
CCCAATCGGAACGTTGTACAACTACTCCATCACCGAGCAGCTCTACACTGCCGATGAGATTGGAATGGCTGGCACCATCAGTAGCATCAGTTTCAACTATGCCGTTACAACAGCCAAGGATTTCCCGATTACTGTTTACATGGCAAACGTTGATGCTGCCGACCTTTCAGAAGGCATCAGCCTTGCCGATGCCGATGAAGTCTTCGACGGAACATTGTCCGTTACGGAAGCAGGATGGGCAACCATCAACCTCGACACACCCTTTGCTTACGACGGAACGTCGAACCTCTTGATTGGCGTCAACAAAGGCTATGTTCAGTGGTACAGCGGTCAAACTTGGTACGGCACTGCCATAGAGAACATGGCTCGCTACAGCCAACAAGACGGCTCCGCCTACGACCTTACCACTATACCAGCAAATAAAAGCGCCAACCGTCCGAACATCCAGATGGAAATCACCGCTAGCGGCGCTAATATATGCTACAAACCGAAAAACGTTGCCATCGAATACACCGGTGGCACTACCGCTACTGTGACATGGACGGGCGACGCCAGCCAGTATAACATCGACGTGAACGGCACCGTGACCAACAATGTCACCAGCCCATATACCCTTACAGGTCTTAACCTTGCCACCACCTACGAAGTGAAGGTGCAAGCTAACTGCGGCGGCGGCGACCTCAGCGATTGGACTAGCCCCAAGAGCTTCGCCACCGACATCTGTTTGCCAGAAAACCAATGCAACCTTACCTTCGTCCTCAAAGACACCTATGGCGACGGCTGGAACGGCAATGCCATCCAGGTGAAGGACGTGGAGACAGGCATCATCATTGCCACACTGGCCAACCAAGACCTTGACGGCACTACTGGCGAAGAAACCCAAACCGTTGAACTCGCCGTTTGCGATGGACGCGAAATTGAATTCTCATGGATTGCCGGCAGCTATCCTGGCGAAACAGAATACACTGTGACCGACATCAACAACGAAGTAGTGTTGGAAGGCAGCGGTGCATTTGACACCTTCACGGTCCAAATTAGTTGTACCCCCGTTACTTGCGCCAGACCCACTGACCTCGCCGTCAACTACGAAGGCGGCCTCACCGCCGAAGTGACCTGGTCGGGCGATGCCACCACTTACAACATCGACGTGAACGGTACCGTGACCACTGGCGTCACAAGCCCATACACGCTGAGTGGACTTGAACTGGCCACGGACTACTCGGTGATGGTCCAAGCCAACTGCGGCTCTGACGGTTTGAGCAACTGGACCAGCCCTGTGAGCTTCACCACCGACCTCTGCTTACCCGAGAATATGTGCACCCTCACCATTGAACTTGAAGACTCCTATGGCGACGGCTGGAACGGCGCCTATTTCCTCGTGTATGACTATGTTTCAGATGATGATAATACACTGCTGGACTATTTTACACTTGATAGTGGAGATTCTGGAACCTATACTCTGGATGTATGTGACGGCAGAACCCTTGCATTCTACTGGTCGTCAGGCAACTATGACGACGAATGCTCTTACATGGTTTACGATAACCTAGGCGACGTGATCTATAGCGGTACAGGTACCATGAGCGGCGCCACATTACATACCATGAACTGCAACTCTACTTGCCGCGTTCCTACCGACTTTGCATTTTCAGCGGTAAGTGGTAACAGTGCGACTTTGAGCTGGACTGAAAACGGCGAAGCCACCGAATGGGTAATTGCCTATATGGCCGAAACCGACACTGAAACCACCTATATTGATGTCACAGAGAATCCCTACACGCTTGAGGGCCTCACTCCGCTGACCACTTACTACGCCATGGTTAGATCCGTCTGCGAAGACGGCACCGAGAAATGGAGCGAAACCATCAGCTTCTTCACACTTGAAGCCTGCCCGGCTCCTGCAGTTACCGTGGAGCCTTATCCTTTTGAAGCCAATATTAGTTGGACTGGTTTCTCCGAAAGCTATGACCTTAAATATGCCGAATACGAATACACGGGAGAACCCGATTGGGTTATTTATGACAACGGCACCCTGGCTGCAAATGTGGGCAATTCAACTCCCGGACAATGGACTTGGGGTGTGATGTATCCCGCAGATAGCTTCAACGGCAACTTCCTCACAAAAGTCGCCTACTATGAAGTAGCAAATCAGTATTACTCCTACAACAACATCACAATGAAAGTTTACCAAGGCGGTGATACTGCTCCTGGAACTCTCCTTGGTGCTGAAAACATCACAACAGTCAATACGGGTGGCATGCGTGAAATCGCACTTTCCGCTCCTATTGAGGTTGACCCAGAACAAAACGTGTGGATAACATTTACTACTGTTGCAACCTACTGCATGGCAATGAGTCAACAAGACGGTGGCGCTAACAGTAGATGGTTCTTAAACAATGATAGCTGGGTTGATTTTGGCACGCTCTATACTACTGGCGCGACATACAGTTTCATGATTCGTGGATGCTTTGAAGAATATAACTTTGCAACCGTGCCATGGACTACGGAAACTGATGTAGAATCACCTTATACGCTGGATGTTGACCCCTCAACTGGCTATGTGGTCGCAGTTAAAGGCAACTGTGGAACGGACGGTTCGAGCAGATGGTCATATATAGTATTTACTACTCCTTCCGCCTGCGATGCACCGATCGACCTCGAAGTTACCGACATCACCTACAACTCAGCCACACTCAACTGGATGGGTTATCAGGACGGCTACAATGTCCGCTATAGAAAAACCAGCACCTTCTTCGAAACATTTGAAAACGGCATTCCTGACACATGGACAACCATTGATGCCGATGCGGACGGTAACACTTGGACAGGCATCAACGAATTCCAAGAAGCGAATGGGTACTACACTGATTTGGATTTGAGTGACTGGGCCTACGCTGGCTCAAATGCTGCCATCAGCCCCACCGCCATTAATAATGTGGGAGGCGGTTACACTTCCTTGGATTCAGACCACTGGCTGATTACACCTTCTCTCGAGTTAGGTGGCACGTTAAGATTCTACGCCAGTGCCCTAGGCAATTATGGTGATGAATTTGAAGTACTCTTATCTACAACCACTACGGAAACCGACGCCTTCACTGTTGAATTGCAAGCAATGGATACCCCCGGAGGAGATTTTGTATTAGTTGAAATCGACCTGAGCGCCTACGAAGGCCAGCAAGGCTTCATAGCCATCCACCATGTATTCGAAGACGGTTACATCCTCGTCATTGATAACTTTGGTCTTTTCACCGAAGACGAAGCATGGGTTGAAGAAGATGTTAGAGACACTAACCTCGAAATCACAGGCCTCGAACCCAATTCTTCCTATGAATGGCAAGTGCGCGGTGAGAACGATGAGTGCACAGGCGGTGAAGAAGACGGTTACACCGACTGGAGTGAACTTGCTACCTTCAACACTCCTGTAATTCCTGCACAGACCATTGAATTGGCCGCTGGTTGGAACTGGGTTTCCATCAGCAAGGAAATCACCATGGCTGACCTGAAGGCCGCCATTATCGCCGCTAACCCAGGTGCAAGACCCGTCATCAAGTCAAAAGGCAATGGGCAAACAACTTACACCGGC
>JAGCPJ010000059.1 GCA_017965765.1 Bacteroidales bacterium
GTGTGTTTACCGTCGGTGTTCTTGACGAGATAGCGGGTCTTGTCGATCACACCCGGTTCGCAGATCTCGAGGAGTTGTTGCACTTCCTCAACGGGGATTTCCTTTTCCCATTCGAAGCGGGCGGCGCCGGAGGCGTTACCAATGCCTTTGATGGTGATGAAACCCTTGTCGCCTTTCACACGCACGCGCACGGTACGCTCCGGCACGCTGCTGAGATAACCTTGGGTGATACGGGTGGCCTTGAAGGCTTCAGCCTTGAAGTCGCCCTTCACCAAAAATTTCTTTTCAATTTCCTGTGCCATAGTCTATTATTCATTTGCGAGCGGTTTGTCGGACATGCCGATGACGCGCTTGATTGCTTGTAGATAGTTGATATTCTCGACACCTTCGAGGCCCACGTCCTTGATGGTCTTCTTGATGTCCTCGATTTCGGTGGATTCCGAGTTGATGGTCACCACCTTGGCGCCGTTGATGAGCACTTCACCAAACTCGCAGATGGTGTCGTTGACCATGTAGCCGAAGCGGCGTTTGTGGACGCGGACGGCGGCCAGGTCGGGGTTGGCCTTCACCATGGCGATGAACTCGTCGTAGGTATAGGTATCCTTAGTGAGTTGGGGCATCTCCACCATGAAGGCGGGGAACACTTCTTTCTCGAGGACTTCACGGCTGATGGGGAATTCACCCTTCATGAGGGGGTTCCACTGTTCGAGGCCATCGACAGATTGAACGAAGGTCTTGATGTCCATCTTGCCGTCACGGATCTTGGTATTGTTGATGTCATTTTTGCGGGAGATGATGTAGATCTCGTCGCTGAGGCGCTCCCAGACTTTCTCGGGGACGGGTGCGGAGAGGCGAGCCATGCGTTTGTGAGCCTCGCAGAAGCACTGACCGAAGGAGCGGAACTCAAATCTCGGCTTTGACACTTCGCCGATTTTCATTTCTTCTTTTGCCATTTTCTATCTATTAAAGAGGGCGGACACAGAGGTCCGCCCTTACGAACATATTATTCTTGAGGGATGTCTTCGCCAGTGGCGGGGTTGGCTTCACCCGGGGTCGGGTCGGCCAGCTTCCAGTCGCCACCGTCGGGGGTACGGGCGTAGGACTGGGGAGCTACGTTGGAAATGGTCTGGCCCCATTCACCGGTGGTACCTCTGGTGAACACGTCTCTTTCAGTGCCGTCAGCCATATAGAGGGCAAAGCGAACCGTCTTCTTGGCGGAGAGGCCGCTGTTGAAGAACATGTTCTCGCCGAGTTCCGGATGGTCGGCAGCGACGTCAACGCTATAGAGCACCACATAGCCATGGGCAGGGACCACGATGGTAGCGTCGCCCGTCCACTTGATGTCATCTTCCACACCGTCCTTGGTAAGGTACATACCTTCCATGGAGAGGTCGAGGTCACCCTTGTTGTAGAACTCGATGAACTTGGTGTCGCCGTTCAGCTCATTGAGCACGAGGTTGGTATAGTCAGGCTCGGTCGGAGTGGGAGGTGTAGGAGGCACATCACCACCTTCGAGACCGAGAAGAGCAACTGTACCATCAACATTGGCAGCACCCGGAGTAGCATCGGCATAGTACCACTTGCCATCGGCGTTACGGCTGTAGGAACCTGGAGCAGGGATGTAAGCCGGATCGTTAGCGTCGATGTTGGTCAAATTGAAGTCATCGATGGAGACGCCAGCGGGGGTGAAGAGTTGGATGCGGACATTCTTCTTGGCGGAGAGGCCACTGTGGAAGATCAAGCTCTCGGGATAACCTTCATGGTCTGCGGCGACGTCTTCGCTATAGAGCAACAGATAGCCACCAGCAGGGATGCTGACGGTATTGTCGGCGACCCAGTTCTGGGCAGCGTCTTTCTCAATGTACACGCCATTGAGGTTAAGGGCTTCTGCACCGTTATTGTAGATCTCGATGAACTTGTCGTTACCGTTCAACTCGTTCAGTTGAAGCACGCTGTAGTCAACAGCAACAGCGCCGACCACATATTCCATCGTGGGAGAAACAGTGACCAGATCACCCGTAACCTCAATATAGAAAGCCACAGCAGTGCCATCAGGTTGACCTTCGATCACGGCAGCATAAAGATCTTTCTGAGCTTCAGGGGTCATGTCCTTAGATGTCCAATCACCGTCATTGACTTTATAATACAACTTCGCAGTGAACTCACCGAAGCTGGAGATGGTAGCCGTCACAGTGACGTCCTGGTTGTCCTGGACAGCTGTTGGGGTATAAGAAACATTAGAGATGGTGACGCCGGGATACTTGGGATCTTTGACGCAGGAAGCCATCACAACGATAAGGGCTAATGCCGCAAATAATATCTTTTTCATATTGGTTTCAATTTAAATGTTTAACATAGCGTTGGTTTAGAAAGCGACCTGGAAACGGGCCAGCAGCATGTGGTAGTTGACACCGGCATCGCCAGCTTCGTCAACCACCTTGGTGAAGTCCTTGGTTTTGTTGCCGTCGGCATCGAGGCCCACATAGAGTTTGCCCTTGCCGTTGGCATAACGGTCGTTGTTGACATACTGGTAGTTGAGCGCGATCTTGGTGTTCTTGCCCAAGTAGAAGTTGAGTCCAGCACCGTAGAGTTCAGCGGAACCGCCAAAGATGGCTTGGTCGGTGGTGCGGCCTTCATAGTCGTTCAAGTCAAGGTATTCATACTTGAGTGCCAATTCCACATCGCCCCAGTTCTTGCCGTTACGGACGCGGTTGAACTTGGCGCTACCGGAGTCATAGGTTTGTTTACCACCACAGAGGAGATAGCCGCATTCCACATACCAGCCTTGGAAATGATAAGGTTTGGCATAAGCTTCCTTGTCATTCATGTAGGTCCAGTCGGAGAGCCAAGCGGATTCAACGCGAAGTCCATCATAGTGACCAGCGAGTTCAGCAGTGGCGATGAGGTTGAAATCGGTATCCTTGATGTCATCGGTGTCAAGGTACTTTTTACGGCTGATGTTGGTGGCATTACGGCAGCTAAAGCGAGTACCATCATAGATACCCAGTTCATCAGAAGTCTTGGGGGTGTCATACATCACGGCACCGCCGATATGCAAGCCATAGTCGGCCTCGTTGAGAGGACGTACCACGATCTTGCCGATATAGGAAAGACCCTCGTCCATGCCGTAATCTTTGTTGTTGGCTTCAACATAGTCGCGGGTTTCTTGCCCTTCAATCTCTTGAAACAAGATACTGGCGCTTCCAAAGAATTCCTTGTTGGCGTATTTGGCGAAGACACCGAGGTGACGGCTAGGTGCGAAGGCGTTGACCACCATCGGGCGTTCCATGAACTCGAGGTAACGGGAAGAGGTGTTGCGTGACATGGAGAAGTCAGGTTTCATGCTACCGACATTGAACTGCCAGTTTTCCAAACCAGTGTAGCGGACGAGAGCGTCCTTCAACTCAAAGGAGCCGTTGGCGAGTTCCATATCGACTTCGCCGTACCAGTCTTTGTTAATCTGGGTCTTCACAGCAAAACGGGCGCGACGGATGCTAGCGCCTGAACCGATCGGGTCGGCCCATTCCTGAGCGCCAAAATAGTGGCCAAAGTCCACCTGAACTCTGGAGTCAAACCAGAATTTGAAGTCTTTGTCCTTGGATTCGAAGACAAGGATGCCATCACGCTCGGTGGCACTCACTTCCTTCACTCCTACTTTGTTGCCGTACTGGTCAATAGCTTGATCAGTCTTTTGGGCATAAGCCGCCGCTCCAATGAGGAACAGCGCGGCCATCAAAAAAGATAGTCTTTTCATGTTAGTTTGTTTTAGTTAGACATTAATAGTAATAAAAATGATCTCTTTCTTCTTTTTCTTTCTTGCAATTTGAGATGAAATACTGCAAGGACTCCGTATAACCGCTCTTGAAGCTGGTGTCATAGCTCTCGTAGTGGTAATGGACGCCATTGCTATAGGTGATTTCAAACATCCAAGGGGTATAATCGAAATTAAGGTTGCTGCTTCTGGTCTCGTTCATCTTCAGCCGTTGGACATTAAAGAGTATCCGTAAGTCCTCGAGCACGTCCAGTTCGCGTTCAAGCACCTGATGCTCTCCGCTCAGTTCATTGTCGATGGTCATCACCACATGGTCGTCTTTGCGTTCCAGGGTATAGCGGTCGGGGCCATACTCATAGAGGAAATAGACCACCTCGTTGGTGGCTACAGGCAAGGCTTTCCATTGGTCAAGGTACTTCCTGACCTCGCTGAAAGCCGCCCAAGCGTTGTCTGGGCCAGCCATATAGCCGCTGGCGTCAACACGTCTTCCAGAAACATAGTCGATATCCAGTCCCCATGACTCGCCATCCAAAACATCGAACTCCGGTTTGTAGTAACCTGAGTAATTGTACATCTTATATTTGAGGACGATGCGCTGCAGCGTGTCAAAGACGGAATGGTCATCAACGGTGAATTCTTTTTCATCAGGATAACCCTCATTGAAAAGGAAATGTACTCGGCCATCCTTGGTTTCTTTGACCTCATAGCGATATCCGGAAAAACGGGCCATGCCACCTCCACGGGTCAGTGAGAAGTAGTTGATGGTGTCGTTTACGGGAGCTTTGATGGAGGTCCCTGGTTCGACGGTTCCCTTCTTTGACGTACATCCCGCCAAGGAAGCGATGATCCCTATCAGCAACATTAATTTCATTTTCATCATGTTAATTATTTGATACCCAGTTTCTTAGCAATATCCTTCGGAAGGGCGTCCTTATGCACCACGATATTCAAGGTCTTGTAACGGACGAATGCTTTAGAAACGTACCAAATGCCGTGATATTGTCCGGCATCGCCCCAGCTGTTCTTCACCATGAAGTATTCGTTGCCGATCTGGTCTTTGGCGGTACCGTAGATCAACATGCCGTGGTCATCGCCCGTCTCATAGTTGTCGTATGCGATTTGGCGTTCTTTTTGGGTGACCCATTTCTGTGGGGTAGGTTGGTTCATGGCCTCTTTTTTACGGTCGGCGGCGCTCAAGCCCATCCAGTGAGCCATGTCGCTACCGGTGAGGTCTTTGCTCTTGGCTTCGATATCGGGAAGCACGGCGATGCCGGAGAGCTTGCCACGGAGCCAGCCAGATTCACTCACGTCAGAACCCCAAGCGATGGTGTAGCCTTTGTCGATGGCGTTGTCCATGACCTGCATCAGTTCATCGATGGGTAGGTTCCAAGCCTGTCCCCAGCGCCAGTTGTCCTGCACTTCGATGACGAAGGGCTCATAGAAAGGATGGTGCGTGAAGGAGGTCAGGTTGACATAGTCGTCCATGTTGAGTCCGGTGGACTTGGCGAAGCTCATCGGATCGTATTTCTTGCCATTGTAGGTGAACTCGGTCGGAGGCACGCCCAGGTAAGCATCATAGATACCAGCGAGGGCTTTCTTCCACAGCGGGTTGCCGTCTTTGTCCATTTGGATCTTACGACTCTTGATGACACCTTCCACCAATGGATCGGTCACTGCTGAGAGTTCGCTGAAGTTCGACAGGGAGTCGCCGTGCATGGCACCGGCAGGCATCTCACAGTCCGGAACAAGACCATAATGACGGATGGCGTACATCACATCACCGAATGAACCGCCTTGGGAGAACGACACGTCGCCGTGGGTACGGACCGCGGCTTCGGCACGATCAAGGTAGGTCTTATAGACGATGTACATCTCAGAGAAGTCGTACTCCGGCTTACCCATACGGAGCAGTTCCGACTCGAAGAAAGCCAAAGAGGAATAGCACCAGCAGGTACCGGCCTGGTTTTGGTCTTTCACGGAGGTGATGGGGAGCTCCTTGATGGTTTCAAACTTGAAGCCTTCGTCCTTTTTTTCTTCTGATTTCGGTTGGGCCACGGCGGTGATGCTGAGCATCAAGGCGGCAGCAGTCAAAAAGTGTCTAATTTTCATGATTTAAAGATTTAATATTTAAAGATTTCAAAATTTCAAAATTTCAAGATTTCAAGATTTCAAGATTCGTTTAATTCGTAAAATTCGCCGTTCCATTCAGTTAAATTCGTAAAATTCGCCGTTCATTTAGAGCGAGAGGGACTTTCTCATGGATTTGGAAAGCGCGTCCTTGTGGAGCGTGAAGAAGATGGTATATTGGCGGAGGTACTGCTCGGAGCAATACCAATAGCCTTGATAGGGTCCCCTGTCGCCCCAGGAGTTCTTGATCTTATAATACTTGGTACCGTTTTGGTCCTTGGCGATACCCACCACGAGCATGCTGTGGTCGTCGCCGGCGTCCCAATTGTCGTAAGCCCTTTGGTGATCCTCATCGGTAACCTGTTTCTCAGGGACGATTTCTTCCCACAGGGTTGCGTCAGGATCCTCGGGAACGATACCGATACCCGTTTTGCCAGAGAAGCCCTTGTTGCTGACATCCTGAGCCCAGCCCAGCGTATAGCCCTGTTCAAGGGCATAATCAACCGCCTGCATCAGCTCGTCAAGCGGCATGTTATAGGCCGGCGTCCAGGTCCAGTTGTCGGGAATCTCCACCATGCAAGGCTTGTAGTTCTCTTCGCTGGCGAAGGAACAGATCTCGATGTAGTTGGCTGGATCCACCGGGTATTTCTCGGCGAACGACTTGGGCGTGTATTTCTTGCCATCGACGGTAAAGTCCTCCGGCACCACGCCGAGATAGGCGTCCAGCACCCCTTGGATGGCCTTGGGGCCGGCAGGAGAGATCTTTTTGTTTCCGTTCTTGATGATGGCGCGGGCCACCGAGGCGATGACCTCGTTCATCTCGCTGTGCATGTGACGTTCCTCACCAATCACCTTGCCACTGTAGTCGGCTTCGGGCATCATGCCGTATTTGTTGATCATGTACAGCACATCACACACTTCCCCGCCTTGGCTGAGGGAGCTGCCACCGTGCATGCGGACGAACTTGGAGACCTTCTCCGCCCAGGCGTTACGGACGACGAACATCTCCGAGAGGTTGAATTCCTTGCCGTACATGCGAAGGATCTCCGCCTCGACAAAACCGATGCCCGCGAAGCACCAGCAGGTGCCCGAACTGCCTTGGTTGTCCACCGCAGTATGCGGCACATTGAGGGTTTCCGTAATCTGGTAAACCGGTTCCTTTTCTTCCTTGGCTTCTTGAGCCATCGCTGCCGATCCTGCTCCCATGAACAGCGCAATCGCAACATACTTTACCAATCGTTTCATAGCGTATCTGTTTGTTAATTATTGATCAATGGACTACAGTTTTCACAAATGCGTTTCCGTTCCCCACGATGTATAAGCCCGGCGTCAGCTGGAACTCGCACTGCATAGTCTGTGGCCGTGCAGCTACCTTCCGTCCCATGAGGTCATAGACCACGATATCGGAAGCCGACTCGGTTTCAACCGTCAGACGGCCCTTTTGGCCATAGACCCTCATGCCTAGGTTCGGGGTCTCATCCACGGAGTTATAATCCGAATAATACAGTGTGAACTCCGTATCGAGTTGCTCCGAGGCGATGGTGCACGACAACCATTTGCTGTTCAAGGGCATGGATCCACTGAGGGCAAAGCCCATGCCTTGGGCGACGGTACTCTCCCATACCGGAGCCAAGCCGATGATATTCGAAGCCTCTACCGAGGCGTCGAACCTGTTGTCATAGACGTCGCGGACAATCCAATCCACCTCGTTAAAGATGCTTGCGGTCTTCCGCACCACGTTGCCATTGGCGTCGAACTCGTAGTTCATGCGACTGTCAAGGGTCATCGCAGTATTGAACCAGCCACCCAGATAGAGCGTTTCCGATTCAAGCTGACCGTCCACATAGTTGAAATCATATCTCGAAGCGTCTCTCCAGAGATTGCCTCCGGGGCCACCATTGCCTTTTCTTTGAGTCAACAAGCTGACACACAGATTGTTATCATTATATGACAAGGTGTCCTTTTGGGATTCGCGCCAATTGCCGTTGCGGATGGTGGAATAGAGGCGGCGGACCAGACGGCCTTCGTTGTAGAGGTATTCGTTTTTGGAACTCTCCACCCATTCACCATTGTTGTTTTGGCCGTTGTAGTTCAGGTTAAAGGTGACGTTTCCGTTTTCATCATACTCATAGACGGAGCGTGAGGCACCCACCCAGAGGGTATCCTTGAAGCTTTCCGCGGTCATGCTCTCCACCAATGGTTGGCCGTTGATGGAGGTGTAAGTGTAATTCACTCGATAATAGGATTCCCAGGCATCGCCATTCCAGCGGGCATAGTCCATCGACTCCGTGGTTTCCCCTTCTTGTGACAGCGTAACGACGGTCTTCAGTACGGGGATCCAAGCGTTGTTTTCCCATTCGAAATGAGTTTCCGCACGCACTTTACCTGCTTCTTGATAGTCATAGCAGTTTTTCCAGCGCGTCCAATCGAAATTGTCGGCACCGATGACGCTGTCGAGTTTTTGGGTATAGGCGCTCTGCCAACGAAGCGTAGCATCCAGCGCATTGGGGATCCGCTCGGGGTGGGCGAGTTGGAAGGAGATGTATTCCCAATGGTTATGGAACACCAAGGGGGATTCTTGGGCGTTCAAGGCCGTGGTCACGGCCAACGCTATGATAAGAAGTAATCTTTTCATGGTCAGAAGGTTTTTGATGGATTATTTCGTCAATACCACTTTTTGGATACGATTTCCTTGGGCCGTGCGGACATTGAGGTAATAGACGCCAGGATGCAGTGCCGAGAGGTCGATCTCGGCACGGTCGCCAGAGGCTTTGAAGGACATCACCTGTTGTCCCGTCAGTTGATAGACCAGGATCTCCTGTAGGGCTTCCGCGTGGACGATAACGTGTCCCGAGGAAGGATTCGGGAAGAGGCTCATCGCTGAGGTCTCGTTTTCGGGAACCGCCACGTTACCCCAACAAGCTTTGTTGGACAGGCTGGATTCCACACCGTTCAACAGGCCGGTGACTTGATAGACCAGTAGGGTTTCATCGCCGGTGACTGCATCGACAAAGTGGGTTTCCGTGAGGTCTTGGGCGACCAGTGTTCCATTGCGATACAGGTTGTACGACTCGGCGAGCAGGGCGGGATCCCATTGCAGTGACATCTGATTGGAACCAAGTGTTTCCAAACGCAGGTTTAAAGGCAGATGGGTGCGGTTGATTTCGACGAAACGCAGTTCAGGGTTGTTGGCGAGGCATGCGGGAGCGGAAACCAGGTTGCCATGGTCATATAATGCCGTGACGATATAATAGTAGCGATGGCCTCCGGCGACGTTGGCGTTGTCGGTATAAGTCAGCGTAGAGCTGCCCGTGGTCTTGATGGTCTTATAGGTCTCCCCTTCGGCCTTGCGGTACACACGGTAACCCGAAAGCTCCATCTCTGTACTCGGCGCCTCCCAGGTTAGTTTCACTTTGCCATTGGCATTGAGTTCATATTGCAGGTTTTGCGGTGCCATCCCATCCGGGTCGAGGGCGGCACAGCAGACGTTGGTCGGGTCCGTCTCCCCTTCCTTACAGAAGGCGGTGACATAATACGCGTGGACTTCCGTGGCGGCGAGTCTGTCGGTAAAGGTCGTCGCGTTGGCCACCATGGTATATAGGCGTTCGTCGCGGTAGATGTTATAGCCGTAGCCGAGGTTTTGGACACCTGTCCAATTCAGCACGACATCGTTGCCGTCAACCTGGGCAGTGAGGTTCGTAGGATGGTCGTCGCGGCCAACGCCGCCGCAGGTGTTGACAGTCTCATAGAAGAGGCCTTGCGGCATTGCTGTTGAGGAACCCTCGTAAGAGAACACCAATTGGCCCGTGGCATCATGGATTGACATGCTGACACTCAGGCTGTCCGTCGGGGCCTTCCAGTAGAAGGCGATTCGGCCCTGAGGCATGTCCACGGCATAGCTACCGTTGCTCTTCTCCGCGGTGAAGGAAACCACTTGGGCACCCGAGGAATTCTGTACGGAAAGTTCCGCATTACCCCATCCATCGCTATTCGAGCAAGACAGCTCAAAATCCCAGGCACACACGGGACCTAAGTTAACCCCTTCGACTTTGGCCTTGCGTCCGCCTTGCCCCTCGCAAACCGCATAGACGGCATAGTTCACCATGACGGGCAATCCGGCGGGATCGACATAGGTCATGAATTCGCCAGGTGCGGGATGGTCGAAGGCATGGACTTCCACCCCATCACGAAGGATGACGATTTGGTCGATGGATTCCAGCACACGACCGTCGAGGGTGGCCGTGGGGTTGTACCAGGAGAGGGTGACCGAGAAGTCGTCATCGCCATTGGGCACGGCCGTGAAGTAGTCGGGGGCTTTCACGGTGTTCTCGAACACCGACTGTGGTACAAAGTTGCAGATCACCCCTTGGCCTGAGTTGAAGGCATAGCTGGAGACGTTCAGTTCATCGATGGCGTAGAAGCCGTCGCCCGAGCCGCTCCACCCCCAGTTGAAGTGGAACATGTTGAAGTCGTCATAACCATCACATACGAAAGCATGGCCACCTCCGCCATTGGTATCGGAGCCCGAATAATAGCATGGCCAGCCCATGTCGAACTGGTCCTTCAGCAACCGCTGGAACTCTTCCAAGGAATAGTCGTCGCGGCCATAGAAACGGCAGCGGTTGGTGTAGCCGAAGTATTTGAGCACGGCACCAGGGACGTCTTGCGAGAAGGCGCCGCTTCCCTCTGGGGAGTAGTCCATATCGACGGCGATACCGCAATGGTACATGAATTCCGCGATGGCGTCGATATTCTCCTCGGGAGAGCCCGTGAAGATGCTCAAGGGCATCTTGTCGAAATCATAGACTGCCGCGGAGAAATCCGCAGACAACTCCCCATAGGTGTAATGCCTATAGGAGTGCCGGCCCCAGCCATGGGTGGGATATCTCCAATAATTCATCACCTGTGACATGGCAGTGGCGACGCAGCCCGCGTAAGAGTTCGAAGGGCAGAATTTGTTATAGGGGTCGTTTTGGTTCCACCGGGTCTGCACCAGATAGAACGAGCTTTTGTTGCCATTACGTGAAGGCAGGTTGTCACCTTTCAGCAAGGCAGTCCATTCCTCAGCAGCACTGGGATCTGGGGACATGTTGGCGCGCAGGGCAGCCCAGCGGTTTTCGGACAAACTGCCTAGATAATACATCATCTCGGGAGAGGGATTATCCACTGGGAAAACGCCCTCTTCGGAATAGCCGACAATAGGCCTGAAGCGGTCGTCGGAGGAGACGATGACGAAGCCAGCGTCACCGACATTGAAAACATAGTATTGGTCTTGAACAGCTACAAGTTGCAATTCGCTGGTACGACTTGAGACCTGAAGTGCCGTTTGGGCAAAAGCCTGGCCAACACGTTTAGCGGTAGCCACATCCACCGGATTGGCAAATAACTGACTGAAAACCAATAAGAAGTAAGGTAGTAAAAACAGTATTCTTTTCATAGTAGCATGAAGATAATATCAAACTTATATTATTAAGGTGTCAAAAGTAGTAAAATATTTGAATTACACCTCAATTTTTTCATTTTTTTAGACTCTTTACTGTTGATTGGGGAAGAAGAAACAAAAAATTAGAACAGTCCTGAAAGGGCAACTAGCTAATAGCCCAAGGCGGCCCTGGGTATCAAATGGTGTATAAGGAAAACGGAAAAAGTATTTGCATTTACTGTAAGTATATTTACTATTTTTTGTATCTTTGCAGGTCAAAAACTGCAAACATGGGAAAATATCAACTGATGAACGTGGCCGATGGCCGCATCTTTGAAGATAAAGGATGGATGTTGGACGATCCGGAAGGCAAGACGCCGAGCCTGGTGAGAGCCATCTTCGAGCAAAAACAGCTGCATCTGGGCGACGACAGTATGGGATTGTACAAGTTCGCCGACTGGATGCCTATCCAAAGGACCTTGGAGAACCCCTCCTGCCCCATCACCTATAAAAGCGAAAAGTTAGCCAAACAGCTGGGACTGAACAACCTATACATCACCTTCAGCGGCTGGTGGCCAGCCAAAGGCGCCAAGATGAGCACCTGCTCCTTCAAGGAAACCGAGGCTTACTCCGTGTGTGCCCGCCTAGGCGAAGGACAGAAAAACCAAGTGTTGGTGGTGGCCTCCGCTGGCAACACCGCAAGAGCTTTCGCCAAGGTATGCTCCGACAACCACATCCCGTTGCTGCTTTGCGTGCCCCAGGACAACATCAACGCCTTGTGGTTCGACAAACCCCTGAACCCCTGCGTGAAGCTGTTCACCACCGCCACCGGCAGCGACTATTTCGATGCCATCCAGCTGTCGAACTTCATCTGCGAGCTCCCAGGATTCCTCGCCGAGGGCGGCGCCAAGAACATCGCACGCCGCGATGGCATGAGCACCACCATGATGTCCGCTGTGACCACCATCGGACGCATCCCCGACTTCTACTTCCAAGCCGTGGGCAGTGGCACCGGCGCCATCGCCGCCTGGGAAGCCAACCTGCGCTTCCTCGAAGACGGACGTTTCGGCAACAACAAAGCCCGACTGATGGTCTCCCAAAACAAGCCCTTCGTCCCCATGTATGTCGCATGGAAAAAAGACTCCAGGACGCTATTCCCCTACGATGCCGACCAAGCCCGTCGCGACGCCGCAGAGATCTGCGCCCCCGTGCTCTCCAACCGCAAGCCACCTTATTCATTATGTGGAGGCCTGTACGATGCACTCAAGGACACCCTAGGCGACATCTTCGCGATCAGCAATGCGGAAGCCAATGCTGCCAAACAACTCTTCGAGGAAACTGAAGGCATCGACATCTACCATGCCGCTGCCGTTGCCCTGGCCTCACTCCGCCAAGCCATCGAACAAAACATCGTGAAAGCCGACGACATCGTCATGCTCAACATCACCGGAGGTGGCGAAAAACACTTCATGGAAACCCATCAGATCCACTATCTGGAACCCACCCATATCTTCCCGATTGGCTTCTCTAAAGAGGATGTCCGCAAGGTTGCCGAAGACCTGCTGAAAAATTAATTTCAAAAATTGGTTGCACAATCAAAAAAAGTTGTAATTTTGCAGTCCAAAATTTAAGCAAGAAATCAGTATCTAAAAAGATATCGAGAAATGTACGCAATTGTAGAAATAGCAGGACAGCAGTTCAAAGTCACGAACGGTCAAGAGATCTTCGTCAACAGACTGCAAGGTGAAGAAGGAAGCAAGGTTTCTTTCGACAGAGTATTATTGATTGACAACGACGGCGCTACCCAGGTGGGAGCTCCCACAGTTGCCGGTGCCAACGTCGAGGCGACGATTAAGGAGCACTGCAAGGGTAAGAAAGTCATCGTTTTCAAGAAGAAGAGAAGAAAAGGTTACCAGACCTCTAACGGCCACCGCCAGTATCTGAGCAAGGTCGTTATCGACAACATCATCATGTAAAACCCGAAAAAACAGAAAAGATATGGCACACAAGAAAGGCGTCGGTAGTTCCGAGAACGGTCGTGAGTCCGCAAGTAAACGACTCGGAGTTAAGATTTTCGGTGGACAAGCAGCCATCGCAGGCAACATCATCGTCCGTCAACGCGGCACCAAGCACAACCCTGGCAAGAACGTCGGTATGGGCAAGGACCACACCCTCTATGCCAAGTGCGACGGCATCGTTGAATTCGTGAAGAAAAAAGACGATAAGTCATTCGTCTCCATCATCCCGGTGGAAGGCGCAATCACCGAATAAATATTCGTAAGATATATTTTTTTACCGGCTATCGTCTGATAGCCGGTTTTTTTCGTTTATATTTGCGGTCAATTTAAAAACAGCGCCAAGCTATGTTAGTATTATCCTATATCCGTGATCACAAAGAAGAAGTGATCGAACGCCTGTCCATCAAGAACTTCAACAACGTCGCACTCATCGACGAAATCCTGAAACTGGACGACGAACGCCGCGCCACCCAAAAACAGTGTGACGAGACATTGGCTACCCTGAACAGCAACGCTCGCTTGATCGGCGACCTCTACAAACAAGGCAAAGCCGCCGAAGCCAACGACATGAAAGCCAAGAACAACGAGCTGAAAGAACTCTCCAAGACCCTCGCCGACCGGCTGGAGGAAATCAAAAAAGAGATCCAAAACAAACTCGTCGAAATCCCCAATACCCCTCGCATCGACGTGCCTCGAGGCACCTCCGCCGCCGACAACGTCAACGTGCACCAAGAAGGTGAGATGCCCCAACTTTACGAAGGCGCCAAACCCCACTGGGAACTGCTCAACCAATACGGACTCGCCGACTTCGACCTCGGCAACAAGGTCACCGGCGCCGGATTCCCCTTCTATAAAGGCAAAGGGGCCAAACTCCAACGCGCCCTCATCAACTTCTTCCTCGACGAAGCCAGCGCCGCAGGCTACAACGAGACCCAACCGCCCATCGTGGTGAACGAAGCCTCCGCATACGCCACTGGGCAACTCCCCGACAAGGAAGCACAGATGTATGCCGTGCCTCTCGATGGCTTCTACCTCATCCCTACCGCCGAAGTGCCGCTGACCAACATGTTCCGTGACACCATCGTCAAAGAAGAACAGCTGCCCATCAAAACCGTCGGTTACTCCAACTGCTTCCGCCGTGAAGCCGGCTCCTACGGCAAGAACGTCCGCGGACTCAACCGCCTCCACCAGTTCGATAAAGTGGAAATCGTGGAAATCGCCCACCCCGTCGGCTCCTACGACCGCCTGGAAGCCATGAAAAACCACGTCGCGGGACTGCTTCGCAAGCTGGAACTGCCCTTCCGTATCCTGCACCTCTGCGGCGGCGACATGAGCTTCACCTCCGCCACCACCTACGACTTCGAGGTGTGGTCCGCCGCCCAGCAACTCTGGCTCGAAGTCAGCTCCGTCTCCAACTTCGAGACCTTCCAAGCCAACCGACTGAAACTCCGCTTCAAGGACAAGAACGGCAACATCCAACTCGTGCACACCCTCAACGGCAGCGCCCTGGCATTGCCCAGAATCGTCGCCGCCCTCCTCGAAGACCATCAGACCCCCGAAGGCATCCTCATCCCGAAGGCCCTCCAAAAATACACCGGCTTTGACATCATCTCCTAAACATATCATCGTCGCACTCACGGTCTTGCTTCTCGCATTGTGCTCCTGCGGAAGCAAGACCGTGAACCACGCCAAGCCGTCTTTACCTCAGCTGCAAGACCAACTGGCGAAAGACAGCGTCGCCCTACTTGACCTGCAAAACCGCTACCAAGACAGGCTCGGCGCCGACTTCCGGTGGTGCGACTCCATGCTACAGTTCGTCCCCGAAACCGAAATCGAACGCTATTTCGAGACCCTCGACCTCGCACAAGCCTACCTGAGCCAGTTCAACGAGCTGCTCCCCGTGATGCAACGCGACCTCTCCTACACCCGGACCCAGCTGGCCAACCTCCAAAACGACCTCGACACCCATTACCTCAGCGACTCGCTGTTCCAGGTGTATCTCAAGGACGAAACCGCCGTGGCCGACACGCTCCACCATAGAATCCTTTATTTCCAAGACCGACTCTCACATCAAGACCAGGAGTTGCAAACCCTGAAGAAGAACATCCGTAAAGTCGCGTCAAGATGAGGAGCTTCATCCGTATTCTTTTGCTACTCGCAACCCTGGCGCCTGCATGCTACCACGCCCAGAACAAGGAGGCGCAACAACTCGTTGACGAGCAGCTGGCCAGCAAACTCTTCCAAAAACAAGACTTTGAGCAGGCCAAAGAAATCTACCTGCAACTCTACAACAAAAAAGGCCAAACCCACCACTTCAACCAATACGTCGAATGCCTGCTACGGCTAGGCGACTACGATACTGCCGAGAAAACACTCAACAGCTTCCTCCGGAAAAACCCCAGCTATTGGAAGGCAAAAGTCGATCTGTTGTATGCATACCGCTGCGATGGCAAGAAGAAGAAAGCGGAACAGCAGTTCGACGACATCCTCAACAAACTTCCTGACAACCAAAATAGCGTCAACAACATCACCAACATGTTGCGCAGCCGGATGCTGAACGACGAAGCCCTCGCCGTCCTCGACAAAGCCGCCACCACCAACGCCGATGGCTACCCCTACTATTTGGAGAAGGCTACCGTCTATCACTCCATGCTCAACTTCGAAGAAGCTTTCAAATACTACTTCCTTGAACTGGAAGCCCGCCCCGACCAATACGCCTCCATCAAAAACAAACTGCAATCCCTGCTGCTTTACGATGTCAACAAAAGCGTCTCCGACCAGCTACGCATGGCCTTGCTGAAGAAGAACCAAGAACAGCCCGACAACACGGAAATCGCACGCCTGCTGGTATGGCTGTCGCTCCAAGAAGAAGACTACGACATCGCCCTCGCCCAATGCAAGAGCCTTGACCGCAAGTTCAACGACCAGGACGCACAGATCGACAATATCGCCCATATCTGCCTCGACAACGGTCAATATGACCTGGCCAAGGACGCCTTCGACTACCTCCTGAAGAAAGGGAAAATCAACCCCTTCTACGGTGACGCCCTCATCGGCTCCATCAAGACGGAAAACCTGAGATGCAAGGCTGACAACGTGACCGATCGTCATGTCTTTGAACGGCTGAGCAAGAAGATCGACAACGCCTATCCCGATGTAGGGTCCAAGGAATACCCCGACTTGGTCGAGATCCATGCCGACCTCCTCGCCTACCATCTGGGACAACCCCAACAAGCCGTCAACCTTCTCCAAGAGGCCATCGAGACTACAGGCAACAAGATCCAGCAATGCCGGCTGAAACTCAAACTCGCCGATGTCTATCTCTATACCGATGAAGTATGGGAAGCCACCCTGCTCTACAGCCAAATCGACAAGGCCATGAAAGAAGAGCCCCTCGGACATGAAGCCAGGTTCAGGAACGCCCAACTTCGCTATTTCATCGGTGAGTTCGCTTGGGCACAAACCCAACTCAACGTGCTCAAGGCGGCCACCTCCAAACTCATCGCCAACGACGCCATGAGTCTCTCGCTCATCATCGGCGACAACCTTGAAGCCGATGCATCGGGACAGGAACTCGCCCGACTGGCACAAGCCGACTACAAGATCTACCAACACAAGGAAGAACAAGCCCTGCCCATCCTCGACTCGGTATGCGCCAATGGCAACGACATCAGCAAACCCCACGCCCTGTACCGTATCGCCGAAATCAAAGAGAGAAACCACGACTACGTCCTTGCCGACACCCTCTACCTGCAAATCGTCGCGGAGTTTCCGGACAGCTACATGGCCGACGATGCCCTGATGCGCGCCGCCCTGCTGGAGCACCAACAACTCAAAAACAAGGAAGCCGCAAAACAGCACTACGAACAATTGATTGATCAATATCCGACGAGTCTCTATATGGCTCAGGCAAAGAAAAATTATAGGAAACTATGAAATTGGACAATGGAATCAATTCCGAATTAACTCGTTTCACTTCGTTGAGGGCTACGCCGTTCCGAATTCCGCATTCCGCATTAAACAAAAACTCCGTCAGGCCTAAAAAAGCGCTGGGACAACATTTTCTGACGGACCAGAATATCGCTAGGAAGATTGTGGACCAGCTCTCCCCCGACCTGGAGACCGTCATCGAAGTGGGTGCCGGTACCGGTGTGCTGACCCAATACATGGTCAACGATATCCTTGACAAATTCTATGTCATCGAGATCGACACCGAGTCCATCGACTACCTGAAGAACCACTTCCTGATGCTGGGTGACCATCTGATCCATGGGGACTTCCTGAAAGCCCGACTCTCCGATTTCGGCCAGCAGAACCTAGCCATCATCGGCAACTTCCCCTATAACATCAGCAGCCAGATCTTCTTCCAAGTGCTGAAATACAAGGAACAAGTCGTGGAGGTGGTCGGCATGGTGCAGAAGGAGATGGCCGAACGCATGGCCGCCAAAGAAGGCAGCAAGACCTACGGCATCCTGAGCGTGCTGATGCAAGCCTGGTACGATATCGATTACCTCTTCACGGTTCACGAGAACGTCTTCAATCCCCCACCCAAGGTGAAATCTGCAGTCATCAAGATGCGGCGCAATGCCGTTACCGACTTGGGCTGCGATGAGAAACTGTTCGTGACCATTGTGAAGCAAGCCTTCAACCAGCGCCGCAAGACCCTACGCAATTCACTTCGGCCGATGCTCAGCCCTGAAATCATCGAAAACGAGGTCTTCAACAAACGGCCCGAACAACTCTCCGTAAAGGAGTTTATTGCATTGACCAATCTGATTGCTTCCGCAACGCATGAGTGACGGTGAGGAAAGCCGAAGTGCAACCCACCACCAGGATGGTAGCGAAGATCAACACGACATCTTTGGCTTTCAACAGGACAGGATAGGCATCCACCACATAATTTCCACCGGTACCGAATTTCACAAATCCGAACCTTTGCTGTAGGAGGACCAACACGACACCCAGCAGCAAGCCGATAACGCCGCCTGCCACGGCAATCAACAGTCCTTCATTCATGAAGACCCTGTGGATCAGTCGGTCGTCAGCGCCCATCGACTTCAAGATCCCCACGTCCTTCCGCTTATCGATCATCAGCATGGACAACGACCCGACCACATTGAAGGTCGCCAATATCAAGATAAAGGTAAGGATGACAAAGACCGCCCATTTCTCTGAGCGCATGATCCGGTATAGGGTAGCCTGCTGCTCCTGTTGGTCTTTCACTGAAATGCCCTCACCCACAATGGCTTTGACCTCTCTCTTTACTTTACGGATGTCGGCTCCAGGCGCAAGAAACAGCTCAAGATTGGTGGCTTTATCTTGATATTCAAGCAATTCCGAAAGCCAATCAAAAGGCACGAGCACCGTAGTCTCATCCATCTCCTGTTCCGTGGAAAAAGTACGTTGCACCGTCAACACATCGGAGTTGAAACCGTTTTCAAGGCTCATGGAAGAAGCGTTGCCCCGTTTGGGCACATAGATGCGCAACATCGCATAGCCGTTGTAAGGGTTGATGCCCAGATACCAAGCCACACCAGTGCCTGGGATCGCGAAACGGTAGGGTCCATCGGTGAGCGACAAAGCTTCCTGCTGCGGGGACACCTGCTTGAAACGTTCAATTCGTCCATAATCCTCACCCACGCCCTTCACCTGGCCGATATGTTGCTTGTCGTCCGCTCGGAAAAGTGCATCCTCTGTGAGGGTAGGAACCACAAACTGGACGCCTTGAACCGCTTTGGTTTTTTCCATCGGGAAGGTCTTCAGGTCGATGGTCTTGCCTTTCACGGCAGCAAGCTGCAAGTCGGGAGCGAGACGGTTGCTCATCGAAGAGACCACCTCTTCCAGGCCATTGAATGCCGAAAGCACCACGATCAAGGCAAAAGCAGCCACGCTGATGCTCACGATGGAGATCCAGGTGATGATGTTGATGAGGTTGTGGCTTTTTTTGGCCAGGAGGTACCGGTTTGCTATGAAGAAAGGCAGTCTCACTTTTCGGGATGCAGCAGATTGTCAATGTTCTCGATGTAGTCGAGCGAGTCGTCCTCAAAGAAACGCAGTTCCGGGACAACACGCATCTGGTGACGGATGCGGTTGCCCAGCATACCTCGGATGGCGCGTGTGTTCTGCCCCACTTCCTCCACCACTTTCTGCTTGTCCTCAACGCCAAAGATGCTCAGATACACGTTGGCATACCCCAAGTCGGAAGTCACCTTCACATGGGTCACGGTGATCATCAATGAAGGCACTGCCGGCTTCAGCTCTTTTTGAAAAATCTCACCTAATTCTTTCAGAATCAGTTTATTAATCTTTTCCAGTCTTTTATTATCCATATTTCGTATTCAATTTTCCGTTTTCCGTTCTCCGTTTTCCGTTGCAAAGATAGTGATAATCTTTCATTCCCGATGTTTCGAGTCCATGAGGATCGTCACCGGCCCGTCATTGATCAGTTCCACGTCCATCATCGCGCCGAATTCTCCCGTCAAGACTTCCCTTCCGGAGACCTCATGAAGCCGGCGGACGAAGTGCTCATACAGCGGGATGGCCTGTTCGGGGCGGGCGGCTCGGATGAAACTCGGGCGGTTGCCCTTCTTGGTCAAGGCATGAAGTGTGAACTGGCTCACTACGAGAAAAGAACCTTCAATCTGGTTGATGTCCAGATTCATGGCATCGTTCTCATCGGCAAAGATGCGCATTTTGGTGAGTTTGGTACAAAGCCATTCCACATCTTCCTCATTATCAGCTTCTTCTATACCAAGAAGAAGCAACATTCCCTTTCCAATGGAGGACTTCACCCGGCCATTGATGGTCACGGAAGCCCTTGAAACACGTTGTGCTACGACCCTCATGATGAATTTTTTTTGCGAAGATAGGAAAAAGTAGTAATTTTGCGGCCTGTTTTTGCAGAAAAACAGGATTGAAAACGAGAGACAATGGTTATTTACGACGGAGCTCCTGTAAGGACTTTCGACATTCTTCCTAGGCTTGAAGGTCTTTACGGCAAAGGGAAACCTATTCTGGCCGCCAAGGAAAATGGTGACTGGCGTCGTTATACCATCGAGGAGGCACGACGCATCATCGATGGTACCAGTAGGGCTTTGCTTGCTTTCGGCATTCAGAAAGGCGACCGTGTCGCCATCGCCTCGCGCAACTGTCCGCAGTGGAATTTCCTCGACTGGGCGATCCAGCAGATCGGAGGCGTCACGGTGCCGTTATACACCACCATCAGCGAGAACGACTACATCTATAACCTCAACCATTCCGAGGCGAAGTTGCTTTTCATCTACGGCCAGGAGATCCACCGAAAGGTGAGTCGCATTGCCGCTGAACTAGCCACGGTGAAAGAAGTTGTCTCCATCAAGGAACTCGAAGGGGTCACTTCCCTCAAGGCCTTCATGCAACAAGGTGGAGCCATCCCCGTAGAACAACTCGAAGCCGCCAAGGCGCAAGTCGATCGTCATGACTTGGCGACCGTCATCTATACCTCAGGCACCACAGGCGTCCCCAAGGGGGTGATGCTGACCCACGACAACCTGACTTCCAACACCAAGTGCCTCGACACCCTTTTCTATGTGACCGAGAACACCCGGTATTTCAGCTATCTTCCCCTCTCCCACATCTTTGAGCGCCAAGTCACCATGGCCTACATGAACCTGGGTGCCGTGGTGTATTATGCCGAGAACATGGCCACCATCCTGAACGACATCCAGGAAGTGAAGCCCCATGTATTCACCACCATCCCGAGGCTTCTGGAGAAGGTGCATGCCAACATCCTGCTCAAGGGCAAAAAGGCGAAAGGCATCGAAAAAGCCATCTTCAACTGGGCCATCGAGTTGGGTTATGCCTTCAACGAAAAGCACGAAAACACCTGGTGGTACAACTGTAGGCTTCGCATCGCCGACAGGCTGGTTTACCGCAAGGTACGCGAGACGCTGGGCAACAGCATCGAAGTCATCATCTTGGGTGGCGCCACCGTGCAACCCAAGATCTCGAAACTGCTGTCGGCCATGAAGATGCCTGTCATGGAAGGCTATGGGCTCACCGAGACTTCACCCGTGCTCGCCGTGAACAGCCCCGTGACCCGTAAGATCAAGATCGGCACCGTGGGACAGCCGTTGGACAATATCGAAGTGAAGATCTCGGAGCAAGGAGAGATCCTGGCCAAAGGACCTTCCATCATGCAAGGCTATTACAAGTCACCCGAAGCCACGGCGGAAGCCCTTGACTCGGAAGGCTATTTCCACACTGGCGACCGTGGCGAGATCGACGCCGAAGGCTTCTTGCGGCTGACAGGCAGGGTGAAGGAGATCTTCAAGACCTCCATGGGCAAATACATCAGCCCTTCGATGATCGAAAACAAGATGCTGGAATCACCTTTCATCAACTCCATCATCGTGGTAGGTGAAGGACAGAAGTTCGCTGCCGCACTCATCGTCCCGAATTTCGACCAGCTGACCCTTTGGTGCAGGGAAAACAACCTGAACTTCATCAACAACGAGCTGATGCTCAAGGACAAGGCGGTCATCACCATGATGCGCAAAGAGGTGGATCGCATCAACAAGAGCTTGGGGGATTACGAAAGAATCCAGAAATTCGAACTCCTTCCCTCCGACTTCACTGCCGAAAAAGGCGAAGTCACCAGCACGCTGAAGCTGAGACGTAACGCCATTCAGGAACACTACAAGGACCTGATTGAGGGAATGTTTGTTTAGTGGAAAGTGGAAAAGTTTTCCGTTTTCCGTTCTCCGTTTTCCGTTTTCCGTTCCGTCAGTGGAGTAACTTGAAAATCATCTCCCGGTAGAGGTCCTTCGGGGAGGTGTCACCGATGTTGTAGCCTTTTGATTTCAGGTCGAACTCGCGCAGTACGGCGATGCATTTGACGCAGTCCGCAATAGAGAAGTTGCGTGCGGCTTGCTGGTAGTCGCGAACGAAATAGGGAGCGACTCCTATGGCGGCGGCAAGGGCATTCTGCGATGGGTCGGAGGCGTAATGCACTTTCAGCACTTTGGTGAAATAGCCATACAAGCTGATCGCGGCAACCAATAGAGGATTCTCCTTAGGGTTGTCGCCGAAGTAATTCACAATCTGATTCGCCTTGACCACGTCGCGGCGTCCGATGGCGTTCTGCAGCTCAAACATGTTGAAATCCTTGGAGATACCGATGTTACGCTCCACGTCGGCGTCGTCGATCTTCTTCGTCTTAGGCATGGCGATGATCAACTTGTCGAGTTCATTACGCACCTTGTGGAGGTCCGTGCCCAGAAAATCGGTCAGCATCTGCGTCGCTTTCGGGGTGATGGAGTAACCATTCTGTGCCAGGTACGACTGGATCCAACCAGGGATGTCACGATCGTACAGCTTCTTAGACTCAAACACCACACCCATCTTCTCCACCTTTTTGGTGAAGGTACGGCGTTTGTCGAGCTTCTTGTACTTATAGTCGAACACCAGGATGGTAGTCGGTGGGATGACGTCGAGGTATTTCTCAAAGTCCTCGATGTTTTTGACATCTTGCGCCTCTTTGACGATGACCACCATGTAGCCGCCCATCATCGAGAAGCTCTTGGCGTGGGTGGCGATGGTATCGATGTCCACGTCACGGCCATAGACCACGATTTGGTTGAAGGCCTTCTCGGTCTCGTCAAGCACTTCTTCCTCAATCGTGTCGGAGATCACGTCGATGAAATAGGGCTCATCGCCCATCAAGAAATAGATCGGCGCATATTTTTTGTTATGGATGTCGGAAAGGATCTGCTCGAAAGTCATCAGTCGAATCTTAGATGTTTCACGGTGGTGCCGTTATTGATGAGTTGACGCAGCGAGTCCACACCGATACGGATATGGTCACCCACGAAGTTGGAGCTCACTTTCTTGTCGCTTTCTTCGGTTTTGACACCTTCAGGAGTCATGGGTTCGTCGGATACCAGCAGCAAGGCTCCGGTGGGAATCTCATTGTAGAAGCCCACGCTGAACAAGGTCGCGGTTTCCATATCCACGGCCAGGCAACGGATTTTACGGAGGTACGACTTGAATTCCTCGTCATGTTCCCAGACGCGGCGGTTGGTAGTATAGACGGTACCTGTCCAATAGTCACGCCCATAGTCGCGGATGGTGGTGGAGATGGCTTTCTCGAGGTTGAATGCAGGCAACGATGGAACCTCTGGGGGGAAATAGTCGTTCGAGGCACCTTCGCCACGGATGGCCGCGATGGGAAGGATGAAGTCGCCCACACGGTTTTTCCTGACCGCGCCGCATTTTCCCAGGAAGAGCACTGCCTTGGGATGGATGGCGCCCAGCAGGTCCATGATGGTGGCCGCATTGGCGCTGCCCATGCTGAAGTTGATGATGGTGATCTCACCGTCGGTGGCGCAGGGCATGGGTTTGTCCTTACCCACCACTTCGACGCCTTGCCATTCGGCAAAACGATCCACATAGTTCTGGAAGTTGGTCAGCAGAATGTATTCACCGAATTGATCCAGCGGGAGTCCCGTATATCTAGGAAGCCAGTTTTCAACGATTTCTTTCTTCGTTTTCATGATTTCATCGCTTTTTTTGCAAAGATATGAAAATAATTCAAGAAAAATTTGTTCAAGCGAAACGAAAAAAATAATACCTTTGCAGCACCGCTGAATTTTGGAAAATAATAATCAGAAAAAATATCAAAGAAATGAGTCCAAAACTGAAAAGTATCATCATCAATCTCGTGTTGTTTGCCGTTGTCGTGTTCCTGGCTATCATGGTCATCAAGAGCATCCAGGCTCCCATCAACTTCAACAATGAGAAGGAACTCCGTGAAAAACAAATCGTCCAGCGTCTGAAGGATATCCGCGACGCCGAAATCCAGTACAAACAGGCTTACAACAAGTACACGAACAATTTCGACACCTTGGTCAAGTTCTGCAACGACTATGAGATTCCGATCGTGAACATCATTCCCGACCCGAACGACACCACCTTTACGAAGACCATCAACGACACCATCGGCTATGTGAAAGTCATGGACTCCCTCTTCGGAAAGAGACCTGACTTCAACCTCAACGACCTTAGCTTGGTCCCGTTCAGCGATCCCGTCACGAAGTTCGAGATCAACGACAGCATCATCAAGCGCGGTGGTATCTCGGTGCCCGTCTTCGAGGTCAAGACCCCCTACGAGGTGTATCTGGCCCAACCAGGTGCGAAGTTCTCCGAGAAGCAGTGGATCACACGCGTCCGCAACGCCAAGGCTGAGATGGAACAGCTCGACAAATACGCCGGTCTGAAAGTCGGTTCCCTCGAGGAAGCCTCAACCGACGGCAACTGGGAGAAACTCTAATGGTCGATCCCGCGAAAACCCTTTCTTACAACATAACCATCCAATGCGCATTGGATGGTTTTTGTTTTGTCCTTCACGACCTGGAGGAGAACAGAATCGTTGACCTGGAACTCTACCAAACTGCCGACCGTGGCGACGAAAGCGCCATCATGGAGTCGCTGGAGAAACTGCTGTTCAAGAAAGGCCTCCTCGGAAAACCATTCCGGTCCGTGCGCTTCATCGTAGGCAACCGCTACAACACCCTCGTGCCCACGGAGGTATTCGACGAGAAGGAAATGGAGTCCTATATCCGCTTCAACCACGACTTCCCCGTGGACATCACCCTCTTTCACGATGCCCTGGCCTCCATCAACGCCGAGAACGTCTATGCAATGCCTTCCAGCCAAGTTTCACGGATCCGCCAACTGTTCGACAAGGTCATCTTCGCCCATCAGTCGAGCATCTTCTTGAAGGCCATCCTGCAAGAACCCGTTAACGATCCCGTCAACCTCTTTGTCAACGTCAACAGCCGTTCCTTCGACCTAGCCATCGTCAAAGAAGGTAAACTGTTGTTTTTCAACAACTTCAAGTTCAATACCAAGGATGATTTCCTGTATTTCCTGATGTTCTCGCTGGAACAGCAAGAACTGACCGGACAAGATCTTCCTGTCTATTTCACCGGCTTGATATCTGGCAACTCGGAGATCATCAAACTTTGCGAGCGTTATATCAAACGAATTCGCTTCATCCGCCCCGACGGCAGTGTCAACGTCGATATGTCGCTCAGCGGCACGCCCTTCCACTATTACTACATCCCCTATAAATCCATCGCATGCGAATCATAAGAGGAAGATACCAGCGGCGTCAAATTGTCGCCCCGAACAACCTGCCGGTACGACCCACGACCGACATGGCCAAGGAAAGCCTGTTCAACATCCTGGAAAACTACATGGACTTCGAGGAGACCACCGCGCTGGATCTCTTTTCCGGCACGGGTAACATCTCCTACGAACTCGTCTCACGCGGCTGCCCCAAGGTCGTCGCCGTAGATCAAGACAACGGCTGTGTCCGTTTCATCCGTGAGACCGCAAACAAACTTGAGATGAACGAGTTGATGGTGGTCCGTTCCGATGTGTTCCGCTTCCTGGCCAAGCACCAGATGAAATACGACCTCATCTTCGCCGACCCACCTTACGATTGCGAGCATTACAGCGAGCTGATCCGGCTCATCTTCGACAACAACCTGCTCACCGAAGAGGGGATGTTCGTGTTGGAGCACGACAAGTACGTCCATTTTGAGGACCATCCCCACTTCATGGAGCAACGGCACTACGGCAAAGTCAATTTCAGCTTCTTCGCACAGACTTTCGAGGAAGACTCGATGTGAAGCACATACAACCCCGAACCCAGTCCATGCAAGTCGAGCGTGATCTGATCGCCCGATACTGGAACATCAACGACACATTGTCCTAATACGTTATACAAGACCACCCTTTCCAAGGCTTCTGCTTCCACGGTCACTTGACCGTCAGAGGGGTTGGGATAGACTTTCACTCCATCGGTCACCTCAGTCACGCCCGTGGGTGAATAATAGGCTTGCAGTTCGAACACATTGGTCATGTACTTGCGGTTGGCCGGAGCCGAGAGGCAGTCCAAGTCCTTATAGAAGGCACAGACGCGATAGAAGTAGGAGCCTTCGTCAAGATAGGCGTTGTCGGTATAGGAGTTGGACGAGGAGCCCAACATCTTGATGCGTTGGTATTCACCGCCTTCGGGTTTACGATAGATGTAATAGCCCGTCAGGCCCTCATCTTGGGAAGGACGTTCCCATAGCAACTTGATCTTGTAGTTGGAGGTGAGCTCATAGTCCAAGTCACGAGGCGGATAGCAAGGTCCCATTGAGGCGCACGACTCGTTGGAGTAATCGCCGCTCTCACCGTCCTCACAGAGGGCGATCAGACGGTAGCAATGTCCTCCGAGGCCCGCTTGGTCATCCAGGAAGCTGCCTCCTTGCGGTACTAGACGGAAGAGGAGCCCGTCTCGATAGACGTTATAGCCATACCCCACATGCTCCAGCGGATCCCAAGTCAGCAGGATGCCTTCCTCTTGGGCAGTGGCCACCAGGTTCTCCGGGGTACCACACGAGCCTTCGTTACCGCAGCCGTTATTGGTTTGCAAAAACACGCCGGAAGGCAGTTCTTCCGAGGGTCCCGAGTAGTTGAACACTGAGTTTCCGGCAGCATCCTTGATTACGATGCCGATATTGGCTATGGCGGTCTCAGGCGCTGTCCAACTGAAGCTCAGCCTGCCCAGCGGCAGTTCACAATCCTCCATGATGGTACCCGAGCTAGAGGAGGTGCATCTGACGACCTCTTTTCCCGAGGCATTATACACGGTGATGTAACCATCCTTGAGGCCTTGGTAGTCGGACGACATCATGACGACTTTCCAGGAGCAGGACGGTCCCACATTGACGTTGCGCACAGTAGCATGACGACCGTGGCGGCCGTTGGCAACGACATAAACTGCGTACTGGTAGCGGTCAAAACGCGGCAGATCCTCATCGTCGATCTCCACAGTGGCGCCGGGTGCAAGACCCGTGAGGGTACGAATGATGGCATTGTCGCGCAGGACCACCACCTGATCCAACGAGCTCAAGGGCGTGCCGTCTTGCAAAGCCACGGGGTTGGTCCAGCTGAGATGGGTCTTGAGTTCCGTGTCGGAGACAGGTTCCACGACCAAGCTTTCGGGAGCCTTGGGCGTCTGGTTATAGACCTCGGCAGGCACGAAGTTGAACATGGCATCCGCGGGATGCGTGTAGGGAGCCTCGTCGATGAGATACCAGCCGTCGGAGCCGCCACCCCAGCCCAAGTTAAAGTGGAACATGTCGAAGTCATCGTAGCCGTCGCATACGAAGGCGTGGCAGCCGTCATCCTGGCAACCACCGTAGTACATGGGCCAGCCCAGGTCGAACTGCTCCCGCACCATGGTCTTCCATTCCTCCGTCTCAAAGTCGTTGCGCGAAAGCTGGACGATGGCATCGCTATAGTTGAAGTAGGTATGCATGACGCCGGGGATGGGTCCCGAGGCACCACCGCTACCATCCGGACCGTAACCCATGTCGATGGTGACACCGCAATGGAAGCACAAGGTGCCCACCGCGACCTTCTCCTCCTCGGGGGCGTTTTCAGGAAGCTTATTGGGCATGTTGGCCCAGTCGTAAGTCGTGTTGCCAAAGTCGGCACAAATCTCGCCATAGTCGTCATGGGTATAGCAATGGCTGCCGATACCCGTTGTAGGATAGGCCCAAAAACGCATCAGCTGCGACATAGCAGTAGCCAGACAACCCACGATGGCATGACCTCCCGACCCGGCGGCATCCTCGGGACAGCAATAATTATAGGGATAGCTTTGATCCCACTGCGTCTGGCAGAAGTAGGTCCCTTCTCTCCCACCGTTACGGGAGACCAATCGCCCTTGGTCAAGCACCAGAGCCCAATCCGCGGCTACCATGGGATCCGCCTCAGCATGTCCTTCAGCACGCAAAGCCAAGATATGTTGTGCGATGCCGTCCAGATGTGCCGCCAACGCCGGCGGAATATTGTTGACATCGAAAGCCGATTCGTTGGAATAGCCGATCACAGGCCGGTAGGCGTCATCAGCGGCGATGATGACAAAACCGTGATTGCCAAAATTGAAGATATAGTAAGCCCCCTGGGGCTCGGTATAGGCCAGTACCGGAGTCATATCGCCGCGTTCCATTGCAAATTGTGCCACGGCAAAGCGTGTCGCTGCCGACTCGGCCATCATGCGATCCACAGGTCGGGCAATGGTGGTCGTCGCCCCCCATAGGAGGACAGCCACAATCAAGGCAATTCTTTTCATAGTTGTGATTATTCGTAACTGAAATGAGGTATCGGTTTGAGTTTAAACAGGTTGGCTTTGTGCTTTTTGTCGATCAAGGCCTTGATCTCGGGATCCTCGCAGATACCCGTGCGGATATAGCGGTCAAGTACGGCATACGTGAAGCCGAGGTTGTCCTCGTCACTCTTTCCCGTCAGCCCATCGGAAGGGGTCTTTTCCACAAGTTCGATCGGTAATCCCATCACTTTACCGATGGCGACGACCTCTTGGACGGTAAGGCCACCCAGGGGCGAGAAATCGCCAGCAGCGTCACCATAACGGGTGCTATAGCCCACCCAGTCCTCCGAGAGGTTGCAAGTATTGGCCACACGGCCGTTCAACGACTGCGACACGGCATAAAGGGAAGTCATCCGAAGTCGTGGCGGCATATTGATGACGGTCTGCCTGCTGACTTCGACTTGTTGGGTAGCGAGTTCCTTTTCCACCGTACCCATCAGGGCATTGTAGCCATCGCCGATATTAATGTTGAAATGACGGATGCCCAGATGACGGATCAGCTTCATGCTGTCGTCGATATCGGGTTGCACGCCATTCGGCATCGTGACGCCGATGACGCGGTCCTTCCCCAGGGCCTCGGCACACAAAGCCGCGACCACGCTACTGTCCTTACCGCCTGAAATGCCGATGACGGCATTGCAGCCGGGACCGTTCTCCTCAAACCAGTCCCTAATCCATTGAACTACTTGATCTTTTACAATAACAGGATTAAATGTATTCATCATAATTATATTATTATTTTATAAACTTTCCAACTTTCCTATGCCCTTGAAAGTCGATGCAAACCACGCAGTAGGTACCCGGAGCCAATTCCGAGAGGTCAAGGGTGAGTGTTGAACTATTGTCGCCCGAGAGCGACTTGACCAGCTGTCCCATGACGTTATAGACTATGACCATTTGGATGGCTTCCGACTCGATCACCAGTTGTGAGGTGGCTGGCACGGGATAAAGGGTCAGCGATGATGGCGTCGCCAGACACTCGCCCACGGTGGTGGGATCGTAACCGTCGGCACCGTCGGTGAGCCAATCCAAGCTGAAATTATAGAACGCTGTCGAATAGCCCGAGGCCCCAGCGTAGGCTTCTTCCACATAGAGGCCGATGGTGCCGTCGGGAAGGACGCAAAGCGAAGAGTAGGCCGAGCTATAGGGCACGATGTCTTTGCGAATGGGCCAGGTCTCGCCTTCATCGTAGCTGACATATACTGAGACGTGGCTACGTTGCGAGCCGTATGGCACCGAATGAAGCAGACGGTTGCGGTCGTGGCCCTGGTTGACGCTGGTGTAGCGGATGAGATCGCCGTTGCAGGCGGGAGCGGTGATGTCGTTCCAAGTCGAGGTGGTAGGCTGCCAGGTCTCCCCTCCGTCTTCGGAGATATTATACCAGCGCTTGCCGTTATGGCGGATACTCATCAGGATGCGGCCATCGACCAACTCTGTGACCTTGGCTTCGTCGCCCGAGGAGGAAGCACGACCCGATACATGCCAAGTGAGGCCGTTGTCGTCGGAATAGACGGCATGATTGTAGAGCACTTGCGCCGTAGTCTCACGGATGGCGGCCACAAAGATGATACGTCCGGTGGAGGTACGCAAGCCGTTGCCTGAGCCGAAAAACGAGGCTCGCCAGGTCCGTTGTTCTGGGACGATGCAATTGTCACCGAAGATGAAATCGGTGATATCGACAGGCTCTGTCCAAGTTTGTCCGTTGTCATAGCTCTTGGCGATATAGGTGCGGATGGGGTTCGAGGGGGTGGAATACCATAGGCCGGGGCCTCCCACAAAGCCCGCAATGAGGCCGTTGTCATCATTGCTCCAGGCAAGCGCACAGTCGCCGAAGCCGTGGTTGACACCGGTGCCCAAGGCGATGGTGTAAGGCTCGCTCCAAGTATGTCCGCCGTCGGTGCTGCGATTGCACACAATGTCGATGTCCTCAGGCAGGTCGCCTTCGTTGAACTTTCGTTTGTCGGTGGTTGTCACGATGCTGCCGTCCTTGGCAGTGATGACTGCCGGGATGCGGTAGTTGGTGGAGTTATAGTCACCAGGCTGGTAGAGCATCGTTCGGGCAAGGATGACCTCGCGGCTTCCAGCTGGTGAGGGATTATTCAATTCAAACGTCTGGCTTTCCGTGGTGAGACTTTTCAGCGAGGCGTCGATGACGTTGCCCTCCGTGGCGTCATTAGCCACTTGAGCAGTAATCCAGAGGTAGTTGGTCCCCGAGGATAGCATGCCGTTCAATTCGCACACCAGGTCACCCGAAGCGGGTGTTAGGCTACCGATGAGGGTGGCCGTTTCCGGATGGCGTTCATCGAAAGCGTTCACGCTACCCGTGGAAAACACTTTGACTTCAACGAGGTCATTAAGGTCGGTGGTACCAGTTAGATTGAGCGTCATCGATTGAAGATCAACATCGTCGTTAGTACCGCCAAAGCTCACCGCAGCCTTGAGAAGCACGTCGTTGGCGTTACCACGACCGGTGAGACGGGTGTCTTGGGTCAAAACGATGTCGAGGATCTCGGCATCACCGAAGGTAAAGTTGACCATCTCGCCGTCGTGGCCGTGACCCGAGAGATCGATGAGCTGGTTGCCCGTAATATGTTCGCTGCTGAAGTCGTAGGCGGCCAGCAAGTTCGCTTGCATCTCGGTGGTCAGTTCATCGAGGTCGTCGTGATAATAATCCGTCAGGACTTCCTGGTGTGTCAAAGGGATGCCATAGAAACGCACATTGCCGAAAGAGCCGTTGCAGAAATTGGTAGGTTGTCCACCACTATTGCCGGCACCGATGAACACGTCATGGGTGTTGGCCACGAACCAGTCGTTCAAAGCTGCCGACCAGTCGTCGGGCATGTTCAGGTCGTGGTGAATCCGGATGATGTTATTGGCACGGTCCACCACGAGAGCAAAGTGCATCCATTCTCCAGCAGGTATCGTCACGCCAGTATAAACGGAAAGGGCATGTCCCGTAGTAGCGGTAGGCGTGTTGAGTCCCAGCGACTGGCCTTCCGCACCCGAGCCGAAGAACTCATATCCAGTGCGTTCGTTGCCGGCATTTTGCACAGCGATGTCGCGTTTGCTGACGTAGCGCGGAAAGTTGGTATAGGTCTCATTGCGCACCCATCCAGTGAGTGTAAAGCTCTGGTCGGCAGCGATATTGAAGTCGCTATGATGCGGGATGCGCACATATTGGTCGGTACCGTTGAAGGTGATATAGTGAGCCGGCTGAGCCGCAAGCGAACCCGCCAGCAGTAGCATCGCGAAAGCGATGATCCATAGTTTTTTCATAAGTGTTTAAGTTTTACCGAGGACAAACTTACGAAAAACATAATAATGACATTGGGGCAAAGATAATCTTTTTTCATTCTTTTTTTCAGTAGTTTAAAATAAAACAAACAGTCCAATCCCAACTACAATGATGAGCACAGCCAGCACCCCAATCATCCCCCAGGTGCCGAGGTTTGTCTCCAGAAAATCAGTGATGGGACCGAAATTCTTGTACAGCCAGATACATATAATGGTAAAAAGGATGACTATGGTAACATATTTCAAACCCTTTCCGCGAACGCCCACGACGAAATAGAAGAAAAGCCAAATAGCCGTTCCAGCGATCACGAAAATAAGCAATGCAATCCATGGAGTTGTTATCCAGTCACTGATAAGCGGCAGTTTCTCGTTGGGAAGCACGCCAAAGGCGCAAGCCGCCAAAAGAAGTAAGGCGATGGCGCCCAAAACCGAAAACAAGATTCTTTTCATTTTGTCCTTGACCATATTTGTCATAACTTTTTCTCTTTCAGATGGGAGCAAAGATAACAAACTTCTCTGATGGAACACTTTTATCCGTCAGATATTTAAATTTTGTATTTTTGGCTGCTGAGAAGAACGTGAACCGCCTGGATAAAGATGAGATTCGCCGAGAAAAACACGAACAAAGTTTGCTACATGATCCTTCCCGAAGGAATCCGGGAGGATCTATCGGATGAGTTGAAGCACCTATCAGAGCGGTACGCCGTCTCGATTGTCGAGCTCAGTGGAGTCAACTGGAATAACGATCTGACGCCCTGGCCTGCGGAAGGTGTCTTCAAAAAAGCGAAACCTTTTGGAGGGAAGGCGACTGCATTTCTCAAGAAACTGACCGAGGAAGTGATTCCGGAAACCGAAGAAACCTTAGGGATCAGAGACGCCCAGCGGACCCTTTTTGGTGTCTCATTGTCAGGCTTGTTTGCGGTATGGTCGGCTTTCAACACCGATGCCTTCACCAACATCATCAGCCTCTCCGGATCCTTGTGGTATGATGGATTCACGGATTGGATGAAAGGGAAAGCGCCATCGCCTCAGCTGAAAAAGATTTGCATGCTGCTAGGTGAAAAGGAAAAGAACTCCAAAGAAAAGCGGATGGCTTCCGTGGAAGAGCAGACCATGGCTGCGGCCGAAATCCTGAAAACAGGTAGCCAAGCCTCAGTCACCTTTGAATTGGTCGAAGGGACGCACTTCTCCCCCATCACGCCAAGGCTGGAGCATGCTTTCGACATTGTATTTGGAACGAACTACTGACAGCCTGTCGCTTGAGCCTATCATCGATTATTTGACCTTGACGATCTTTTGAAAAGCGCTGGTATTCCCTGCTTCAATCAGTTGGAGATAGTAGATACCTTCGGGTTGACTGGACAAATCTATCGTGTTGGTTTCTTTAGTTAATTGATTTGAAATCAATAACCTGCCAGATTGATCATAAATACGGAAGCAGCAAAAGTCAAGGTTCGCATTTTTCCATTCAACGATAAAAACACCCGAGGTGGGATTCGGATAAACGAGGAGTGCTGGAGCTGCATCTTCAGGGGTGGCATCGGTAACGGGAACCAGGTCGATGATGGCGCCTTGGTTGTAGGAAAAGTTCTGGTTCGACGGGGTCATATCGTCTATTTCAAAATAGCCATCATAATTGCCTCGCTGTCCCCAGTTGAAATGGAAAAAATCGTTTGCATCATAGCCATCACAGATGAAGCAATGTCCCCCGGCATTGGAGGAGTTGAACCCGTTGTATATGATGGGGATTCCAGCGTCCAAATTGCTTTTTAGCATCGACATCCATGAGTCTTTGTCATAGTTGGAACGAAGCTCACCATGCGCATTGCCACTGTAACCGAAATGCTCTTTCAATGCCGTCTCTGCGTTGACGGGGTGCGCCGGAGAATAAAGAACATACGCGGTGGAATTGGAAGACGTATAATGTGTTTCGATGGCGACACCGCAGTGGTAAAGCAGTGTGGCTACGGCGACGTTATTAGAGCTGCTACAGCTGTTCGGCATGGCATCCCAGTAGTAAGTCCCCTCTGAGAAGTCGATGCTATGGGTGATGCCGTTGTAAGTATAGGAGTGCGAACCAATTCCATGATCCGGGTATTTCCAGTAGCGCATCACTTGTCCCATCGCCACGGCTACACAACCCACAGGCGTGTTGGGAGGACAGAGGGCATTGTAGGGCGATCCTTGTCCCCATTTGGCCGTGATAAGCGGATTCATGGTTTGTGCGTTCCTCGTATCCCTCCAATGTCCTGATGCCAACATCTCCCATTGCGCAGTGATCTCTGACGTCGCTTCAAGATGTTGATTGATAGCATCTTCTATTCTCTTTTCGTAGGTAAGAAGCCAATCGCTTACGGCAGCGGGAAGGTTTTCCGGATCGAAGCCGCCACTAGTGGAATAGGCTAGGATGGGCTTGGCGCAATCATCGCCCGCAAGAACAACAAAACCGCCTTCATTGCTGAAAATGTACAAGTGCGAGAAAGCTGTCTGCGCGGTGATGTCTGCAAGTGCATTGGCGGAGATACCGCTTCGAGTTTCGCAACCGCTCCGTTGCCAAAACGTTTCAGCCAATTGCAGGGCTTTCAGCGGGCCAATAGGATTGCCCAATGCCCAATTCATCATTAACATCAATACGAGGCACAAAGTGATTCTTTTCATGGCGATGATAATATGACTTGTTGCAAAGTTAAACAAATCCACACTCGAACGCATCGATTCTTTTATTATTTTCGCAAACGATTAATTATGAAAAGACGAGAATTTATCAAAGGCGTTTCGGCAGCAGCTTGTGCTGTTACCTTGTTCCCCGCTGCCGGTAGTTTAGTGACAGGATGCGACCGTCCCGTCACCTCCGAAAAACCGATCCTTGAAGGATGGGACTTCGATGAAGTGGTTGACCGCTCCGGGACCTGGAGCATCAAGTATGGAAGGGCGTCTGAAGGGCAGCTCCCGATGTGGATCGCCGACATGGACTTTCGAACGGCACCTGTTGTGTCAGCAGCTTTGAAAGAACGGTTGAACCGCGATGTGCTGGGCTACACCTCGACACCTGAGGAGTTCTGCCAAAGCCTCATTCATTGGGAAAAGGAGATGCACCAATGGCAGGTAGAAAAGGAATGGATCGCCTATTGTCCTGGCGTCATCAGCTCCATCAACCAAGCCTATCTCACCTTCTCCGAACCTGGCGACAGCATCGTTGTCATGCCTCCTGTTTACAACCTCTTCCGGCTGTATGCCGAAAGGCTGGGGCGTAAGGTCATCGACAACCCCCTCCTTTTCGACGGCGAACATTACTGGATGGATTTTAACGGATTAGAAAAGATCCTCTCCGCTACCGATGTCAAGATTCTTGTCCTTTGCAATCCCCACAATCCTGTTGGCATTGTCTGGGATCATGACTCGCTGGAGCGGATCGCCTCGCTCTGCCGTCAAAAAGGGGTGCTCGTCATCTCCGACGAGATTCACGCCGACCTCACCCTTCCAGGCCGCCAGCACACTCCGTTTTGCAGTGTCAGTGAGGATGCGGCTGCTGTCGGCATGGTCTTCGCCAGTCCCAGCAAGTCTTTCAACCTGGCTGGACTTTCCCCGACCGCTTATTGTGTCATCCCCAACAAAGCGTTACGGGAACCCTATCTGAAGCATCTTGCGGATCTGAAACTCGACGAGGCTCCCATTCCCAGCTTGGTAGCGACCATCGCTGCCTATACCCAGGGGACGCCTTGGCTGCGATCTCTCAGGGAATACCTTCAAGGCAACATCCAAGAGGTCCTAAATTTCTTCTCCTCGAACGACTTAGGCATCAAAGCCATTGCGCCCGAAGCTTCTTTCTTGGTCTGGTTGGACTGTCGGGCACTAGGTCTATCCCAAGAGCAGCTCATGCGTTTTTTCACTGACGAAGTTGGGCTCGTGTTAAACAACGGCGCCGCATACGGTCAAGGCGGCGAAGGGTTTGTCCGCATGAACATCGGTTGTCCCCGAAAGATCGTGAAGGAGGCGCTGGGGAGGATCGCAATGGCATTAAGACGCCCGTAAGGTAAGGTAAGATTAGTCAAGTCTTTTCTTATGCATGCCACTTTGAGATCAAGGTTCATCATCTGCTCTACCACGGTGCGTTTGCCAGAGGTGACACCCTCATCGAAGAGAAGCTGTGCCTCAACCTCCGTCACAGTGGAGCCCTCAATAGTGACAAGGGGTTGCGTCAATTTTTAAAAAAAATTCCATGCGAAAAGGAATTTTCTGTAATTTTGCGCCCTTAAAACGGCTCAAGAGCTGATGTTGACCCCTCAACTGGTGTTTTCTCTTTCAGTAATGGCGACAAACTCTATGTCGGCTACGACAGTGCCTGTGTTGGCACGCTGGAATATTACCCCCACCCACAACCAAAACAGCCAAATCTCACTGTACCCCGAAACTCCCACCAGCCGCTGGGCCATCCTGCTTCCCAATG
This sequence comes from Bacteroidales bacterium, assembly GCA_017965765.1. Classification (GTDB taxonomy): domain Bacteria; phylum Bacteroidota; class Bacteroidia; order Bacteroidales; family F082; genus Limimorpha. The sequence goes on from JAGCPJ010000059.1 coordinate 36,289, forward strand.
AAGACTCAGTGACCGTCACCGTTAATGCCGTAGGTTACAATGAAATAGATATTACCATTCCTCCTGTCCATAAAAATGATTTTCTGCATGGCGAGAATGCTGTCCGTTTTGAGTTGACGGCTATGATGGCCGACGACCCGCTGACGATAGAGGCCGCACCTTTTACGAATGGCTACATCAGTGTGATCAATCCGCTGCAGGGAATGAAGTACTCGAAAAACGATGGCGAAAAGATACCCATAGAAA
>JAGCPJ010000010.1 GCA_017965765.1 Bacteroidales bacterium
ACATATAACCCCGATGGGGTATTTCTCGTTTTCCGTTTTCCGTTTTCCGTTTCTACCGATATTTAACCCCGATGGGGTATTTCTTCCAAATTCCGCATTCCGCATTCCGAATTCCTCATTTATTCAACGCTTCCGCGCCGCCCACGATGTCGATCAATTCGTTGGTGATGACGTTTTGGCGGGCTTTGTTGTATTGGATGCGCAGCTCCTGCAGCAACGTGTTGGCGTTGTCGTTGGCGATGTGCATGGCCGTCATTCGAGCGCCGTGTTCCGCCGTGAAGGTGTCGAGCATGATGGAATAGAACTTCGTCCGTACCACTTTGGGTACCAAGGCGTTGAGAAAATCCTCCTTGGAGGGTTCCACGATGTAGTCGTAGCTCTTTCCTGGCGCCAAGGTGTCGGTAGCCAAGGGTAGCACGGTCTCACACACGGGGGTCTGCACACCGGCGTTCTTGAAATGGTTATAGATCATCACCACTTCGTCGATGTCGTGGTTCAAGAAACGTTCGACCAGGGTGTCGCTGAGTTTCGTTGCCATCTCGTAGCTTAGCTGGTCGCCGAGCCCCTCGCGTGCTTCGGTGATGGGGATACCGGCCTTCTTGGCGTAGTCGTTGAGCTTCTTGCCAAAGAGCACCACCTCCACGTTGTCGTTGCCTAGGCGGGAGGTGTAGTCGTCGTAGGTCGTGCGGAGCAACTTGATGGCGTTGCTATTATAGACACCGCACAGGCCGCTGCTTGAGGAGAAACCGATGAGGACGGCCTTCTTGGGAGTCCGTTTCTCGGCCAAAGGGATGTTCACCGCCTCTTCCAAGGAGCTGAGGTAGTTCGACAGGGCCTCGTTGAGTTTGTTTCGGTAGGGCAAGAAACTCAAGGTGATGCCCTCCGACTTCTTCAACTTGGCCGCCGACACCATCTTCATGGCGTTGGTGATCTTCTCCGTCGAAGCGACGGAATTGATTCTTGCTCGTATTTCCTTTAGGCTAGGCACTGTTCAGCGGTTTCTTTTAACACGTTTTTGATTTCATCGTTGACGACCCCTTGACGAAGTTGTTCAAGAATATCTTTATGTTTGATTTCCAATGTATTAAGATACTTAACCTCGAATTCGTGGACTTTATCGATGGGAACGCGGCTAAGCAGGCCGTTGGTGCCGCAGAAGATGACGGCGACTTGTTGTTCGACGGGCATCGGCGAGTACTGCGGTTGTTTGAGCAGCTCCACGTTTTTGCGTCCTTTGTCGAGGATGGCGAGGGTGGCGGCGTCGAGTTCTGCGCCGAAGCGTGAGAAGGCTTCCATCTCGCGGAACTGGGCTTGGTCGAGTTTAAGGGTGCCGGCCACGCGTTTCATGGACTTGATCTGGGCATTGCCACCCACGCGTGACACGGAGATACCGACGTTGATGGCTGGTCTGATGCCGGCGTTGAAGAGGCTGGTCTCCAGGAAGATCTGTCCATCGGTGATGGAGATGACGTTGGTGGGGATGTAGGCTGCCACGTCACCAGCTTGGGTCTCGATGATGGGCAATGCCGTCATGGAGCCGCCGCCTTTGACGATACCTTTTAGGGCCTCTGGCAGGTCGTTCATCTGTCGTGCCACGTCGTCGTTGGAGATGATCTTGGAGGCGCGTTCCAGGAGGCGGGAGTGGAGGTAGAAGATGTCACCAGGGTAGGCTTCGCGTCCTGGGGGGCGGCGGAGGATGAGTGACACTTCGCGGTAGGCCACGGCTTGTTTGGAGAGGTCGTCATAGACCACCAGGGCGTGGCGGCCTGTGTCGCGGAAATATTCAGCAATGGCGGCACCGGCGTAAGGGGCGTAGAACTGCATGGCGGCGGGGTCGGAGGCGGTGGCGCTGACCACGATGGTGTAGTCCATGGCCCCGTGGTCTTGCAGGTTCTTCACGAGGTTGGCCACGGTGGAGCCTTTCTGTCCGATGGCGACGTAGATGCAATACACCGGGTCGCCTTTCTTGAAGTTCTCCTTTTGGTTGATGATGGTGTCGATGGCGATGGCGGTCTTGCCCGTCTGGCGGTCGCCGATGATGAGCTCACGTTGGCCGCGGCCGATGGGGATCATGGCGTCGATGGCCTTGAGTCCGGTCTGCAGCGGTTCGTTGACAGGCTGGCGGAAGATGACGCCAGGGGCCTTGCGTTCCAGCGGCATCTCGTAGGTCTGGCCTTGGATGGGGCCCTTGCCGTCGATGGGACGGCCGAGGCTGTCCACGACGCGGCCGAGCATGCCTTCGCCAGCCAGCACAGAGGCGATGCGCTGGGTACGCTTCACGCTCTCGCCTTCCTTGACGCTCTCTGTGGCGCCGAGGAGCACCACGCCGACGTTGTCTTCTTCCAGGTTGAGCACCACGCCCATGGTGCCGTTCTCGAACTGCACCAGCTCGTTGGCTTGCACATGGTCGAGGCCATACACGTGGGCCACGCCGTCGCTCACCGACAGCACCCTGCCGATCTCTTCGAATTCGGCCCGGTTGCTCAGCTGTTGCAGTTGCATCTTCAAGATGCTAGATATCTCACTCGCATTCATTGTGTCTTAGATAGTTTTCCGTTCTCCGTTTTCCGTTTTCAGTTTCTCCAGTTGTCCTCTGATGCTTGCATCCATGCGGTTGTGTTCGATGTCGAGCATAAACCCGCCGATGAGCGTGGGATCGACTTTGACGCGCATCTCCGTCTCACATTGGAAGGTTCGCCGCACATAGTCGCGGATGCGCTCCAAGGCCTTGTCGTCGATTTCGGCGGCGGTGGTCACATCAGCCCTGACGAGGTGTTTCACCTTGCGATACATCTCCTGGTATTTCAGTGCGATGAGGAAGATCTTGTCTTCGCGTTTCTTTTCGGTCACGAACTCGAGAAATCTGGCGAGGCATGGGTGGACGGGCGCTCCGATGGCAGTTAGCAGCAGCTGTAGTTTGGCTGCGCTGTCGATCATGGGGTTGGAGAGCACCTCGTTGAAGAGGTTGATGGATGGGCTGTAGTTGTCGCACAGCCGCACCAGCCCTTCATAGACTTCCGTCTCGCACTGTTGTTCCATGGCGTGGCTCAGCAGTGCCCGTGCGTATCTCACCGAAATCTTTCCGTTGTCCATGGCTTAGGCTTCTATGCGGGGTTGTTCTTCTTTGAGGATCTCCTCGATATAGCGGCTTTGTGCCTCTTTGTCGCTGAGTTCCCGTTGGAGCAGCTTCTCGGCGATATCGACGGAGAGGGTGATGACCTCGGCCTTGATCTGAGCCATGGCCTCGTCTTGTTCCTTTTGGATCTTCAGACGGGCGTCGGCCACGATTTTCTCGGCTTCGGTACGTGCCTCTGCCTTGGCTTCCTCGATCAGCTGTTTCTTCAGTTCCTGGCTTTCGTTGATCATGCGGATCTGTTCCGCTTGCGACTCGGCCAGGGCTTTCTCTTTGGCGGCTTCGATGCCTGCCAGTGCCTCGTTGGCTTCCTTGGCAGCCACCAACGAGTCGCTGATATGCTGGTTCCGTTTCGTCACCGCCCCCATGATCATGGGCCATCCGACTTTCGCCAGGATGAACAGGACGATGAGGAAGCCGATCAGCATCCAAATCATCAAGCCGCTTTCAGGAAGGAAGAGTTCCATCGTTTTTCTTATTTGACCACGGCCAAGATGCAGACGACGATGGCGAACAGGGTGGCGCCTTCCACGAGGGCACCCGCGATGATCATGCTGGAACGGACGTTGCCAGCAGCCTCAGGTTGACGGGCGATGGCTTCCATGGCGGATTTGCCGATGCCTCCGATGCCCCAAGCGGCACCAAACACAGCCAAAGCGGCGGCAATGGCCACGATACCCGGCACGTAAGCGCCAATTTCAAGTAAATTTGTCAAAATGATGTTTAACATGGTTTGAAGATTTTAAGATTTATTATTTCAAGATTTCAAGATTTCAAGATTCAACTTTCCGTTTCCTCCTGCGACATTCCTATGAATATGGAGCTTAGCATGGTGAACACGTATGCTTGGATATAGGCAACGAGGCATTCGAGGGCGGTCATGAACACCATCATGAAGATGGAGATGATCGAGGTGACGCCTCCCAGTCCAGCACCGTACATCCCTCCGATGATGAAGATCAAGGCCATCAGCACCATGATGATGATGTGACCTGCCAGGATGTTGGCAAACAGACGGATCATCAGGGCGAAGGGCTTGGTGAGGGTGGAGATCAGCTCGATGATGGGCATCAGCGGGATGGGGAACTTCAGAAACATGGGTACATCGGGCCAGAGGATGTCTTTCCAGTAGTGTCTGTTGCCGAAGATGTTGACCGCTACGTAGGTGCAGAGTGCCAGCACCAGGGTGATGCTCAAGTTGCCTGTGACATTGGCACCGAAGGGGAAGAAGGGGATGAGTCCAAAGAGGTTGCAGAAGAAGATGAAGAAGAACACCGTCAGCAGGTAAGGGGCGAACTTCGGCACCTTGCTTTTCGGGATGGAAGGGCTGATGATGCCGTCGAGCACCATATAGGTGAGCCATTCCACCAGGCCTTGGTATTTCGTGGGGGTCCCTTCGGGATTTTTCTTGTATTTCTTTGCGGCGGGCAGGAAGAAAGCCAGCATGAAGCCACAGACCAGGAAGATGCCGAAGGCGTTCTTGGTGAACGAGAGGTCGAAAGGCCGCTTGATCTCGCCGGAGCTTGTGACTTCAACGAGTTTTCCGGGGTGTTTCGGATCCGTCATCGGGGCGATGAAGAAGCCTTGGTAGGTCTCCCCCTCGGCGAGTTCGCAGACATGTTTCGAGGAGAAACAATGCCATCCGGATTCCTTGCTGTGGACGATGACGGGCAGCCAGACGCAAACCGGCTTGCCCTTGATTTCGGTGATATGGAAGCAGTAGCCGTCGCCGGTATGGCCGAAGATGAACGACTTCACGTCGAGCGGCTCCTTTTCTTCGGCATGCAGCGTCCCTAGGCCGACAAATGTCAGCAGCAGCAACAGGGTGATATGCCGAAAGAGGTGCTTCATTGTTTCAGTTTCTTCAAATAATCCATAAAACTATAGACTTCGATAAACAGCCCTACGAGGTAGGCGATGGCGGTGATGAGCACGAAGGCCCTGGCGCCCTGTTTGACGAGGAGGATGTAAAGTACCGGCATGGCAATGGTGAGGAGCATCTTAATGCCTTTGTAGAGGTAGAACCAACCTTGTTTGTTGACTTGAGTGTCAAGGTTTTTGACCATCAAGGGGCAATAGAGTGCGCCGAGGATCATGTAGAGGTTGGGCGCCGTCACCATCCAGTTGTTCCACCATTCCTTCTGGCTGCAGAAGCAAAGCAGTACGCCCACAATCAGCAAATCCGCCAGTAGGAACAATGCCAAATAATATGCCTTAGGATTCTTTTTCATTTTCCGTTTTCCGTTCTCCGTTTTCCGTTTTCAGCTCTCCCCACAAACGATCACCGTCCCGTCATGTTGTTCACAGAAACCTCCAGTGATGGCGAATTCCAGCACTTGGTCGTTGAGGTCGGTCAGCACCACTTTGCCGGCTTCTAGGATGGCCACGATGGGGGCGTGGTGTTCCAGCATGGTAAAGGGTCCTTGGGTGGAAGGCACGGTTACCGTCTTGGCTTCACCTTTATATAGGCAGGATTCCGGTGTGATGATTTCGAGATTCAAAGATTTAAAGATTTAAAGATTCCAAGATTTCAAGATTTCAAGATTCGTTTAATTCGTAAAATTCGCCGTTCAAGATTTCAAGATTCGTTTAATTCGTAAAATTCGCCGTTCAGCTCTCAGCTTTCAGCTTCTCTCCTTTGGCGATGGCCTCTTCGATGGTGCCGACGAGGTTGAATGCTGCTTCGGGATATTGATCCACTTCGCCGTCCATGATCATGTTGAAGCCCTTGATGGTATCTTCGATGGGGACCATGACGCCTTTCATGCCGGTGAACTGTTCGGCCACATGGAAGGGTTGGGAGAGGAAGCGTTGCACGCGGCGGGCGCGGTGGACGACGGTCTTGTCCTCTTCAGAGAGTTCTTCCATGCCGAGGATGGCGATGATGTCCTGCAGTTCCTTGTTGCGTTGGAGCAGTTGGATGACGCGTTGTGCGGTGTTATAGTGTTCTTCTCCGATGATGTTGGGGTCCATGATACGCGAGGTGGAGTCGAGCGGATCGACGGCGGGGTAGATACCCAGTTCAGCGATCTTACGGCTGAGCACGGTGGTGGCGTCGAGGTGGGCGAAGGTGGTGGCCGGTGCCGGGTCGGTAAGGTCGTCGGCGGGCACATAGATGGCCTGTACGGAGGTGATGGAGCCGTTTTTGGTGGAGGTGATGCGTTCCTGCATCTGTCCCATCTCGGTGGCCAGGGTAGGTTGGTAGCCTACGGCGGAGGGCATACGTCCGAGCAGTGCCGACACTTCTGATCCGGCTTGGGTGAAGCGGAAGATGTTGTCGATGAAGAGCAGGATGTCTTTTTGGCCGCTGTCGGGGTCGTCGCGGAACGACTCGGCGACGGTGAGGCCGGTGAGGGCGACAGACACACGGGCGCCTGGGGGTTCGTTCATCTGGCCGAAGACCAGGGTGGCTTGTGAGGAAGCCAGGGCTTCCTTGTCGATCTTGGAGAGGTCCCAGTCGCCTGCTTCCATGGACTTACGGAATTCGTCGCCGTATTTGATGATGCCCGACTCGATCATCTCGCGCAGCAGGTCGTTGCCTTCGCGGGTACGTTCGCCGACGCCGGTGAACACCGAGAAGCCGTTGTGGCCTTTGGCGATGTTGTTGATGAGTTCCATGATGAGCACGGTCTTGCCCACGCCGGCGCCGCCGAAGAGGCCAATCTTGCCGCCTTTGAGGTAGGGTTCCAGCAGGTCGATGACCTTGATGCCGGTGAAGAGCACTTCTTTGGAGGTGGCGAGGTCCTCATATTTCGGAGGCTCGCGGTGGATGGGGTATTCCGTGCCACGGTCGAGGGTGCCGATGCCGTCGATGGCGTCGCCTGTGACGTTGAGCAGGCGGCCTTTGATCTGGTTGCCGACGGGGATGGAGATGGGCTTTCCCGTGAGGGTCACGGTCATGCCACGTTGCAAGCCGTCGGTGGAGTCCATGGCGATGGCGCGCACCGAGTCCTCACCGATATGCTGTTGACATTCAAGGATGAGCTTGCTGCCGTTGGGACGGGTGACCAGCAAGGCATCATGGATCTTGGGCAGGTCGCTTTCGCCGCCGTCGAAGAAGACATCGACCACGGGACCGATGATCTGGGTGATGTGTCCTATGATTTCTTTTGACATTGTTCTGCTTGATTTTCCAATCTTACTATGGATAACCTGCAAAGGTAACAATTATTATGGAGGAATCAATCAAAAAAATGTTTCTTTCTCGTTACTGGTAAAAACAACAAAGCAACCCGTCACAAGTGACAGGTTGCTTTGTCAAAAGCAAAAGCAAAAGCCAATAGCTTATTTCTTGCTCTTTTTGGTCATCGCGTAGGCAGCTCCCAGTCCGATGAGCAGGAGGGCTCCGCTACCAACCGGTGCGTTCTGGTTGTCGGTTTTGCCGTGACCAGGAAGTGTAGGCATCGTGATTTCTCTAGTGCCTTCTTCGCCACCTTTACCAAACAGACCATTCTGTGCGAATGAAGCCATACCTAAACCCAAAACAACTGCGATTGTCAAAACGATTCTTTTCATCTTATTGCAATTTAATGATTAATATTCAACAATTGGTTTTGTCTTTCTTTTGTTTTACGGCTGCAAAATTACATTAATTTTTGATACCACCATCTTTTTTTTGATTTTTTTTTAAAATTTTTTCCTGCAATTCAGGGGAATGCGGAACGGCGAAGCCCTCAACGAAGTGAAACGAGTTCATTTGGAATGAAGTGCTGACGGTAGCTGTCATTGGTCGGTAGTTGTCATCGGACGGTAGCTGTCATTGGTCGGTAGCAGCCATTGGGCGGTAGTTGTCATCGGACGGTAGTTGTCATCGGACGGTAGTTGTCATTGGGCGGTAGTTGTCATTGGGCGGTAGTTGTCATTGGACGGTAGTTGTCATTGGACGGTAGTTGTCATCGGACGGTAGTTGTCATTGCGAGGAGCGGAGCTTAGCGGAGCGACGTGGCAATCCACACTCACAGAACGGGAGGTAATGACTAGACAAAAAAGGTCCGCGAATCATTCGCGGACCCTTTTTGAGTGGAAAGTGGAGAGTGAAAAGTGGAAAACTAACTTTCCGTTTTCCGTTCTCCGTTTTCCGTTATTTCAGGACGATCTTCTGTGTCTTGTCGTTGAGTTTCAGCACATAGACGCCAGCGGTGAATGCGGAATTCGGAATTCTGAATGCGGAATTCACTTCGGCGGTGTAAACTGTGCGACCGGTAACATCAAACATCTGGAGCAGACCTTCACCGTTGACGATGATCTCCTCGTTGCTCACGAAGGCGAAGTTGTCGCTGTTGCTGTTGTTGCCTTGGGCGAACACCAGTTTGAAGCGGCTCTCGTAGTCGTAGGTGTTGGCTTCGAAGCTATAGCTCGGGGTCTCGAGGAGGTCAATGTCGGCACCGGTCATGTTGTCAATGAGGTGGAGGTAGTTGAACGCTACGTTCTCGGCATTGAAGCTGATGGTGTAGGTGCCGTTGCTTTGGGCCTTGAAGTTGACCGGCATTTCGCCTTGGGCTTCGGCGTTGACGACGGCGAAGTCCTGGGTGCCCTGCGGGATATAGAGCTTGGTGCTGGTCTCGAAGAGCTGGAACTTAGGCAGCTGGCTATCGTTGCCGAAGCGGACGATGGCGCGGTCGATGTTGCTGCGGCCCTGAGTGACGTTGAGAGTCAGTTGTTCGTTGGCTTTGGAGCCGGTGCCAGGAGTGAAGGTGACGGAGGTGACACTGTTTTCACTATCGTACAACACGAAGACGGCTTCCATAGGAGCGATGGTGCCGCCGGTGGTGGATTCCACATCCGTACCGTCAGACTTCATCTTATAATAAGGAGTGCTGCCGATGTTGGCGGTTTCCGGGTAGGGGTTACCCACGAGGTTCCAGTTACCACGTAATTCATTGCTGGCATCCTGAGTCAGTGCGATTTCGCCGGTGCCAGTGTAAGCTGCGCCGGAGAAGACCAGTTGTACATCCTCGCTATTGGCATAGAGGTAGCCCTTGCCGTTTTCCAGGACGAAACCGGTAGTGTGACCTTTATAGTTTTCCCATTCCGTTTGATTGCTTTGGTTGAAGCGGTAGAGGTCGTAGGTGTTGCTGGTCATATTGGTGACATTGTCAGGAGAAATGTTGGCAGCCAACGGGGATGCAATGAGATAGTAGCCGCCGTTGGTTGTGTAGGCTTCGATGTCTTTGGTGTAGAACTCACCCGTGGTGAAGGTGGCGCTGGCGCTCCAGTCGGTGGTGCCTCCATTGCCGTCGCAGTTGACGCCTTGCACTTTGTATTGATATGTGGTTTCTGGGCTGAGGTTTGCAAGGGTATATGGGTTATTGACACCTTCAACGAGCATCCATGTATTATTATCGGTGATGGTGACGTCAATACCATCGTTACTGCCGTATAAACTCGGAGTAAATTCATAAGTCATACCAGGCTCAAAAACATAGTCGTCTTGACGACCACCAACGTTACCATTGCTGGCTGCAATATAAATCTTGTCACCAGGTGACGGATTCACAATACACCAGTCGTAAGTTCCGGCGGGAATTTGAATTGAAACGCTGTTTTCAATCACAATATGAGTAGCGTCAGCGCTGCACTCAGCCTCAGTAGGAATCAGGTATTCAAAAGCGCTATAGTCGGTAGCAGTCCATCCGCCAGTGGCAGTGAAAACATCACCGTAAGCCGTGGCATCGGCATCGAGCAGCATCTGATAGCCAGAGCCATCATTCCAAATGTCGGTAGGAACATTCAAAATGATAGTAGCAGGTGCAGTGGGATCTGCTTCACGATATTGCAAGTTATAAGTATCGGTGGCGCCAGTCCAACTGAGCTCGGCAGCGTTACCTGTGACTTCGGCGGTGAGGCCGGTGGGAGTAACGTTGCATGCTGAAGGTGTGTGGAAGGTGGCAATGTTTGTCCAGTCGCTTTCACCATCTTCGCCGCAGTCTGCCTGCACTTGCCATTCATAATCGGCGTCTTCTACAAGACCTGTGATTTCGATGAAATTATTTGTAGTGGTGGATTCAATCCATTCACCAGCGGGAATGATGTTTACGGAACCGATAAAGACATCGTCAATCAAAAGCACGTCTTTTTCAGCGTCATGATGGTGGAAAGCAATATAACCTTCAAGTCCTGCGTACGCGCTCAAATCAATGGTGATTTGCTCCCATTCATAGGGGGTTGTCGTAAAGGTCTGAACGATTACGAAGTCGCTAGTGTTATTGGTGCTAGTGGAGACACATACATCATAGGTCTCATCGTATAGATGATCTTCAAGGCCATCATTTCTTGCCCAATAAGTCATAGTGTTCGGAATAGAGGTGAACTTGGATGTAATCATCCAGTTGTCGGCGGTGATGTCAGCTCCGCCTTCATAGCTACGAGCCATGGCCACATAGTTGCCGCTGTAGTTGGAACCATCAGTAAATTGGGTTGCATCAAATGTTTGCCATCCAGTGCCTTCTGCATTGACAATCAGGGTCCAGTTGCCGAGACCATTCTCGAAGTCATCGAAGAAGCCTTCAGTAAGATTAGTTGATTCAGCTTTTCTATACTGCACATTATAGCTCTCAGCCTCGCCTTCCCAGTTCAAGGTGGTGGAGGTGGGCATCATGTTGGTAACGGTCAAATTGGTGGGTTTGAGACAACCGGAAGCTGCATTCACTCTCAAGGTGTAGTCGTGGCAAGTGGAATAGTTGTAAGAACCGCAAGGATCAGCGTTAGCAGCAGCTGAAAGTGAACCTGTATAGCTATCCAAAGCCATATCTGCACCTATAATACGCATGCGGTAATCGCCTGCCAAAGCCGTTGCAGGAACGTCAAAAGTGGCATTCAGTGTGGTAGGATTGCTATTGGTAGACTGACCAGCATAGACAGCTTCGGTGCCCTCGAAAGTATAGCTGTGGTCCCAGTCAACCCAGATGATGGTACCGTAAGTATAGCCAGTTTTATAGGTGATGTCCACTTGGCAGGTGGTTCCAGCATCCACAGCACCAACCAGATTGCTATAGTTGCCATAATTGATACCACCAACAGTGTTGTTGACAACTACGCCATTGGTACCAAAAGTGACATTGGATATACCACTACCATCATAATTTCCCGTTCCAGGCGTGCAATAGCTCGGGTCTTCAACAGTGATGGCGCAGGTGGCGGTGTAAGAACCATTCATCGTTGCCGTAATAGTGGCTGTGCCAGGGGCAATGGCTGTCACCGTGGCTGTGGTGCCGCTGCCGCTCACTGTGGCAACGTTGGTGTTGCTCGAGCTGTAGGTGATGGTGGGCGTGCCACTCACGTTACCGTAGGTAGCCGTAAGGGTTTGCGTGAAACCGGTGAGTACGGTTGCAGATGCGGGAGCGAGCGCGATATAGGGGTCAGTTGATAAATAGGTAAAAGTGGTCTTAGGCATGAAAGTGACGGCAGTACCCGTAGAAGTGGGCAAGGAACTCGTGCTTCTATTTTTAACAGAATAGTTTATGCTTCCACTTTCGCCATAGAAATAAGTACTACCATATCCACTAGCTTTATTTGATATTCTTACATCAACAACCAAATTACCACCATTATAGGTGTAAGGTGTTGAGAGGTTAAATTCCACCATTGTGCCATTCACAGAAAGTGTGTTTGAATAGGCTGGTGAACCTGTCATGGAAATGTAATTCACCGTACCGGTGCCAAAACTGGTTGAACTTGTTGTTCCCAACCTTACTTCAAAGGTCGAGCCATAGTTCTGCGTAACTGACTGGCTTAGATGGTAGGTCAGCTTTGTGATGGTGCCTCCTTCCATCTCCGTCAACATCGATGAGGGATAAATGGTCTGAGTGTGTTGATAGTTGTCATCTGCATAAAGTCCATAGAAAGGAATTTCTGAATTGGTTCCAGTTCCATTGGCAACTACCAGTGTTTGTTGTCCATTCATAGCCAACGGCGCAAACAAGGCCATCAGCAGGGTGATAAGTAAAAATTGTTTTTTCATTTGTGGGTAATTATTATTTAAATAAATATTAATTATAATTCTCAAAATGCTTTTATTCAGCGTGCAAAGATACGGTTTTTTTCGTTCAATTACTAAAAAAATTAAAAAAACCAAAGTCGCCCGTTACAGATTCTTTTTAAAAGAATCAATGAAAATATATTGCTTATTTAAAAATAAGTGTTACCTTTGCTTCGTCAAATTTTAGATCAATAATCGCTAACACCCTCAATATGAAGAAAAAAGACCCCATCGATGAAGCCCGTCGGTATGTGGATAATGCCAAAACCGTACTGGCTGAAAAAGCTGATTTGGATGTTGAAACCCAATCCTATCAAGACCCGAAATATGTCAGAGCTGCAGGAAATTATCTGTGGCTTGGCGTGTTACAGGCCTTGGATGCCGTGTTTCATGTCAGAAAAGACCGTCGCACTCGGGTGGCCATCGACGACTATTCGGCTGTGATTGGTCAACGTGACCATAAGTTGCTTGACTGGGTGAATAGCGCCTATTTGGTGATGCACCTGAATATGAATTACGACGGTGTCCAGGACAAAGGTATTTGCCAGCGCGGTGTCCACTTGGCCAACGACATCATCGACCGGTGCGCGTTGATGTATAAAAAAGGTTAACTTTTGGATAGCCACGCTCGTGCCTCGCTCGCAATGACAGCTACCGTCAGCAAGCTCCTCCGTAGGCTCACCGAACGGGAGGTAATGACAGGGATGAAAAAAAGCGTCCGCGAGAAAATCGCGGACGCTTTATTATAGGTAGGAAAACTTTCCGTTTTCCGTTTTCCGTTTTCCGTTATTTAACGACGATCTTCTGAGTCTTGTCGTTGAGTTTCAACACATACACGCCAGCGGCGGCATTCAGTTTGATGCTGCTCATGCCGTTGACCTGTGAGGTGCTGATGACGCGACCAGTCATGTCGATGACCTGGAGCAAGCCTTCGCCGTTGACGATGAGGTTACCGTCGCTGATGAAAGCGAAGTCAGCGTTATTGTCGCTATTGCCTTGGGCGAACACCAGTTTGAAGCGGCTCTCGTAGTCGTAGGTGTTGGCGTTGAAGCTGTAGCTCGGGGTCTCGAGGAGGTCAACATCGTCACCGGTCATGTTGTCGATGAGGTGGAGGTAGTTGAACTCAAGGTTCTCGGCGTTGACGCTGAGGGTATAGGTGCCGTTGTTCTGGGCCTTGAAGTTGACGGGCAGTTCACCTTGGGCATCGGCGTTGACGACAGCGAATTCGTTGATGCCCTGCGGGATATAGAGCTTGGTGGTGTTCTCGAAGAGCTGGAACTTAGGCAGCTGGCTGTTGCCGTCGAAGCGCACGATGGCGCGGTCAATGTTGCTGCGGCCTTGGGTGACGTTGAGGATCACACCACTCTTGGAACCTTGGGGAGCCGTGGTGGTGAATTGAATGGTTTCGCCGTCGTCTTCAGCGTTCACGAACACACCTTCCATGGCTTCGATGGAGTTACCCGTTGCGACTTCAAGCTGGCTGCCGGCGGAATTCATGGTGTAGAACTCGCGACCGTCAGCGATGTAAGCGATGTCTGTGAAGGGGTTGCCCACCAAGTTCATACCTCCAAGGTTAGAATAGGTGCCCACGTGCAGCTCGACTTCGCCATTGCCATCATAGAGGGTGCCGCTGAAGATCAGTTGCACATCGTTGTTATTGGCATAGAGGTAACCCTTTCCAGGAACGATGGGGAAGGAGTGCTGTTTGTAGTTTTCCCATTCGTAGGTGTGGCCGTCGTTGGCGACCGTTACCTGAGGATTGAACATGTAGAGGTCGTAGGTGTTGGCGGGGGTGGTAATCATGTTGGTGACCTCAGCAGGCGTGGTGGACACCGGTGAAGCGATCAGGTAGAAGCCACCGTTTTCAGTCCATGCAGTAATATCCTTGGTGTAAACCTTAGAAATTACCACGGTGGAAGGAGTGGCTTCGTAGGGGATAAGGTCTGCTTCGTGGTTAAAATTGCCAGCGATGTTGGGTTGGGCAGTGAAGGTAAACTCACCTGTTTGTGCCAAGACAGTGAACTGCGCTGAGAAGACAACACCTTCGGTAGTAACAAAAACGCCTTCCGTAGGAACGATGATAGCCATTCGAATCGAGGCATTAATGTTAGTAAAATTCTGTACCATGGCATTTTCATCTAACTGAAGAGCTGCTTGGGCAACGGGGCCTTGAACGATGCTTCCAGTGACGAATTGGAATGCTTCAGGATCATAATCAATGCCTAATGTCAAACCATTGAAGCCACCGTATGTTCCACTGGTAGGAGCGGTCAGCACAGCTTCCACAGTAATGACAGTGCCGGGTTGGGCGTTGGCCGGGGCGTTCACGGTGAACTGGACGGCATTCGGGTTGGAGGTCACGGTCACGGTGATTTCGGCAGTGACTTGAGGATTCGAGACGGAGGCGATGGTGATGGTGGTTTCGCCAGGGTTCACGCCGGTCACAACGCCGTCAGCATCGACGGTGGCGATGGTCTCGTCAGCCGAAGTGAAGGTAACGCTTTGGTCGGTGGCATTGGTAGGAGCCACAGTGTAGCTGATGGTGGCAGTCTGGCCATTGACCACGGTGACATCGGAGGCAGTGATGCCTGTGACATCAATGCCGTTCACGGTCACGGTAATGTCGTAGCTGACATTCGAGCCGTCGGTGGCAGCGATGGTGATGGTGGTTTCGCCCACACCCACGCCGGTCACAACGCCAGCGGCAGTGACGGTGGCGATGGTTTCGTCATTCGAAGTGTAGGTAACGGCCGAGTTGGTGGCATCGGCAGGAAGCACTTCGAGGTTGGTGATGCTAGCGGTTTCGCCAATAGTCACGGTGACATCGTCAGCGGTGATGCTGGTGACGAAAATGCCATCCAAGGTGGTGAAGGAAGCACTGCTCCAGTCGGTGGTGCCACCTTCGCCGTCACAGTTGACGCCTTGCACTTGCCATACATAATTGGTATTCATCGTCAGACCTTCCAGTGTGTAGCTGGCACCTGTGACAGTGATAGGATCGCTCCAGTTGGGGTTACCAACAAAGATGTCATCGAACATGAAGCCGAAAATGTCAGTAGAGACATAGTTAATAGCGAGTCTGATGGTTTGGCCGGCGTAAGTTGACAAATCGTAGCTATATTGCTCCCATTCGGTTGAAGCAACTTGGACATTCTGAGCCAGATAAGACGAGAAAGTGCCTTGGCTCGAGCCATAAACTCCAACGTTAATCACTTCAGCGCCATAGTTGGTTGTGATCTCTCTTGCCCAGAAGGAGAAGACATCACCGCTTTCAATGGCAATCTCAGGCAGAATGAACCAGTCATTTGCCGCCGGAGGAGTGCCTGAACTAGTAGTAGGCGCAGGGCAAACC
The DNA here is from genome assembly GCA_017965765.1 of Bacteroidales bacterium. Classification (GTDB taxonomy): domain Bacteria; phylum Bacteroidota; class Bacteroidia; order Bacteroidales; family F082; genus Limimorpha. Next base: position 15,463 of record JAGCPJ010000010.1, read on the forward strand.
ATCAAACCAAAGGCGTTCCCGCTATGAGAAGACAGGTTACCTCCTTGACTTTGGAAAGCAATCGTGGATCCTGTAAACGGGAAATTGGTAAATTCTGAACCATCAAAGCCATAGCATTCGGTGTGGTCACCATCGTATGTGGTGCAGGGGTCGAAGCTGTCAACCGCCCAAGGCTCGGCAGATTCAAAGTCATAGACAAAACCCTTTGTATAGGTGACATTATACTGATCCAAAACTTCAGCCCAGTTGAGGGTGGCCGAAGTGCCTGTGATGTTGGTGGTGGTCAAACCTGAAGGAGCACCGCATGAGGTAGGCGTGGTGAAGGTGCCAATTGCTGACCAAAGGCTTTCGCCGTCAGCACCGCAGTCGCCTTGAACTTGCCATTCGTAGGTGGTTTCACCTTGCAAGCCTGTAATGGTGTAGGGGCTGGTCACGTTGGGAATGGTGACCCATGGGCCGGCAGGTTCTGCTTCGCCATAGATGCCGAAGTCGTCAACGAAGAGAACCCAACCATCGTACATCACATGGTGAATGGCGATGTAGCCTCTTTGTCCTTCGTAGCGGCTCAAGTCGATGCTGACCTCAGTCCACGAACTCGGAGCGGCACTCATCGCTTGCAACGTGGTGGTGAATTCCCTGATAGCGTTTCCGCCAGTGGAGAGAAGCACTTCATACTCATCTGCGTAGTTACTCATGATCCAGAATTTCAACGTGCCACCCAGTTCCACTTGAGGAGTGACAAGATAGTTGTTGGCATTCAATGCAGCGCTACCATAACTCAGTGACATTGCACACACACTTCCAGAGTGCGCTCCAGGAGAACTCTGCAAAAGATCATCCGGACTATAGGCAAGCCAGCCATAGCCGCTGAACGCATCACCCTGGGTATATAAGGTCCAATCGCCAAAATCGTCAAGCCAAGCATCCTCAAAGTCATCAGAGAAGGCCGCTTCGCCATTGCTGGCAGGGACTCTGTATTGGATAGTGTAGCTATCGGCTTCGCCGCTCCAGCTGACGGTGGCGGATGAGGGTGTCATCGCCGTGACATTCAAATTCGTAGGCTTGGGGCAAGGAAGATCTTCGGTGGTGAACATAATCACATCACTATCCTGATCTATATCACCGCAATAAGGAGTAACCAATGCGTAATAGGTTGTGGCAGGTTCCAGGCCAGTGAGGGTGAAAGGATTGGTGTCGGCAATTTCATAGCTTGACGTGGCATCATCTTCTGCCATGTAGAAAATCACCCACATATCAGACGCGCCTGTCTCAGTCCAGCTGAAGGTGGCTGAGTTCGTGGTCACGTTGGTAGCGGCAAAGTTTTCAGGTGCGGAGCAGCCGTCATTCAACTTGAAGAGGGAGATGGCATTCTGACCACTTGTGTAACAAGCGAAACGTTGTCCATTATTTTGGCTGTTCCACTTGATTTGTCTGGTGTTGTATCTGACGTTGGTTATCGTCAGCGTACTTCCTGAATAAGCGATTGTCCAATAATAGCTGTGAGGATTATTAGTAGGAATGGATGTCGCAAAATACAGGGAATTGGCGTTAGTTGTCAATCCCAGGTATTGGGTGCCCAATTTGAGGGTGTAAACAGTGTTGTTATTGTAGGTGGTTTGCGCTATCGTTATGTTATAATTGGACACAGCAGAAGCGGCAAGGGTGTTGTTGGACATGGTGACAGAGGTGCCAACTCCGTAATTATTATTATTACCAGTAGCTTTACCCGTAAGCACGGTTGCTGAGGTGTTGCTTGCCCTGTATGCCAAGACATAATCACCGCTCCAGTCGGTTTGTGCGGCGGTCACCAGTTCATAATCACCGACAGCGCGCACGCCGCGGCCATTCAGTTCTTCCAAAGCGGCTTCTTTCGAAGACTCCAGCTTTGAAACCAAGGGACTGGAAGTCGTCACCTTATCGGCGAGCTTCACTTCGAGTTTGGGTTTAGAACCATTGATGCTCTTTTTGAGCTTCACGTTCTGTGCATTCATCGCCAATGGCACGAAGAGGGCCACCAGCAGCATAATTAGTAACGTTTTTCTTTTCATAGTGAAAAAACCTAGTTTTAATGATTTAGTTATTTAATTGATATTTAGTTATTTCTTTGAGACTTATATAGGTGTTCAGAGATCCTCTTTACTGGTTCGTGACGGTTCTTAACAGCAGAATGACGTCAAACGTAGTGACACTTCCGTCGCCGTTGAAATCGGCATTGAGCAATGCCTGGCCACTGAGTTGGGATCCTCCCGCGCAGTGACGAAGAACAAGTATGACGTCATACACTGTGAGGGATTCATTCCCATCCACATCCCCAGGGATGCCAGCAGGCAAGGTGGTGAAGCTTACCTCTTCGCCGTAGGCGGTGCCGGCGCTGTTGGTGGCGTAGGCACGCACGTAGTAGGTGGTGTTGGCGGTGAGGCCAGTCATGGCGCTGGTGAAGCTGCCCGTGCCCGTGCCGTCGGTGGTATGGCTACCACTGATGGTCGGGTTGTGTGCCGTACCCCAGCAGATGCCGCGAGCCGTCACAGTGGCGCCGCCGTCAGCAGTGACATTGCCGCCGCCTGTAGCTGTGGTCTTGTCGATGGCACTGATGGCTGTTGTGGTCACAGTAGCCACCGTTGCCGGATTGCTGACAGCGATGGTCTGGAGATCGGTTACCTTATTGTAACCGAACACGCAGAGGGTGAGTTCGGTGCCAGCGGTCAAAGTGCCGTTGATGGTGATGTTGGCAGTGCCATTGCTCACGGTAGCCTTACCCAAGATGTTGTGGTTGGCGTCGGTGATGGTAGCCACAGCGCCGTTGCCGTTGGTCACATTGACGGTGTAGGTGGTCGCGTTGGTTTGAATAGTTCCAGCGTGGGTGACGGTCATGGCCTGCGGGGTCTTGGTGCGGACCATCAAACTCGGGTCACCATAGACAATCCAGGACTGATAAGTACCGACAGCCGATTGTTCAGAAGTGCTGTAGTGGTTGAAGATACCCATCAAACCATTGATACAGACACCACCATAGGTAAGTTTTTGGCTGGTGGAAGTGCTTGAATTTCCGACAAGAATATCAATGCACTCATCTTGGGCCCACATCGGTGGAATCCAAGGCTGGCTGATATAGGACATCAGAGTACCAATGGCGCCGGTAGGATTGCTGCCGTTGGTAGCATTCATCCATGCCTCAGCAAAGCAGTCGCTATTGTGGTCATATTTACCCACAAGGCAGGCCACCGAGAAGATAAAAGGTAGCTTGTTATTGTTGGTCAAGGCGTTGACATTGCTACTCGTGTAATAGATATAGCCCGACATATTGGCGCCCCAAGCGGTTTCCAGACCATGGTTGGCATAGTTGACAATGCCCGCTCCGGCATTGATATCAGATGAAATGGTTGCGGAAGAACCATCATATCCAGAAAGATTGGCGTAACGTTGCGTGACAGTGGTATAACCATAATTCAACAAATCGGTGCGGATGTTGTTCATGTGTTGGTAGTCGTCTTCATTATTGTGGCCGGCACCGTTTTCTTTACGTGAGATACCCACACCTTTCTGGAGCCAAGTGTCAGAGGTCGTCCGGTCGCGTTCGTATTCAATGGAACGTTTGACTTGTGTTGCCACACGAGTAGTGCTGCTGGCGGAGAAACGACCGATGATGACGTCGTTGTAAATGTCGCTACCGACAATCTGTCCATAGGCATTATCGCCCTTGCCTGAATAATCGGAACCACCACCACTATAGGTGTATCCTGGAATCTGAGCCACGTCGCCAACGAGCAGCACATGGGTCAGGTTGTTGTTGGCGTTGTATTGGTTTTTAATATAGGTCTGGATGGCCGAGTAGGTACTGCCAGCGGTGCTGGTGCCCACGATGGTGGTATTGATGCCACGGGTCTTCTTCCAGTTGACGAAGTCGGTCATCGAGCTGATGAAGCTGTCGTAGCAGATGATGAGCAGGTCGCCTTCTTCATCCAAAGGAGTATATTTGGCGGAGGCAGCCTCGTAGTTGATGAAGTGACGTTGGTACATGCTCTTGAAGTCGGAGCTCATTTTCACCGTGTTGCCGCGGCGGGAAGTCAGGGCATTTTCGCCGTTGTCATCCACCTTGTACATCTCCACGGTCATGTCATAATACACGCGGAGGGTCTTGGTGACGGGGTTGTAGGCGAAAGGATAGACCACCATGTTTTGGCCACGGAAGTCGCGGATGATGTAAGGATCATACAGGCCTACATTGCTTGCCGGGAAGAAGGCGTTCTGGTTGTAGCATTCGCCGTAGGTGTAAGGTACAGTCTCAGGGTCGATGCTACGCGGGAAGTCGCCCTTTGAGGGGGCCACTTCGATGCCTTCGAAGTCCTGATATTTTGCGTTGACGACGCGGATGTCCATGCGAGCCCTGTCACCAATCATCACGGGGATACCCGTCATAGGCACGTTGGGTTCGCCAGCCTCAGCCGTGCTGACGGCCTTGGGCATGGTGATGACGTATGCTTCACCACGGGGCGTGGTCACGGCAGTCGTATAGAATCCCGGAACCTGCAGCCTGACCTGGATCCGGTCTTCTGAAGAAGAAACCAATACCTTCTTGAAGGAGTCAGGTGTGTTACTGGTAATACTCGTCCATTCTTGCGCCATGGTTGTCATGGCAAGGCAGAGGAACAAGAATGCAATGAATGTTTTTTTCATATTTTTAGTTAATTGTTTGTTTTTATTGGTTCGTGACGGCTCTTAACAGCAGGATGACATCGAACGTGGTGACACTTCCGTCGCCGTTGAAATCGGCGTTGAGTAGTGCTTGGCCGCTGAGTTGGGATCCTCCCGCGCAGTGACGAAGAACAAGAATGACGTCATATACAGTGAGGGATTCGTTTCCATCCACGTCGCCAGGGATGCCGTCGGGCAAGGTGGTGAAGCTCACCGCTTCGCCGTAGGCGGTGCCGGCGCTGTTGGTGGCGTAGGCGCGCACGTAGTAGGTGGTGTTGGCGGTGAGGCCGGTCATGCTGCTGGTGAAGCTGCCCGTGCCCGTGCCGTCGGTGGTATGGCTACCATCAATGGTGGGGTTCTGTGCCGTGCTCCAGCAGATGCCGCGAGCCGTGACGGTGGCGCCGCCGTCAGCAGTGACGTTGCCGCCGCCCGTGGCGGTGTTCTTGTCGATGTCGCTGATGGCAGTGGTGGTCACGGTAGGAGCTGCAACAACAGGGACGGTGGTGATATAGGGTTGACGCTGGTTGCGGGTCACCACGATCATGGCAGTTTGGCCTGCGGCAGGTGCAGTGGTGAAAGTCACGTCAACGTAGGTGGCGTTGGCCGGAACGGCAGCCACACCTATTATATTATTATTGACGGTGATGGCCACGTATGATCTGGCATCGGCATACACTCTGAAGCTGCTTGCGCCAGCGGGAATGGTGCTGTTGTGGCTCACGTTGTTGGCAGCCGGCACCTTGAGGTAAGGCATCACGGAACCGTCGCCGAAGCATTGGTAGGCTCTCCAGTAATATTCAGCTGAACAATCAGGGCTGCTGTTGTTATAGTTCTTTGAATAGGCATACGACACAGCGAGATCTCCAATAAAAGGAACCGAGTTCAAACAATTGAAACCGGTCTCGTCGAACAAGGCGTCGTAAGCACCTTTTGAAGTACCCGTTGTGGAAGGTGTGCTGCCTGTAAGACCTGCGTTGTAGGCACCCACGCCGAAGTACAGGTCTTCATACCAATAGGATTCCGGCACGGAGCCGATATAACCGAAGGCGCCTTTGTTTTGTGCGCGAATCATGGTCTCACCGAAGCTGGTGCTAGAGCTACCAGAACACTTGAAGTTGGCGGTCAAGCAGCAGTTGCCCATGGCCCAGAAGGGCTTGTTGGTGTTGGTCAAAGAATTTACATTGCTGTTGGTGAATTGTGGATCGGCCCACATGGTGATGTCGCCGTGCGCAGTATAATTGACGAAACCGACTTGGTTGATGTAATTATAGCAAGTGGTTTGGCTAGCGGCCGTGGTGATGTAGGAATGGGTGGTGATGCCATTGGATGATTTGAAATAGTTGTTGATGGCATAGTTGACGGTGGGCTTGCCGATTTTTGGAGTCCAGTAGCTGTCCCAACCCGCAATGAGTAAAGTCTCGTTCAGGTAGCTCGGGTCGGGCATGGTGTATTTTTCGTACATCAAGATCTTATCGACAAGATAGCCGAGTTGGGTGGTGGAGTTCACCGGCATACGGCTGATGTACATGTCGTGATAGATGTCGCCGTCAACGGAGGCATACTCCAGGTCGGTGGCTGCAGTGCCGTAAGTGCTGCCATAATCCCAAAGGCTATAGTTTTTGACCACTGTCTCATCGCCCACGATGACCAAGAAGGACGGGTGATTGGCATTGTAGCGGCTTTGGATGCCCGAACGAATGTTGGCGGCAGAGGTACTGCTGGTCACGTTGTAGATGTCCACTTCAAAACCTTTTTGTTTCTTCCAGTTCAGCCAGTTTTGGAAGGCGTTGCTGCTGGAGTAGGTTGAAGTGGTGACGACGAGCATCTTCACGGGTGTGGTGTAGAGGTCGGGGTGGTCGGTATAGACATCCATGACGGCTCTGCCGTTAAACAGCGAGCTGTAAACCATGTCGAAGTAAGGGCTATAGGTATTCAGCAGCATGGCCTCGGTGGCTTTGGCATCGGCGCCGTTGAAATGGACGGTGACTTCGATGTCGTTGAACACGCGGATGGTGTTGTTCACGGGGTCGTAGCTGACGGGCTCGATAGTCATCATGCCAAGACGCACGCCACGCATGGTGCCTTCCATGTTGACGGAGGCCATGGGTTCGCTGCGGAAGCCGCGGTTTGACTGATAGGCGGACTCTTTCATAACGAAAGGAACGTCCTCGGGGCGCTTGTCCTTACGCAGTGAAGGCTGGTAGGGCACCAAAGTCTTCATGCCGTAGTCGGCGAGTTTGTAGTCCGTGGTGCTGTAGCTTGTGATTTCGATGCTTGGGTTGGCACCGACGGGAACGGCGATCAGCTGGTTGATGACGGGAATCTGGGGCTCGCCCACGTTGCCGCCGCGTACAGTGTTGGGCAGGCTGAGCCAGGAGAAGGTCCCGCGCTCAGTTTCATAATCCTGCGCTTCAATGGTAGAGAAAGAGAAGGAGGCTTTGAGACCTGTCATGTCGCTCTTCACGCATTCGGCCTTGTCGGCTGAACGTAACTGGATGCTGGTTTGAGCAAAAGCGAAGGTGCCGATCACCAAAGCCAGACAGAGTAAGAATAGTTTTTTCATGAGAAGTTAATTAAATAGTACTATTTATATAAATTATATAATTTACAATCTATCAACTTGCAAAGATAATAATTTTTTCTTATTGGTTAATTTTTTTTATTTTTTTGAATGCAACAATAACGAAATCAACTAGTAATAACCGCGAAAAAAAGCCTTGTCTTGTCCTTATTATTCCTCAGAATAATAGTGTTTACTTGTCAAGAGCGGGGGTTCTCTATTGCGAGGAGCGGAGCGAACGGATTTTGTCATTGCGAGGAGCGAATTGAACGGAATTTGTCATTGCGAGGAGCGGAGTTTACGGAGCTTAGCCTGCCACGAGTGAAACGTGGTGGTGGCAATCCACTTTCGTTCACAATGGATTGCCACGCTCGTTCCTCGCTCGCAATGACAGCTACCGTCAGTAAGCTTCTCGCAATGACAGAGGGGGACCGACAGTTGTTCCCCAGGGAGGGCGATTGCTTATGTGTGACAGGGGTGTTCGCTATCAAGAACCAGGTTCGGAGACTAAACGGTCAAACTCCTTGCCGCTGAAGCCAGTAGCTTCAAGGATGGTGCTTTTATCAACGCCCATGGCAAGCATCTTTTTTGCAATCTGAAGTGTGCCTTCGGCGAGTCCTTTTTCGTGGCCTTCGGCGAGTCCTTTTTCGTGGCCTTCGGCGAGTCCTTTTTCGTGGCCTTCGGCGAAGCCTTCTTCATGGCCTTCTAAAAAACCCTCCTCAAGTCCGAGGAGTCGGCCACCACGGATCTCTTCGATGGTGTCGCGGTAGAGTTTCTGGCTTCGTTCGTATTCCAGTTGCTGGTCAGACGTGAAGTTCGCATATTCGGCCTGGCGGTAGAACTTCTGGAAGACCTCGTCGGGGAGTTCTTCGGGGTAGCTGTCGTAGGCCCAAAGGTGGTAGAGTGCGTAAAGCCACTTGTCGCGCGGGTTGTCAAGGTCGAGTTCGACGTGCTTGAGTTTGGGCATCTCCACGTAGATAAGGGTGAGCTTGTCGTAGAATACGTGGTGGTCGTCAATGTCTGAGAGCATGATCTTGTGGAAGAAGTTGTCGGGTTTGTATTCCTTTCTGGGGAAGGTGAAGTTCATGATGGCGATGAGATAGACGTCCTTGAGGCGGTACTCCCATGTCGGCTCTTCATCGGATTTCTTGACGGCTTTAAGCCTTCCACTTTCCACTTTCACTTTTCCACTTTCAACTTCCCTCGCTCCTTGGTCGCGTATGGGCTTGGCGGCGTAATAGATGGTGCGTTCCTTGAAGAAGGGTTTCCAGCTGTTCTGCATCTCAACGATGAACTGGCGCCCGCTCTTGGTCTCGCAATAGACGTCGAAGTAGTTGGCGCGGGTGCCATTGAACTCGCCGATCTGCTCGACGTTTTTATAGACGAGATCCACGACGGGATCCTTATGGTCTTCGATGATGGCGTTGAGGAAGCTGATGAGGATGTCTTTGTTGGCTTCGGTGGCGAAGAGTTTCTTGAAGCCGTAGTCGGTGAAGGGGTTGATGTAACGGTCCATGATAATGCGGAATTAATATTTTTCCGCAAAAGTAATAAACAATTTTAAATTAGGCAATAGTTTTGGAGAAAGAATTTAAATTAATTATCAAGAAGGGGGTGACTAAAAAGGATCCGATAGTTGTCATTACCTCCCATCCGGTCGGTGAGCCTTCGGGTTGCGAGGAGCGGAGTGAACGGATTTTGTCATTGCGAGGAGCGGAGTTTACGGAGCTTAGCCTGCCACGAGTGAAACGTGGTGGTGGCAATCCACCATCGCCGTATGTGGATTGCCACGCTCGTTCCTCGCTCGCAATGACAGCTACCGTCAGCAAGCTGCTCGTAATGACAGCTACCGTCAGCAAGCTTCTCGCAATGACAGAGGGGTACCGACAGCTGTTCCCCAGGGAGGGCGACAGCCTTTATCTAATTAACTTCGTTGAGGGCTTCGCCGTTCTCAAATTCTTGACAAAAAAAGATCCGCGAATCACTTCGCGGACCTAGTTCTTAAATAATTATAAAGAAT
>JAGCPJ010000060.1 GCA_017965765.1 Bacteroidales bacterium
AAATAACCTTAAATTGCGAATTGGCAATCAAATAGAAAGAATTACATTTGCAATAATTTTAGGTCATGTACAGAAGAATCACGAATAGCGCTGTCCGCATCCTGCTGATCGTCCTCACCGTGGTGTTTGGGCTGTTGATCGGATACTGGCTCTTTGTCTATCTGATCACCCCCAGGTATGTCTTCATGCAAGGCAAGCCTTTCCACGGGGAGTATCTGTACAACCCCTACAAGGACATGGATCCCGACCAGTGGAAGCAATACAATTTCCACTGCCATTCAAGAAGATATCTCGGCATCACCAACGGCCGGATGAGCATGGAGAAGGATATCGACAGCATTTATCAAACCCTAGGCTACGACCATTACGGCATCTCCGACTACATGCGTATCAACCGTCACCGCGACGACCAACCCGACTACATTCCCGCCTATGAGCACGGTTACGGTTTCTTCCGGAAGACGCACCAACTCTGCCTTGGCGCCGAATCCGTGGTTTGGATGGACTATCCCTTCATGCAAAGCCTCGACATGAAGCAACATCTGTTGAATGTCCTCAAAGAACACTCCCGTTTCGCCGTCCCAGCCCATGCCGCCTATACCAAAGGCTACAAAGTGAGCGACATGCATTATCTCAGCGGTTATCGGCTGCTGGAGATCGGCAACCCCTACGGGCCATCGTACGAACACTGGGATGCCGCCCTCTCCACAGGACACCGCGTCTATGGCATCGGCGATGATGACACACATAAAGTATTGAATTCCAATGAAGTAGGAAGATATTTTACCATGATTAACACGGGTGACATGCGAGCAGAAAACGTCTATGACGCCTTGGAGAAAGGTTGTTCCTATACGGTTGAGTTCCACTCTTACTTCGGGAAGCCTTTCGAGCTGAAGGTGGAACGGATGCATGAGCTTCCGCACCTCACCCGTTGCGAGTTGTTGGGCGACACCTTGGTGGTGGAAACCGACGCCCCCCTCATCGAGATCGCCGAATTCATCGGTCAGGACGGCAAGGTGCTCCAGCATGAGGAAAGCCTCCATCGCGCCGTCTATGTCATCCAGCCGTCCGACACCTACGTCAGGGTCAAGCTAAGGCTACCCAACCTGACTTTCTTCTACCTCAACCCCATCACACGCCATCCCACTCCCGAGCCCAAGGATCAGCACACCGCCCAAATCAACGTTCCGCAAACGATCCTCTTCTACATCGTTTATGTCGCTGTCATCGTTTTATGCATCTTTAGAGTGATACGCAATGCAGGTCTCAAGAAAAACAAGAAATGAGTTGGTCCTGCTGATGCTGGCGAGCGCCCTGATACGCGCACTCCTCGCCGGTTGGATCGAGTTGGGCACCGACGAAGCCTATTACTGGACCTTCGCCAAGTATCCCGATTGGAGCCATTTCGACCACCCCGGCATGATCGGCTGGATCATCCAACTGTTCAGCCTGAACCTGCTCTTTGACAGCGAATTTTTCCTACGCCTCTCCTCCGTAGTCATCATGACGCTCAACACCTGGATCATGTTCCGCATCGGAAAAGAGCTTAAAGATGAGGCTACAGGACTCCGAGCCGCATTGCTTTACACCACATCCATCTATGCCTTTGTGATTACGGGCATCTTCATCCTCCCCGACACTCCGCTCAGCCTCTTCTGGCTCTTGGCCTTTTGGATGGCGGTAAGATACCTGGGCTCGCCGACGCTCACACTCCAAGGCATCACCACCACCGTGGGCAACAACCGATACCTGATCCTATTCGGACTCTTTGCCGGCCTGTCCATGCTTTCCAAGTATTCCGGAATATTCCTTTGGGTAGGATTGGGATTGTATCTGCTCTGCTACGACCGTCGCCAGTTCAAGAACCCCTCGCTCTACCTGGCCTTGTTCATCAGCGTACTTTGCTGCCTCCCCATCCTGGTGTGGAATATCCAGAATGACTTCATCAGCTTCCGCTTCCACGGGGGAAGGGTCGGGCTCGCTGGCACACTGACTCCGGGCAACTTCTCCAATGAACTCAGCGGTGAGTTCCTCTACAACAACCCCGTCAACTTCATCATTGCCATCCTAGCCCTCATCGCAATACGACGTCACCGGTTGCCCTTGGACTCCTCCAGACAGCGGCTCATCATGCTCACTGCACTGCCCATGATCGGCCTCTTCCTAGTCTTCTCGTTTTACCGCCCAACCTTGCCCCACTGGTCGGGACCTGCCTACAACCTGCTGATCTTCCCCAGTGCACTTTGGCTGGGAACCACCAAAACGAATCGACGGAAGAAACTCATCGTCGCATCCATCATCACGTGGGCGCTGGTCGTCTTGGTCGGCACCATAGAAATCAAGACCGGCTTCGTGCCCCTCGACCACAATACTGAAGCGAAATCCCTTGGAAAAGACGACATCACCCTCGATCTCTACGGATGGCGGCAACTGGGAACCAAATTCGCTGACTTTAGGGCTGAACAAATCGAAAAAGGCGTGATGAAAGAAACCGATGGCATCATTGGCAACAATTGGTTCCCAACAGCCAACCTGGACTATTATGTCGCCCGACCGCTCCACATGGATGTTTTGGGTTATGGTCCTTTGGAAAGAATACATAAATACTTGTGGATCAATGAGAAACGAGGTGGATTCATCCTGAATGCCGATTATTGGTACTTGGCTGATAGCCATTTCTTCATCGACCCCGAAAAAGCCTACGCCTACACCAACTTCAAAGAGATCCGCCTGCTCGGCACCATACCCATTGAACGTAACGGCAAGGTGGTACGCAACATCTTTGTTTACCAATGCCACCACCTGGTTTACATTCCAGAGACGTTGGAAACGGAAAACGGAAAACGGAACCCCGAAGGGCTCACCGACCGAATGGGAGGTAAAACGGAAAACTAATCAATTAAAAAATAACATATTATGGAAAAACTACTGGACAAATTCTTGCGTTATGTCGCCGTGGAGACGACCTCGGACGAAGCCTCCGAAACGCAACCATCCTCAAAGAAAGAACTCGATCTGTTGCGTCTGCTGCGCGTTGAACTGCAGCAGATGGGCATCAAGGCAGAGTTGGACGAATACGGCTACGTGATGGCCACCATCCCGGCCAACACCCGGAAAAAGATTCCGGCCATCGGCTTCATTGCCCATGTCGATACCGCTCCCGACGCCTCGGGCAAGGACATCAAGCCTCAGATCATCCGCAAATGGGATGGCAAAGACATTGTGCTGAACAAGAAAAAGAACATTGTGCTGCGCACCGCCGAATTCCCCGAGATGCTGCAGTACAAAGGCCAGACCATGATCACCACCGACGGCACCACGTTGCTGGGCGCTGACGACAAAGCTGGCGTGGCTGAGATCATGTACGCTGCACAATACATGATGGAGCACCCTGAGTTCAAACACGGCGAGATCAAGATCGGCTTCACTCCCGATGAAGAGATCGGTCGCGGGGTAGTCAAGTTCGACGTCAAGAAATTCGGTGCCCAATACGCCTACACCATGGACGGTGGCGAAATCGGCGAGCTGGAATATGAGAACTTCAATGCGGCAGCTGCCAAGATCCACATCCAAGGCAGCAACATCCATCCCGGCTACGGCAAGGACAAGATGGTGAACGCCATGCTCATCGCCATGGAACTCAACGCCATGTTGCCCGAGGAGCAGAAACCCCGCTACACCCAAGACTATGAGGGTTTCTTCCACCTCACCGCTTTCAACGGCACCGTCGAGGAAGCCACGATGAACTACATCATCCGCGACCACGACCGCGCCAAGTTCGAGGAAAAGAAGGCCCTGATGACCGCCATCGTCAAGTTCCTCAACCAGAAATATGGTAAGGTGGTCAAGTTGGAACTCAAACACCAATACTACAACATGCGTCAGGAGGTGGAACCCCATTTCTTCATCGTGGAGAAAGCCATCAAGGCCATGGAGATGGCCGGCGTGAAACCCAAGGTACAACCCATCCGCGGCGGCACCGACGGCGCCAACCTGTCGTTCATGGGTCTGCCCTGCCCCAACATCTTCGCCGGCGGGCACAACTTCCACGGCAAACTGGAATACGTGCCGCTCGAAAGCATGGAGAAAGCGGCGGAGGTCATCCTCAACATCATCAAGCTGTTCGCTGAATAAAGCGATGAAAGCCACGCTTTACAAACGACTGCTGCGCTTTTACGGCATCAGCCTGTCCATCCTGACCCTCCTGCGCATCGTCTTCATTGGTG
>JAGCPJ010000061.1 GCA_017965765.1 Bacteroidales bacterium
GTCAAGACGAATAAAAAGAACGCCGGCGGACTTGTCGGAAAGGCCGAGGGCCAAAACCAAATCAAGAACTGTCGCAGCAGCGTTGACATCCGTTTCAGCAAAAACGGCGACGTGTCTTCCGGCGGCTTTGTCGGCGAGCTGCGTGATGGCAGCAACAACAGCACTGAATTCTATAACTGCCTCTTTGACGGCGAACTGTACGGCACCGACGCTTATTGTTGGGGCGGCTTCGTGGGCTGGGTGGCCGATGACTGCTGGGCTCGTTTCAGCAAGTGCTTCTTCAATCCCACGGATGTCAACTTTGACATCAATGACGGCAATGACAATAGTAAGACCTTCGCCCGTTTTAATTCAGGCGACGGCAACGTAACTGTCAACAGTTGCTATTACACGACCCTTATCAAGGATGACCAAGGCAGCACCAACGCCAATGGCATTGACAACGAGCAGCTACGCTTCAACCTCGGCCATGGCTGGGAAATCGTCACGGAAAACAGTGTCGCCAAGGTGGTGCCCATCATGAAGAAATATTCCCTTTCTGGCGAAGGTACCGAGGCATCGCCCTATCTGATTACCTCCACCGACGACTGGAATGGTCTGGCAGGTAACGTTTATCTGGGCGAAACCTACAGCGATGAGTTCTTGCAACTGACTGACAATATCACCGTCAACCGCATGATAGGCACAGGCACCACCAGCACTTTGTGGGACGACTACTCCTTCAGCGGCACCTTCGATGGCGCAGGCAACACGCTGACCTTCGACTACTCCACCAACGTAGGTAACGAAGGCCTCATCGCCCCCTTCCGCTTTGTGGACGGTGCTACCATCAAGAATCTCGTCGTGGACGGCACCATCGTCGCCGCCAACAAGTATGCCGCCGGCATCATCGGTCGCGTTGACGGCAACACCGCCCTCACCAACTGCCGTTCCAGCGTCACCATCAACAGCAGCGTTGCAGGCGAAGGTTACCACGGCGGCTTGATTGGCCTTATCCGCAGCGGCTACTCAGCCACCATCACGGGTTGTATCTTTGATGGCAAACTGCTCGGCGGAAGCACCACCCACTGCGGCGGTTTGGTAGGTTTGGCATTTTCTGATGAAACCGATAGTGCCACTGTAAACATCATCAACAGCCTCTACGCACCTGCTGAACCCACCGAGAGCGAGATTTGGATTAATGCTACCGGAAGCAGCACCATGGCCCGCTGCACCAACAACGGCCAAGCCACCATCACCAACAGCTATTACATGCAGACTTTAGGTACATCGCAAGGCAAGCAGGCTCGCACCATCAGCGGCGGTGAGAACGTCATCGTGGAGAACGCAGGCACAGCCACCGAATACGATGTCAGCGGCATCACCAGCTATGGCACAGGTATTGGCCTCACCTCCATCGTCCTCTCGGAGGGAGAAGAGGAAGATGTAGTGGAAGAGGTAGAGGAAAAGGAAGTGGAAGAGGTAGAGGTAGTGGTGCTTTATGCTGGCAATGGCGACGGTGTGGATCTCGACTTGAGTGTGGAACCAGAATACAACCTTGTAGGAAACTTCTATGCCAACAACGGCAATGCTTCTCTTTCTGGCGATCACAACCCGTACTTGCTGACGATGCCTGATGAGAATGTTATCATCACCGCCGACCTTGCTCCAGTAATCACCCTTGATGTTGTAGGCTACGGCAATAGCGACGGCGGTTACGTACTCATCGCTTCGCCCGTCGGGACGGTAAGCCCTGAGAATGTGACCAACATGCTTGAAAACGATTTCGACCTCTATGCCTTCGACCAGTCGCAAGACCTGGAATGGCGCAATTACAAGGCCAACACTTTCGACCTCGAACCAGGCAAGGGCTACCTCTACGCCAACAGCGAGGATGTCACACTGGTTTTCCCAGGCATACCTTACAACAACAATGGCGAGATCACGTTGAGCAAGACTACGGGCGCTGAATGGGAAGGCTGGAACCTGGTGGGCAACCCGTACAACGAGATGGCTTACATTGAAGACGGTCGCGACTTCTACACGATGAATGCGGAGGGTTCTGAGATCATGGCGTCCACGAGCAACAGCATTGAAGCCATGGAGGGCGTGTTCGTGATTGCAGAAAGCGACAGCGAGACCATCGTTTTCACCACCACTGAACCCGAAAACAATGACGGCAAGGGACTGGTCCTGAACCTCAGCAAGGAAAGAAGCGGTGTCATCGACCGCGCCATCGTCCGCCTCAGCGAAGGTGCCAGCGATCAAAAAGGTAGCCTGCCGAAGTTCCAGTTGAGGGAGAACAGCACGAAGGTGTATATCCCGCAGGACGGTACCGACTACGCGGTGGTCAACGTGGGTAGAGACGCAATGCATCGCGTCTCTACGGAGATACCGGTCAATTTCAAAGCCTCAGAGAACGGCACTTACACCCTTAGCATTGCTTGCGACGATCTTGTCATTGCGAGGAGCGGAGCGACGTGGCAATCCAATACGATCATAACCGGGATGTTCACCTACCTCCATCTCATCGACAACCTTACCGGCATCGACATCGACCTGCTCCAGACCCCGAGCTATACCTTCGAAGCCAAGACGACGGACTACGCCAGCCGCTTCAAGCTGGTGTTCGCCACGGAAGATGCAACGAACCAGAACAACGATGTCAACTTCGCCTACATCAGCAACGGCGAGATCATCGTCAACGGCACGGGCACAATCCAGATGATCGACCTGCTTGGTCACGTTCTCTACACGGGTGAAGTGAATTCCGCATTCCGCATTCCGCATTCCGCATTCTCTTCTGGCGTGTATGTCTTACGCCTGGTCAACGGCGCCGACATCAAGACGCAGAAAATCGTTATCAAATGATGTAAGAGGGTGACCAAAAAGGATCCGATAGTTGTCATTACCTCCCTAGTGGTCGATGAGCCTTCGGGTTGCGAGGAGCGGAGCTTAGCGGAGCGACGTGGCAATCCATAGGAACGAAGTAATTTGTTCTTTGCTTATATAGATTGCCACGTCGTTCCTCCTCGCAATGACATATCCGACCCTACTTTTAGGTCACCCTCCTACAAAAGGCGATCCAACTAGGGTCGCCTTTTTCGTTTTTAAACGTCTGATATTCACACTTTTTTTGTAATTTTGCCGCCGTTTTTTGAAATATGCGATAAATAATAATAAATCTATTAGTTAATGAAAAAACTTCAACTCTTGTTCGCACTCTTCGTCCTGCTTGCTTTCAGGCCAATGGCTTGGTCTCAGATTCCTTTGGGCAATCTCCCTACGGAGGTCAGCGCAGAAGACGCTACCATCACTGAGTTTGGACATGCCACTATGACCGTGGAAATGAAAATCGTGACCGACTCCCTAACCCGTCGCACCGATACACTATATGAAACCACCCACATCGAATGGAACACCCCAAGCGGCACCGCCAAAAAACGCAATGCCGAGCTTTCACGTGGCGACAACCCCAACGGTTCGGGCTTCTACAACCAAGGCAGCAATTCATGGCTCGATATCTATTGGTACCGGTACAATTATCCGTCCATCAATGCCGAAGGTAAACCCGTGTTGCTCAGTTCCTTGGCTTGCATGCCTGATGAGGATTGCGATTATGTTAACAATGTCATCATCGGCTGCCACGTCACCATCACCAGCAATCAGGAATGTCCTTCGCAGTATAGCAGTTGGGATAACTGGAATTCGGACGTGAGCATGTTGATGAATCATGCCGGAAGCGGATTGGTATTCCACTCCTCGCAGAGCAACTATGCCTACTACAACCTCGTTATCCTGCCTGATTATGAGGGCTATGGCCTCACGCGAAGCCATGCACATCCTTATCTCTATCAGGAACTAACTGCTCGTCAAGTGGTGGACGGCGTGCGCTACGGCATCGCACTCTACAAGAACTCGCCAACGGTCAGCGCGATACGCCACCCCTTCCGCAACGGTTGGCGCAGCATCAGTGTAGGCTACTCGCAAGGCGGTTCCGTGGCTTTGGCCACGCAGCGTTTCATCGAGCAGAATGGCCTCTCCGACGAACTTCAATTTGCTGGCTCGGTGTGCGGCGACGGTCCTTACGATCCTGTCGCCACACTGATGTATTATGTGTGGCAATATAACGACGACCGCCCTCTGTCGATGCCTGTTGTCATGCCGCTCATCTTGAAAGGCATGTGCGACTCCAACCCCTACATGAAGAACCACCAGGTTTCAGACTATCTCAGCAGTGGTTTCCTTGCTACAAATATTCTCCAATGGCTTACGGACAAGGAGAAGAACACCGTAGACATCACCCAAGAATGGATATGGTATTATATGAGCATTCCCGATTACGACCATGTTACACCCGACGGAGAGGTATTGACGCTCGGCTTGGACTATGTCTTGGGAACAGGAGGATACAATTTTTTCCAAGCCCTATATAATGCCAATTCCAACACCTACACTTCGGCTGCCGGGGTACCCTTGCCTATGAAACGCGGCTTGTTCGAAGACCTGCATTACGCTTTGGAGAGCAACAACCTCACCAAAGGTTGGGTGCCGCAACATACAGTATGCCTCTACCACAGCTACGACGACAGTGTGGTGCCTGAGGTGAATCGCCGGAGCGCCCTCAACTCCTTGGGCGACTGGGTTGTCCAGCTCCATGCCAGTGGAGTGTGGCAGTATGACCATGTGGGTTCAGGAAGGCAGTTCTACTTAGGCACTGCGGAATTTGACGCCATCAGGGCGGTAGCCAAATTACCTGTAATTCAAACCACACAGCATGCCATCAACGTCAAAAACAACTTGCCCACCGCCGATGTGGACCAATCACCGTCCATCACCCCAGCCAACAACGTGGTACGTGGTTTCGTATTGCTTAACGGCCAACAGATTGAGGCAGAATATACCATCAATGGCTCTTCTGCATTTTTAGGCTCAGATTATAATGCCTGCATCTCACAATACTCCGAAGGAAAGGTGGAAGTTCCTGCCACCATCACCGTTGACGGCATCACATACCCCGTCAACGAGATCTCCAATGTGGCTTTCCGGCTCTGCAACAAGATCACGGAAGTCGTCTTGCCTGAGAATGTTTACCATATCGGCAACTTCGCCTTCCAAGGCTGCCAAGCTTTGACCAAGGTCACGCTGCCCTCTACACTCAGCTCCATCGGTTCTGGCGCCTTCATCGACCTGCCACATCTGACCATCATTGACTTGAAAGCCGAAACGCCGCCACAATGGTTGTACAACGACGTGTTCAAGTTCCACACCGATGGCATCGGCGACAATGCCTCCTACACATACGAAATACAACTCTTGGTGCCGGAAGCCACGGTTGAGACTTACAAAAATGCCTTTTATAGTGACCCAACAGACCTTGGATGGACCAAACCTGAAGGATGGGGAAACTTCACTAATATCGATGTCGGTTCCTCAGCCAATGCCGAAGCTTATGCCACCTACATGAATGGAGTATTGACCTTCTACTATGACACCCACCGCATCGACCGACAAAACAATGATTTGACCACATACGGCATTGCTCAAAGCGACTATGTCATGGGTTTCCCAGGCTGGTTAGCTCCTGGCAGCAATAGCCATGCCAATGACATCACTACCGTGGAGTTCACGCCCTTGTTCCAATATGCCCGACCTACCACCACCGCCAGATGGTTTAACGACTGTGTCCATCTCAACACCATCATCGGGATGGATCATCTGAGAACCGATGAGGTGACTGACATGAGCTTTATGTTCAAAGGGTGCATGAGCCTTGAGGATGACGATATGGACTTCACCCAATTCAACACCGCGTTGGTGACCGATATGAAGTACATGTTTGAAGGTTGCACTGGCCTCACCCAACTCGACCTTATCGGGTTCGACACGCACAATTGCACCAACATGCAAAACATGTTTTATGGCTGCACTGGATTGACTTCCATCGATTTAAGCTCTTGGGAGACTACAGCGTGCAACTTTAACTATATGTTCTACGACTGCACCAATCTCGAAACCGTTAGTCTTGGCTCTTTTGGCGTAGAAAACGAAAACGTTTGCGTCGAAATGTTCAGAAACTGCAGCAAGATGAGAAACTTGGTGGTGCCGTCGGCGTTCAACAAACTCAACATGGCGTTTAATGGCTGCACAAGAATAACAGACGTGTATTGCTACAAACCGGCACCATTCAATGTTTGGCTCGGTTGCGGTAACGACTTCAATACCAATACCCCTCGTAACACAAGCTTCCATGTGCTGGCCCAAATCCTGGACGCTTGGGAAACGGCATTCGGCCAAAACGCTGCCACGCCTGCCAATGTCACTTTTGTGGGCGACCTTGGCACCGACGAAAATCCCATCCTGCTTTATAGCACCACCGATTGGGTGAACTTAGGCACCATGGTTGAAAACGACATGAGCATCAATGCCAAGATGATGAACGACTTCAGTGTCACAACGAGGCTTGGGTCCGTCTTGCATCCTTTCAAAGGCACCTTCGACGGCAACGGGCACACCTTGACCGTCAACTATGACATAACGGACAGTGATGAGCAAGACCTGACCAGTATAATAGCTGCGCCTTTCAGCCTTATCCAAAACGCCGAAATCAAGAACCTCAAGGTAGAAGGAAACATCAACGTAACGGCGAGCAACGGCAGATCTGGCGCCGCAGGATTGGTGGGTTTGTGCCTCAAGATTTCGGATTCGGAAGAGACCTACAACACCATTACAAACTGCCATGTATCGACTCATGTCTTCGGAAGAATCAATCAATTGGGAGGCATTGTTTGTGGAATAGAAAATCACGCAACAACCACCATAAGCGGATGCCTTTTCGATGGAAGCTTGGCTACCCCGCACGAGTATATTTTGGATCACGCCGCTTACGCAGGTGCCATCGTCTGCACTCACGACAACCAGTACAACATCACGATTGTGGACTGCGTTGAAAACGGTTCATACGCCGACACCGACACGAAAACCTTTGCCAAAAACATCACCCCCACAAACAGCTATCGTTTCACATCCGATTTGACAGGACAAGTCAAGCACGCCTACAGTCTCACCACCGA
This sequence comes from Bacteroidales bacterium, assembly GCA_017965765.1. Taxonomy (GTDB): domain Bacteria; phylum Bacteroidota; class Bacteroidia; order Bacteroidales; family F082; genus Limimorpha. The sequence goes on from JAGCPJ010000061.1 coordinate 7,053, forward strand.
CACCGAAGGATTAGTATTGGACTTCGGTACACCGACGACCACCTACGACGTAAGCGGAATCACTGCCTACAGCCCTGGCTTGAAAATCGACGACGTGTTCTATGCCGGAACGGATCAACTGATTCTCGTGACCATTACCGCTCCAGGCTACGAAAATGTCGGTACGCCAAGCATCAACGGAGAAGCTGAGATATCTGCTATTGACCAGACGCATTACAGAGTCTTTTTGGCTCCCGCCGATGCCGTCATCAGCCTGCCCGGTATGGTCTTCACTACCATCCTTCTTTATGACGATGCCCGCGACAACAGCCTCACCCTCGAGAAGTACATCGACCAGACTTATAAGGTGCAACTCGTCGGGCACACCATCGCCAAGGCTGCCCAGTGGAACATGCTCTGCCTGCCTTTCGACTTGCCGAACCTCAACAATACGCCATTGCAAGGCGCCCGCCTGAGAGAACTCGATACCATCACCTTCGAAAACAAAGTGGCGGTTTTCCATTTCAAGTTTGCCACGTCCATCAGTGCCGACAAGCTCTATTTCGTGAAAGTTGATAACGACATCGTTGATCCCATCTTCAACAATGTAACCATCAAGCGCAGCCTGCCACCTGGTATGAAAAAAGAAGTGGGTGAACTAACCCAATCAGGCTTCGTGGCCAAGGGCAACTACAACAAGGTCGGCCTCGTCGATATTGACGGAGATGGGGACTATTACACTGCGTTCTACTACGATGGCACTGGTCTAAGAAGTGTTCTCTACAATCCTCACCTCAACGCCTTCCGTGGCTATTTCGAGGTCTGCATCAGCCTTGACGAAGTGGTGGCCATCGTGCTTGACATTGAAGATGGTGCCAACAGCATGGCCATACTCGACAACCGTTATAGCGATGTTGATGACATTTTCATCTACGACGGCGACTGGGGCGAAGATGAAAATTGGGCTAAGAATACCGTTCCCGGTTTGAATTCCAAGGTGCTCATCGAAGGCGATGCCATCATCCCAGCCGAATACGTTGCACAAGCCCGTGAGATCGTCATCGATGAAGGCTCCATCACCATCGCCGACGGTGGTCAACTCATCCATAGCAACGAAGGCGTGGTGGCTACGGTGGAGAAACACATTGTGGGCTACGGGACGGAAGATGGCGGCTACCACCTCATCACCAGCCCTGTGACAACAGATCAAGACCCCGAAGCCCTCGGGATGACCACAGGCAACTACGACCTGTACTGGTTCGACCAATCGCAAGATCTGGAATGGAGAAACTACAAACAGAACAGCTTTGACCTCGAGAACGGCATGGGCTATCTCTACGCCAACAGCGCTGACACCGACATCGCCTTCAGCGGCGTGCTCAACCCCGCCAGTGCCAATGTCAGCGTGCCTTTGGCTTATGATGCCGACGCTTATCTCGCTGGCTTCAACTTGGTGGGTAACCCCTATGTTTGTACCGCATACTTGTCTGACGGTCGCGACTTCTACACAATGAATGGGAATGGTTCTGAGATCGTGGCTTCCACAAGCAACAGCATCGAGGCGATGGAGGGCGTGTTCGTGATTGCAGAAAGCGATGAAGACGCCATAACCTTCACCACGGTCCCCCAAGCCCCCAAAAGGGGAGGTGTGGCCCTTGAAATCAGCAAGACCCCCCAAGCCCCCCAGAAGGAGGGTGTGGTCATTGACCGCGCCATTGTGCGATTTGGTGAAGGCCGCCACCTGCCGAAGTTCCAGCTGAGGGAGAACAGCACGAAGATGTATATCCCGCAGGACGGCAAGGACTACGCCGTGGTCAACGTGGGTAGAGAAGCAATGTATTGTGTCTCTACGGAGATACCGGTCAATTTCAAGGCCTCAGAGAACGGCACTTACACTCTTAGCATTGCTTGCGACGATCTTGTCATTGCGAGGAGCGGAGCGACGTGGCAATCCAATACGATCATAACAGGGATGTTCACCTACCTCCACCTCATCGACAACCTCACCGGCGCTGACATCGACCTACTCGTTACCCCGAGCTATACCTTCGAAGCCAAGACGACGGATTACGCCAGCCGCTTCAAGTTGGTGTTCGCCACGGAAGAGGCAACGAACCAGAACAACGACGTCAACTTTGCCTACATCAGCAACGGCGAGATCATCGTCAACGGCGAAGGCACGCTCCAGATGATCGACCTGCTGGGCCATGTCCTCTACACGGGTGACGTGAATTCCGCATTCCGCATTCCGCATTCCGCATTCTCCTCTGGCGTGTATGTGCTGAAACTCAACGACAAGACACAGAAGATCGTCGTTAAATAACGGAGAACGGAAAACGGAAAATTAACTTTCCACTCTCCACTTTCCACTTTCCACTAAAAAGAGTCCGCGAAGTGATTCACGGACTTTTTTTGTCCCTGTCATTGCGAGCGAGGCTTTTATTTGAAATCGCCCACCAGCTCAACAGCCTCAGCGAGCATGTTGACATCCCTCAAGTCGATGCGTTCCAGCACGGGCTTGATCTGGTCAACCTTATCCAAATGCACCAACAACACATGGTCCGGCATTTCTTCAAGCATGCCGGCGGGAATCTTGCCTTTCATCATCTTCAACCCCATCCCGACCATGCGATCCATGCCGAAACCGGCAGCATACCGCACTCGGAGGTTGGTACCAGCGATCTCCAGCACCTTCAAGTCAATCCCGACCTTTTTTTTCATCAAGCCCAGGTTCAGCTCGTACAACACCTTGACGGTCTTGGGATCGACAAACTCGAAACTGATGGGCTGCTGGGTCTGTTCGGCGATCAGCCGTTGCAATTCCTGGTAAGAAATGGAAGCTTTCATTGCTAATTTATATTCACCCACAAAGATAAAAAATATTATCTTTGCCGCTCTAAGATGAAAACAAACACAAAGCATACCATGAAAAAACTGTTTTCCCTTGTCACTATCCTTGCGCTGACAGCTGTGATGACTGTTCAGGCACAAGAACGCAAACCCGATTGGGCGCGTTGGCACTATCTCTCCGAAGAGGAGATGAACACCCCTGTCAGAAACGAAATGTTCGTGGAGACAGATCCACCTGCGGGAGAACCCCGTTTTGTGGGTGAATTCGAACCCATGCAAGGTGTGATGATCCGTTATCCCCTCGGCATCCCTACCAGCTTGGTGGTTGACTTGTCGAACAACTGCATGGTCTATTGCATTGTTTCATCATCGTACCAAAGCAGTGCGCAAAGCAGTTTCCAAAGCGCAGGTGTCAACATGAGCAATGTCACGTTCGTGAATGCCCCATCGGATTCCTACTGGGTGCGCGACTACGGTCCGTGGTATATTTTCGAAGACCGCAACCCCGCCATCGTCGATAACCGCTACAACCGTCCCCGTCCCAACGACGACAACATGTCGCAAGTGTTTGCCAACTTCTGGAACATCCCGCTGTACGGCATGAACCTCCAGCATACGGGTGGCAACATGATGGAAGACGGCCGCGGCCATGGTGTGAGCGATGAGCTGGTGTTCAACGAAAATGGCAACAACGAGACCAACGTCCGCAACAAGATGCGCGACTATCTGGGCATCGATCCGTATCACGTCACCATCGACCCGCAAGGCGACTACATCGCCCACGTGGACTGCTGGGGAAAATACCTCGCTCCCGACAAGATCTTGATCGCCCAGTTGCCCGCCAGCAACAGCCACGCCGCCGACTACGATGCCGTGGCCAACTATTTCGCCACCACCAACTGCTGCTGGGGCTATCCCTACCATGTGTATCGTGTGCCGGAACCGGGCGGCTATACCCTGGCTCCCTACACCAATAGCTTGATCCTCAACCATTCAGTCTATGTGCCGATGGGCGATAACGCCTCTTACAACCAAGGTGCCATCGCTGTGTATCAAGAAGCCATGCCCGGCTACAACATCGTTCCGGTGTATAACAACGACTGGAGCATTAGCTGGGAGAACACCGACGCCCTGCACTGCCGCACCCGTGGCGTGATGGACTTCAACATGCTTTTTGTCGATCATCGCGAAGTACTGCACGGCGAACAGGAATGGCAAGCCTCCTATCCCGTGGTGAGCAAGTTCATCGCCTACAGCGGCGAGCCTTTGAAATCCGATTCCCTCTTGGTTTATTACAGCATCGACGGCGGTGAATATCAAGTGTCCCACATGACTGCTACAGGCAACCCCGACGAATATGTGGGTTACATCACAGGTTTCCAAGCCGGTGCAGAAATCGATTACTATGTATTCGGTGCCGATGAGTCGAATCACCGTTACACCCAGCCGGTTTTCGCCGAACTGGATCCGCATCATTTCACCGTGGGCGCGTTCAATCCTACAAGCGAACTGACAATTACACCAGACACATTGTGGTTCTCAGATATGGGACAAACCAAAACATTTAATATTATTAATGGAACAGAAGGTGATGTGACCATCGAAACCATTGAACCCGAAGCAGGTTCCGCATTAAACATCTGGGAACCTACCTTGCCTTATGAATTGCACGCAGGTGAGTCGGTCACGGTGGAAGTAACACTGCAGACTCCGCCCTTGAAGGCCGATCTTTCCTACAATATCCAGATTTTAACATCGCTGGGTCAATACCAGGTTACCGCTATGGTAAGTGATGTGGCCTATGATATGGGCTTGTATATTCCAGGTGCACCTGTAGCAGAGTTGACTATCAATGAACCTGAGGTTGAGATTGCCGTGGTCAACGGAAACTATGGCACTCATACGCCGATTGAAATCACTGCTGTTTACGAAGAAGTAGAAAACGATGGGTATTGGTTAGCGTTGAGTTACAATGACTTACCCTATAGTTTGTCAGCAGGCGAGACTTTCTATATTACCCTCCGACCCTATCCAGTTGTGGGTAAAGGCATGGTGAATACTCGGGTCATCATCGAGTCGGATGACAGAAACCTCATTTATGAAGTCTTTATTGATGAAGACCTACTGAGCGTCACTGAAGTCACAGCGGAGACCAAACTCTATCCCAACCCGACTTCAGGCCAGTTTACCGTGGAAGGCGCCAACGTTGCCAAGGTTGAGGTCTATAACCTGGTGGGACAGAAAGTGTTTGAAACGGAAAACGGAAAACGGAGAACGGAAAACTATATTGATGCCTCAAATTGGAACAAGGGCATCTACCTGGTGAACATCATCAGCCAGAATGGCGCGATGGAGACCAAGAAGCTTGTAGTGAATTAAGAATTCGGAATGCGGAATGCGGAATTAGCCTCCGGAGGTAACAATTCCGCATTCCGCATTTATTCAAACATCAAACTTGAACTCGGCGTCGAACCAGCCGGTATCTTCTTTCAATAAATCGTATTCTTCACCGGTGAGATGATCTACGACGTGTACGGTGCCTTTGATATCGTCGTAGGTAAATGTGAACTGCGAGTTCACGTCGTCTAAAGGAACGTCCATTTTAGTTGTTAATACTGTTGAGCGTGCAAAAGTAATATTTTTTTATTAATTTTGCAGCCTTAATCAAACAAGAATTCGCAACCATGGCTTCTCCTTTGCTTGGAACCTTAGTAAAAACAGCTGCTGAGCTGAAAAACATCCCAGTTGAATACAAACAGAAAAAACTGAAACCCGTCAAGGCTCAGGAAAGAGAGCTGAAGAAATTGTTGCGTAAGGCACAGTTCACGGACTTCGGCCGCCAATACCATTTCACGGACATCCTGCTGTCGAAAAACCCGATGGAAGCCTTCCGTAAAAATGTCCCTGTGTTCGACTACAACAAGATGCACGATGAATGGTGGTACCGGGCATTGGAAGGGGAGCACAACGTGGCTTGGCCTGGCAAGATCAAGTATTTTGCCTTGAGTAGCGGTACCTCCGAAGCCTCCAGCAAATACATCCCCATCACCCGTGAGCTCAACTCCAAGATCACCAAGGCCAGCATCCGTCAGTTTGCCTCGGCGGTGCGGTACGACTTCCCCGTGGAGTTCTACAACCGTGGTGTCTTGATGATCGGGGGCAGCACGGACCTCTCCTACAGTCGGAAAGGCGGTTACTATGCCGGCGACCTCTCAGGCATCTCCGCAGGCCGCATTCCCAAGTGGTTCGAGTTCTTCTACAAGCCCGGTCAGCGCATCTCCAAGATCAAAGATTGGTCGGAGAAACTCGACGAGATGGTGAAAGCCGCTCCCACCTGGGACATCGGCGTCATCGTCGGCGTGCCCGCCTGGGTGCAGATCCTTCTGGAACGCATCATTAAGGAATACAACCTCAAGACCATCCACGATATCTGGCCTAACCTCGCCGTCTATGTCCATAGCGGCGTCGCCTTCGCTCCCTACGAGAAGAGCTTCGAGAAACTGTTTGGCAAAGAGGTGATCTTTGTGGAAAGCTACCTCGCCTCCGAAGGCTACATCGCTTACCAAGTGGATCTGAAGAAACGTGTGATGCAGCTGCTGCTCGATAATGGTATCTATTTCGAGTTCGTGCCTTTCAACGAGGAGAACTTTGATGAGAACGGTAATATCGTTGAGCATCCTAAAACATTGTTACTCAGTGAAGTAGAAGAAAACACCGACTATGCCATCCTGCTTTCCACCTGTGCAGGTACCTGGCGTTATCTCATCGGCGACACCATCAAGTTCCTCAACAAGGAACGTTACGAGATTGCCATCACTGGCCGCACCAAGCAGTTCCTGAGCATCACAGGCGAACACCTCTCGCAAGACAATATGACCCAGGCGGTGGACATGCTGGCCAATGAATTGGGTGTCAACATCACGGAGTTCACCGTGGCAGGTATCAAGCACGACACGATGTACGCGCACCACTGGTACCTGGGTTCTGACGATCCCATCGACCCGCAGGTGGCCATCAAGAAGATTGACGAATACCTCTGCAAGCTCAACGACGACTATGCCGTGGAACGCACCGAGGCCATCAAGGAGCTCTTCATCGACGTGTTGCCGACGGAGTTGTTCTATAGATTCATGGAGGAGAAGATTGGCAAGTGGGGTGGTGCCACCAAGTTCCCACGCGTCCTGAAAGGTCAGCGCTATGAGATGTGGGTGGAGTTTTTGAGAAGTCAGAAGTAAGAAGACAGAAGTAAGAAGCCGGGTATGTTCAATTTCATCTTTGATGCCATAGTGTTGGGAGTCACCCTGTCGCTGGTTTTCGGCTTCGGACCGGCGTTCATCACGATGTTGCAGACCAGCATCCACAGGGGATTCCGCTCAGCCGCATGGTTCGCCCTCGGGGTGTGCCTCAACGACTTGCTGATGGTGTCGCTCTGTGTGTTGACCTCCATCCAGGTGGTGGCTAACAACGACCGTGAGATGTTCCTTTTCAGCTTGGGTGCCGGCATCATCCTGATCCTATTCGGGGTATTTACTTACACCAGGAAGGTCAAGGAGGACAACTTCAAGGGCATCAAGGAGCGCACCAACGAGATTATAGACGAGAACAAGAAAGGTTTCAAAAACGAGGATGCCACGCCGAAATGGTTCGTTTTCCTAGGCAAGGGCTTCGTACTCAACATCTTGAATCCTTTTGTATGGATCTTTTGGTTCAGCACGGTGGCTATCGCGGCGGGAAACATGGAAGGCGACAAGCTCAAACTCATGTTGTTTTTCGGCATTGTGTTGATTACCACCCTGGGTTTGGAGCTCTTAAAAGCCAAGGGTGCTTCTTTCTTGAAGCGGTTCTTCAATGCGAAACGCATCCGCATCATGAACATCGTCATCGGATGTGCATTGGTGGCGTTTGGACTTTACTTTATCATCAACGGAATCGTCAAATTCCTGCTTTGATCAGAAATTCTCTTTGAATTTAATGTCCTTGACATTAAGCTGCAAGGTGGTCTTGCCTTGCCAGTAGTTGTATTCCAGGTTGTAGCAGATGCTGAAGGGCTCGCCGCTGTGGATGCGTGCGAAGAGGTCGCCCTTCTGGAAGGCGATGCCAGAGAAGGTGCAGGAATCTTCGCTGCCGAGTTGTCGCATGGTGAGTTTCAAGTGCTTGTGTCCACCCACGGGGCGGGATCCTCCGGTATCCACGATATTGTCGGACCAGAACACGGGGGAGATGTTGCCAGGACCGAAGGGGGCGAACTGGTTCAAGATGCGCATGAACTTGGAGGTGATGTCGCGGAAGTTGATTTTGATATCGACTTCCAGTTCCGGCACCAGGTCTTCCGGGGTGAGATGCTCGCGGATGTAAGCCTCGAAACGACGGCGGAACTCATCCACATTTTCGGGTTTCATGGAAAGGCCAGCCGCGTATTTGTGGCCTCCGAAGTGTTCCAGCAGGTCGGAACAGTGGTCAATGGCATCGTAGATGTCGAAGTTCTTGATGGAGCGTGCCGATCCCGTGATGAGGTCGTTGGCGCGGGTCAGCACGATGGTGGGGCGGTAGTAGTAGTCCGTCAGCCTTGACGCCACGATACCGATGACGCCCTTGTGCCAGTTCTCGTTGAAGATCACCGTACTACGGGCATTCAGTAGCTCTTCGTCATCGGCGATCATGTTCAGCGCCTCCTCGGTGATGCCGTTGTCGAGCTCACGGCGGGTGTCGTTGAGTTCGTTGATGTTGGCGGCGAGTTTGTAGGCGTGTTCATGTTTCTCGGCCAGCAACAGGCGCACGGAGTCGGAAGCTTTGTCGATACGGCCGGCTGCGTTGATCCTCGGACCGATCAGGAAGACCAAGTCGCTGATGGTCAGCTCGCGGGTAAGCGCATTGTCGTTTTCGCCATCGACACGGTCGGGGTCGTCCTCGCGGCGGTAGATGTTGGCATGTTGGAGGATGGCTTCGATGCCGGGACGGGGTTTCTTGTTGAGTTGCTTCAAGCCGTAATAAGCCAGCACGCGGTTCTCGCCCGTGATGGGAACGATGTCGGCAGCGATGCTTACCGCCAGCAGGTCCAGCAGCTCATACACCTCTTCAATGGGCAGGTTGAGGCGCATGGACAAGGCTGTGACCAGCTTGAAGCCCACGCCGCAACCAGAGAGCTCCTTGTAGGGATACTCACAGTCGTTCCGTTTGGGGTCGAGCACCGCCACGGCCGCCGGCAGCTCGTCACCAGCCCGGTGATGGTCGCAGATGATGAAATCGACACCCTTCTCGTTGGCGTACTGGATACGCTCCACGGCCTTGATGCCGCAGTCCAAGGCAATGACCAACTTGAAGTCGTTGTCCGCCGCGTAGTCGATGCCCTTGTAGGAGATGCCGTACCCTTCGTCGTAACGGTCTGGGATGTAGAACTCGATCTTCTTTTTCTTGAAGAATTTCTTTAGATACGTGTAAACCACCGCCACGGCCGTCGTACCATCCACGTCGTAATCGCCGTAGATCAGGATCTTCTCGTTGTTGTCGATGGCCTTCACGACGCGGTCCACCGCCTTGTCCATGTCCTTCATCAGGAACGGATCGTGCAGCTGGGTAAGCGAGGGACGGAAGAAGACTTTCGCCTCATTATAGTTGGTAATGCCACGCTGGACAAGCAAAGTGGCAAGGTTCTCATCAATGTTGAGTTCCTTGACAATATTGGCAACCAATTGACTGTCAACTTGTTTATTTAAAATCCACTTTGTCTCCATGATCTAATTTTGAATCCGTAAAAATAAGAAAAAAAAACATCTTTTTATAAATGTTTTTTATTTAGAATTACATTTATTTATAAAACACTGATTGTCAATAATATACAAATTAAACTTTTTTTCTTTTCAAGATAAGATCCTTGTTGAAAACAAAGTGCATATTTTTTAAAAAACATGGTTGCGTGGTGTCCTTATTTTTAATAATCTTGCAATATCAAAACCCTCAAATCTTAAAATTTTTGAAAACAATTAAAACAGCCTTAATATCAGTTTATTACAAAACTGGAATTGATACGATTGTTGCTTTGTTGAAAGAACAAGGCGTACAAATATATTCTACCGGTGGCACCTACGATTACATTCAGCGCATGGATCCCACGGTCAAGACGGTGGAGTCGCTCACTTCGTATCCTTCGATTCTCGGAGGGCGCGTCAAGACCTTGCATCCGAAGGTGTTTGGAGGTATTTTGGGCAGGACGGGACTGGAGTCGGACCAGCGCGAGATGGCCCAATACGAGATCCCGGCCTTTGACTTGGTGATCGTCGATCTGTATCCTTTCGAGGAAACCGTGGCGAGCACCGATGACGCCTCTACCATCATTGAGAAGATCGATATCGGAGGCATCTCCCTCATCCGTGCCGGTGCCAAGAACTACAACGATGTGCTCATCGTGCCTTCCCGGAAGCATTACGACGAGTTGATCCAGCTGTTGCGCGATGGCCAAGGTGCAACATCGTTGGAGGATCGCCGCCGTTTTGCCTGCTATGCCTTCGCAGAAAGCTCGCATTACGACAGTGCCATCTACAATTGGTTCGCCAAGGACGACGAAAGCCGTAGCTTGCGCATCACCGAAGCCAAAGGCACCGTGCTGCGCTATGGTGAGAACCCCCATCAGAAAGGCGTGTTCTATGGGGATATGGACGCCATGTTTGAGAAGCTGCATGGGAAAGACCTTTCCTACAACAACCTGCTAGACCTTGAAGCGGGACTCTCTTTGATCCGTGAGTTCGACGACACCGCCTTTGCCATCCTGAAGCACAACAACCCCTGCGGCATCGCCTGCCGTCCCACCGTCAAGGAAGCCTATCTCGCCGCCTTGGCGGGCGACCCGGTGTCGGCTTTCGGCGGCGTGCTGGTGTGCAACAGGCCCATCGACCTCGATGCCGCCGAGGAGATCAACAAACTCTTCGTCGAAGTCATCGTCGCCCCCGACTACGGTCCCGGCGTGCTCGACTTGCTCTTCACCAAGAAAAACCGTATCGTCCTCCGCCTGAAGGAAGACCAGTACAAACGCGTCACCGTCAAGACGGCGTTGAACGGCTACCTGATGGAAGACCGCGACCTGCACACGGAGCGTCTCGACGACTTCAAGGTGGTCACCCAAGCCGCACCGTCAAGAGCGGAGATCCGCGACCTGATCTTCGCCAACAAGGTCGTCAAACACAGCCGCTCCAACGCCATCACGTTGGCCAAGGACCAACAGCTGTGCGCTTCGGGTATCGGACAGACTTCCAGAATCGACGCCTTGCGGCAGGCCATCGAAAAAGCCAAGTCGTTCGACTTCGACCTCAACGGTGCCGTGCTGGCCTCCGACGCCTTCTTCCCCTTTGACGACTGCGTGAAGCTGGCCCACGAAGCAGGCATCACCGCCATCATCCAACCTGGCGGCTCAGTGCGCGACCAGGAGTCCATCGATTGCTGCGACCAACATGAGATCAGCATGGTCTTTACGGGCTATAGACACTTTAAGCATTAACGGAAAACGGAAAACGGAAAACGGAAAACTAAAAACAACTGAATAACTATTAACTATTAAAATAATGGGCGCTTTTTCATTTTTGAACAAAGAAATCGCAATTGACCTCGGTACGGCCAACACGATTGTCATATATAACGACAAAGTCGTTGTGGATGAACCCTCCATTGTGGCCATCCAGCGCGATACCAAGAAAATCATCGCCGTGGGCAAGAAAGCCATGATGATGCACGGCAAGACACACGAAAACATCAAGACCATCCGTCCGTTGAGAGACGGCGTCATCGCCGACTTCCAGGCGGCAGAACACATGCTGCGCGAGATGATCAAGATGATCAACTTCAAGAACACCTTGTTCCCCCCCAGCCTCAAGATGGTGATCTGCATCCCTTCGGGCATCACCGAGGTGGAGGAACGCGCCGTCAAAGACTCCGCTGAGCAGGCTGGCGCCAAAGAGGTCCGTCTGATCCACGAGCCCATGGCCGCCGCCATCGGTATCGGCATCGACGTGCTGGAGCCGACGGGTAACATGATCATCGACATCGGTGGCGGTACCTCCGAAATCGCCGTCATCGCCTTGGGTGGCATCGTCAACAACAAGTCCATCCGTATCGCCGGCGACGACTTCAACGCCGACATCGAGGAATACATGCGCAAGCAGCACAACATCATCGTGGGTGAACGCTCCGCCGAACGCATCAAGATCGAAGTCGGCGCCGCCATCCCGCAACTCGACAACCCGCCGCAAGATTTCGCCGTGCAGGGTCGTGACATGCTGAGCGGCATCCCGAAGGAAATCAAAGTCAACTACTCCGAGATCGCCCACTGCCTGGACAAGAGTATCATGAAGATCGAGACCGCCGTGCTCAACGCCCTTGAGCTGACCCCACCCGAGCTGGCCGCCGATATCTTCCGCACCGGTATCTACCTCACGGGTGGTGGCGCCTTGCTGCGTGGCCTCGACAAACGTCTGGCCGCCAAGACCAAGCTGCCGATCCATGTGGCTGAAGACCCGCTGCGCGCCGTGGCAAGAGGTACGGGCATCGCCCTGAAGAACTTCGACCGCTTCACCTTCTTGATCAAATAATGTACAACCTCATACGATTCATACAAAAACACCACTTCGTCATCCTCTTCCTGGTGCTCGAAGTGTTGTGTATCGTGATGTTGACGCTCACCCAGGGTTTTCACCGGCAACGGAGGATCAATACGACCAACGACATCGTCGGGAAAATCTATGAGACCGGCACCAACGTTGGCGACTATTTCCGTTTGGGCAAGATCAACCGCGACCTTGCCGAGGAAAACGCCCTGTTGCGCCGCCAACTGGCCGTGGTCACCGACACGACCACCAGCTACGTGGAATACGTCAACGCCGACACGATCTATGAATTCATCCCGGCACGGGTGGTCAACAGCACCCTCAACCGGCCGAACAACTACATCATGATTGACAAGGGACGCGCTGACGGCATCGAGAAGGATATGGGCGTCATCTCCACGGAAGGCATCGTCGGCATCGTGGCCGACGTCAGCGCCCATTATGCCTCCGTGATGAGCCTCCTGCACAGCTACTCCACCATCAGCGTGCGCTTCAAGGAAAGCGGACAGCTGGCCAACCTTCGTTGGGAGACCTCCAACTACCGCTACGGCATCGTGGAGGACATCCCCACCCATCTGACGCTAAGCAAAGGCGACACCCTCGTCACCAGCTCTTATTCTTATATCTTTCCCGAAAACCTCATCGCAGGAACCGTGGAGGAACCCCTGAAATCGTCCACAGGCGCCCTGAACCGCGCCAAAGTGCGATTTGCCACCGACTTCTCTTCCCTGAAGAACGTCTATGTCATCCATCACACCAACAAGGCGGAACTGGATTCGCTATTCAACAACCAACCGAAGCTATGAACAGGACCGTGCTGAATATCATCCGTTTCATCGCCCTGGTGGTCGCCCAGGTGCTCATCGTCAACCATATCCGGTTGGGTGGTTATGTGCACCCTTACATCTATCTCATCTTCGTGATGCTGCTCCCGATCAATATTCGGGGTTGGCAGCTGTTGCTCGCCGGTTTCGGCGTCGGACTGGCCATCGACCTCTTCATGGGTACCTTGGGAATGCATGCCGGCGCCACCACCTTCATGGCCTTCTGTCGGCCTACCATCATCAGCATCATCTCCGGCAGCCAGAAGTTCGAGAACATCAAAGAACCCAACGTCAACCAGCTGGGCTTCGCTTGGTTTCTCCGCTATGCCCTGTGTATGGTGACCGTCCATAACTTCGTGCTGTTCATGCTCGAAGGGTTCAGCTTCCACCTCGTTGGACAGGCCTTGCTGCGTATCCTGCTTAGCGTGCCAGTGTCCATCTTCCTGATCCTGCTGATCATCTATCTTTTCTCTCCGACCCGGAAGAAAGACCACTCCAAGTAACCCTAAACCCCTTAAGTCATGGCTACCAAGGAAAAAACCGTGTTCTTCTGCAAATCCTGCGGCAACGAGTCACCCAAATGGTTCGGCAAATGTCCGGCATGCGGAGAATGGAACACGTGCGTGGAGGAGAAAGTAGTTGAAAACGGAAAACGGAAAACGGAGAACGGAAAACTGCTAACCGGCAATAGCCAACAGCCAACGTTCATCAAAGAGATTACTAACGCGGAGGAGCAAAGGATCATCCTTCCCTACGAGGAACTCAACCGGGTGCTGGGAGGTGGTCTCGTGCTGGGATCCCTAGTGCTGGTAGGCGGCGAGCCAGGCATCGGTAAATCGACCTTGCTGCTACAGACAGCCTTGCGGCTGAACGGTAAGAAAGTGCTATACATCTCCGGAGAGGAGAGCCAGACCCAAATCAAGATGCGCGCCGATAGGGTGGGGATCCAAAACGAGAACTGCCTGATCCTCACCGAGACCGACACGAAAGAGATCCTGAAACACTTCAAGGACGTGCAACCCGACTTGGTCATCATCGACTCCATCCAGACGCTGAGTTCCCCATACGTCGATGCCACGGCGGGTACCATCAGCCAGATTCGGGAGACCGCCGCTGAGATGAACAAGATCGCCAAGACGTATCAGGTACCGGTGTTCCTTATCGGCCATATCACCAAGGACGGCAGCATCGCCGGTCCCAAGATCCTGGAACATATCGTTGACACCGTGCTGCAGTTTGAAGGCGACCGTCATTATGGCTTCCGCATCCTTCGCACCACCAAAAACCGCTTCGGTTCCGCCTCGGAGCTGGGCATCTTCGAGATGAATGCCAACGGCTTGCGCGAAGTCACCAACCCCAGCGAATTCCTGCTGTCGCAACGCGATGAAGAAGTCAGCGGCATTGCCATTGCCGCCACTATGGAAGGACAGCGTCCCATGCTCATCGAGACCCAGGCCTTGGTAAGTACGGCGGCCTACGGCACCCCGCAACGTTCCAGCACGGGTTTCGACACGCGTAGGATGAATATGCTGCTGGCCGTATTGGAGAAGCGTGCAGGCTTCCGACTCAACATGAAGGATGTCTTCCTTAACATCGCTGGAGGCATCCGTAGCGACGACCCGGCCCTCGACCTCTCCGTGGTGGCCGCCGTGCTCTCGTCCAACGCCGACATCCCTATCGACAATAGGACTGCCTTTGCCGCCGAGGTAGGACTCTCCGGTGAGATCCGCGCCGTTACCCGTATCGACGCCCGTATCGCAGAGGCCGACAAACTGGGATTTGAAAGGATCTTCATCTCGAAGTATAACGCCAAAGGCCTTGACATCAAACGGTTCCATATCCAAGTGGTGCCCGTAGCCACCGTTTATGACTTGGCAACAGAGCTCTTTGGATAAGCCATGAACGACTGGATCGCTTGTTTTGATAAAGAGACCGGATGCTCACTTCATGAATCCGGTAAATGCCGTTTCGAACATGACCATCTAAACGTGTGTGGCGATGCCAATGCCATGGTGATCGACGGTCTCATCTTGAACCAACACGAGCTCTTTGAACAATACCATACCACCGATTTCTTGGATTTGGTCCTGAAAATGCACCAATCCAAGCCGGATGACTTCTTCAATGAATTCCGAGGACCATTCACGGGATTGTTTTACGAAAAACAGACGGGTCACGCCGTTGTCTTCACCAACCAGACGGGCGACTCCGCCGTATTTTACTATCTATCCGCTACACTTCAGGCCTTTTCGTCCAACTACAACATGCTTTTGGACTTTCTGAAGGACCACCAGATACCAGTAACGTTAGATGAGAAAGCGGCCCATTGGATGCTTACTTTCGGCTATCTTGTGGATGACGCCACCTTTGTGAGCGAGGTCAAACGGTTGCGCGCAGGGAAAGCGCTTTATCTGGAAAACGGTACTTGGACGGAACGGAGATACCATCAGTTCCATTCGGACAACTTGCAAGTCACCGAGGATGAAGCGATTGAAAATATAGACAAGCTATTCCGTCGGGCGGTGAAACGTTGTTTCGACAAGGATTTGGAATACGGCTATACCCGACATCTGGTGGATATGAGTGCCGGCATGGACTCCAGGATGGTGAACTGTGTGGCCAAGGCCATGGGTTACGGTCCTATCACCAACATCAGCTACAGTCAGACAGGCAGTGAGGAAGAGATGCTGAGCAAGGCTGCTTCCAAGCATTTCGGCAATGAGATGGTCTTCGAAGCTCTTGATGACCATCGGTTCATCTATGATATCGATGAGTTGGTAAGGGGCAATTTCGGGACGTATCTCTATACAGGCATCACCGGCGGTGCCCGGTTGCTTTCCAAGCTGGACTTCGCGCAATTTGGTGCTGAGCAGACGGGCCAGTTGGGAGATATTGTCATCGGCACCTTCGTTCATAGCGACGACCTTAGGGTCGATCCCGATGCCGTGCGGCTCTCCCATCGTTTGCCTTTGAAGTATGACCCCAATCCGGAACGGTTTGAGAATCAGGACTTGTATGCGCTTTACACCCGTGGCTTCATGGGCGCCATGTCGTCCTGGTTTATCAGGAAGCAATACACCTTTGCATTGTCGCCCTTCGTTGACGTGGACTTCATGGCTTATTGTTATGGTTTGCCCGTGGCCATGCGTCGCAGTCACAACCTCTATTGGAGATGGGTGGAAGGTTATTATCCCGATGCATTGGAGGTGCCCACCAGCCGCAAACGAGTGCCTGTCACCAGTTTCCAAAAGGCCATGGATTTCGGTCACCGGGCGTTCCGAAAAGGCCTGAAAATCGGCCGTAAAACAGCCTTCGGTCTAGGCTTGACCTCTTCCCGTGTCCGCAAGGATTCCTCCATGAATCCCTACGATTATTGGTACGATACCGATCCCGAGATGCGGAAATTCTTCAACAACTATTATCAGGAACATATCGCCTTGTTGAGTGGTCATCCCGAACTCTCCCAAGAAGTTACCCGGCTGTTCCACAGTCCTTCGGTGTTGGAGAAGCTGATGACGCTTACAGTATTGGCGATGAATGATTTTTAATAATAGCAATTTAAATTAATTAATATTGTATTAATTATTAAAATATTTCTGTTATCTTTGCGCTTGATAAGTTTTTAAAATTATTGCGCATGACAGAAAAACCGATTATCTTTGCTGATGAAAACGAAGAAGAGATGAAATATCCCATCGGCATCCAGACATTCAAGAACATCCGCGAGGATGACTTTGCTTACGTGGACAAGACCGCTCATATTTTTCGACTGGCCTCAGAAGGGAAATGCTTTTTCCTGAGCCGGCCCAGGAGGTTCGGCAAAAGCCTGCTGCTCTCCACGCTGAAATCCTACTTCCAAGGGAAGAAAGAGATGTTCGAAGGACTGGCCATCTCAAAACTGGAGAAGGAATGGAAGCAATACCCCGTGCTGCATATCGACCTGAACACCGCCTTATACACCACACCCGAAGCGCTTACTGGTTTGATTGGCATGTTTCTTTCCGAATGGGAAAAAGAATTCAGCATTAAGAAAGAAGGCGAAGACATCTCTACCAGATTTCGCAATGTGATTGCAAACGCTGCCCGACAGTCTCCCGAAGGGAAAGTGGTCATCCTCATCGACGAATACGACAAACCGCTGCTGGAAGCCATCGGAAATCCCGAGCTCCAGGAGGAATATCGCAAGATCCTCAAAGCCTTTTATTCCAACATCAAGAGCTGCGACGAGTACATCCGTTTCGCCATGCTCACCGGTGTCACCAAGTTCTCCCACCTGAGCATTTTCAGCGGGCTGAACAACCTCATTGATATCTCCATGTTGCCTCAATATGCCGATATCTGCGGTTTCAGTGAAAGAGAACTTCATCAATATTTCGATGAGCGTGTGGGAGAAATCGCCACCGCCAACGGCTTCACCAAAGAGCAATGCTACGAACGGCTGAAACAAGAATACGACGGCTACCATTTCTTCCCAGGATCTCCCGGAATTTATAATCCCTTCAGTCTGTTGAATGTCTTGGGGTTCGGCGTTTTTAAACACTATTGGTTTGCCACGGGAACCCCAAACTTCCTTGTGGAGGTGATCAAGAAATGTGACTATCCGCTTGACCGCCTCACCACCGAGCAAAAGAGTGCCGCCGACCTCGATGCCATCGACGCGATGTACAGCGACCCGATACCGCTTTTCTTCCAGAGCGGCTACCTGACCATCACGGGTTTCAACCCCGAGTTTTCAACCTATCTTCTTGATTTCCCGAATAGGGAAGTGGAACAGGGCTTTGTACGGTTCATGTCGGTCTATTACCACGGAGGAAATCGAAACGGTGTTTTCAACATTGTGAATTTTGTTGAATCGGTCAGAAACGGCGACCCCGAGCAGTTCATGACCATCCTCCAATCTTTCTACGCTGACGGCGACTACCAACTGACCGGAAAACTGGAAGTCTATTTCCAGAACTCGCTGCTGGTGCTTTTCAAGCTCATGGGCTTCTACGTCCAAATGGAACGCCACACCAGCAAGGGACGCATGGATGTCACCCTCCAGACCAAGGATTACATCTATATCCTGGAACTGAAGGTCGATAAGAGCGCTGAGGAAGCTCTACAGCAGATTGAGGAAAAACAATATGCCGCGCCCTTTGCCTCCGATCCGAGGAAGCTATTCAAGATTGGCGTGTGTTTCTCCAGCGAAGAACGGAGTATCACCGAGTGGAAAGTTGAAAGCTGAAAGACACAGCAACCAATAAAGAGGTTATCCGACTTGACTAGATAGTAAAGAACGTTTATCTTTGCCCCTATGAAACTTCGATGTTTTATAGGGGCAATTTTGTTTTTGGCGCTGACGGCCTGTCATCGTCCCGACAGCGATCCGAATCTTTCCAACGGAGATCTCATTTATTGTTGCTTGTATCTGCTGGGGCTGAGCGATGCTGACGTTTCTGCTTTGATGCAAAAGGAATACGCCCCGGAGAGGCAGGAGGAAGATCCGGTACTTTGGTCTCGCAGGTAGCGGAAACAGACGATGGCGTCAGATAACCGAGTAAATATTCATTTTTTTTGTAATTTAGCCACAACTAAAAGACAACAAAAAAACTTGGGAACAAGATGGTTGAATATACCATAGGCAACCAGTACCGCCATCTCGACTACATCTATGCCGAGGGGCGTGTGGTGGCGCTGCATGTGAAGAACGGCAATGCCGACAGCCTCTACTACGTCCTCACCGACCACCTGGGCAGCTGGAACAAGGTGATGAGGCAGAACAAGACCATCGTGCAGCAGACCCATTTCGACCCTTGGGGCAACCGCATGGAATACTCCTCCTGGAACACGCCGCAGACCCAGGTCTCGTTCTCCTTCCATCGCGGCTTCACCGGCCATGAGCATTACGACCGCTTCAAGGTCGTCAACGCCAACGCCCGCCTCTACGACCCGGTGATCGGCCGTTTCTTCTCGCCCGATCCCTTCGTGCAGGCCCCCGACTTCACACAGAACTTCAACAGGTACAGCTACTGCATGAACAACCCGGTGATGTATAGCGACCCGGATGGAGAGTTTTGGCATATCATTGCAGGAGCAATTATTGGAGGGGTCGTTAATTGGTTTGCAAATGGTGCAGAGTTTACATGGCAAGGTTTGGCATATTTTGGAATAGGCGCAGCTGCTGGTGCATTAGGCGCTGGCGTAGGTGCTGGCATAGCCTCCGTGTACGCTGGGTCTTCCTTTAGTGCTGGATTTTGTGGGTCCGTCATTGCCATGCCATCGTCATTAGGTGTTATTGGAGGATTTAGTTCTGGTTTCGCAGGCGGGTTTGTTAATGGTTTCTCTTCAGGTCTTGGGAATGGGTTAATGCAGACAAAAAGTTTTACCAAATCCCTTGGATTTGCTTTTGACAATGGAATAAAACAAGGTGTGTCGGGTGGTGTTGTAGGTGGTTTAATTGGGGGCTACTCCGCTTATATGAAGGGGAATCATCCTTTAACTGGACAAAAACCATATCTTGATATTTCGTTAAAGAACTATCAAAACGTTCTTCAAAACAATCCGTCGAATTGTAAGAATGCTACACTGGAATCCATTGAAAAAATGAATGGAGGAACACGAACTCAAGATGATTTTAAGAAATTAGGTGATGCTTATTTGGAAACACACCCCCAAGCTCATCTAGAGGAATATTTTGAAAATTTAGGTTTTAATGTGGAAGATCCATCGACTATGCCCGTGGGTACAATAGAAGATGCATTTCGCAACAATTATCCAATTGTTGTGGAAGACGCAACAACATTCGGAGGACACACAATGACATTAGTTAGAATCAGGCAATGGACCTCTAATTCGCCAAAATGGATTTGGTTTGCGGATCCATCAAAAAAGGGACTATCAAAATTTTTATTTGACTATTTGTTTGAGACAAACGGATTATATATATTTAAACTATGAATATGAAAAAACTAGTGCTTTTATTCTGTTTATACATTATTTCAAAAGGTTGTATCTCTCAATCATATTATAAGCTCGAAATACAATTACTTGATAAAAGCCACCACCCTCTCAAAGACACCGTATTATGTGTTTGCAAGAATGATCTTACCCTATGGGGATCCGAAGTAGTTACAGATAAAGGTCTGTATATTTTTCCTTTAGACGTATCATTATGTGATTCCGCATATCTATCTTTTTTATCTTATACAAATCCTAATTCTAATAATAGGTTATATTTGCGAGATATTAGTATTATTAGTGATAGTTACAAATTGGGTGAATACATTGTTAAAATCAATAGTTTTAAAGCTATTTCCGAAAGCAGGTATGAGAAAATGATGAAACGACAACGCCGAAGATTTTTTTTGAGTGGATGGTTTCAGAGGAATCCTTCTAGGGCAATTGACGTACGATGACTTAAAACGTATTGATGCAGCATGGAAGAGCATTTCATATATGATCTTTTTAACCGAAACACCCGCGTCTCGGAACTATATGAGAAGGAAGTCACTTCCCTTGCCACCCGCCATCTCGACTACATCTATGCCGAGGGGCGTGTGGTGGCGCTGCATGTGAAGAACGGCAATGCCGACAGCCTCTACTACATCCTCACCGACCACCTGGGCAGCTGGAACAAGGTGATGAACCAGAACAAGGTCATCGTCCAGCAGACCCATTTCGACCCCTGGGGCAACCGCATGGATTATACGCGTTGGGACAGAAAACAGGCCACGGTCTCGTTCCCCTTCAGGCGCGGCTTCACAGGCCACGAGCATTACGACCGCTTCAAGGTCGTCAACGCCAACGCCCGCCTCTACGACCCCGTCATCGGACGCTTCTTCTCGCCTGATCCCTTCGTGCAGGCCCCCGATTTCACGCAGAACTACAACAGGTACAGCTACTGCTTGAATAATCCTGTGATGTATAGCGATCCAACGGGAGAAGTGTTTGGAATAGATGATCTCATTGCCGCAGCTACTCTTGGAGCTATCTTTAACGCATTTACTCAAATAGTGGCAGGAAATGTCAATGGTGTTGGTGATTTTTTTGTTGCTGCTGGTATTGGGGCGTTAGCAGGGGTGGCGGGATTTGCTATAGGAAATGGTGTCAATGCAGCCATTGCTGGAGGAAGTTTCGCATCTGGTTTTGTCGGTTCTTCCACGGTTTCATCAACTGGATTTTGGGCTGGTGCTGGTACTGGAGCCGCGTCAGGATTTGCAAGTGGTTTTATCTCGGGAACAGGCAATTCGTTGCTTGCAGGTAATAATTTTAGACAAAGCCTTCAAAACGGTTGGAAAGAAGGTTTGATGGGGCTTGGAAGTGGCGCAGTGATAGGCGGAATATGCGGTGGGATTGACGCCGCTATCAATCACAGAGAGTTTTTTACAGGTAACGCAAAACAATATGATCTTTTTCCTGCCAATTACGCAAGTATTGATGGCGGAACTGAAATGTTCCTAAACACTGATGACTATACTGTTATTAACAATAGTGACTATGTGGCATA
>JAGCPJ010000062.1 GCA_017965765.1 Bacteroidales bacterium
GAAAACCTCGGCCAGACAGGCAAGTCGTTTACCACCTCCATCACTGCCGACGACGGCAGCTTCAGCCTCGACAACATCGAGATGGAATCGGATCTGGCCCTGCTTTCCGGCAACGGCTTTTACTTCAACGAAGTCCTTGGCCGACTCTCATCAGCACAAATCACCTTGCAAGCCCTCGCTGACCTAAGTAAAGGGGAGACGGTCAACATCAACGTGCTCACCCACATCACCAAGGCCCGAATCGAAACCCTCGTTGGAGAGGGCATGAGCTTTACTGAGGCTAAACAACAGGCAGAAGGTGAATTTCAAGATTTTCTCGGGGTGACCGATCATTTCAACCAAGGCTTCGAACAGATGTCCATCGCCTCGCAAGGCGACTTCAACGCCATGCTGCTCGCCTTCTCCATCATCCTTCAAAAGCCATCCTACGACATGATGGAGATTCCCACCCTTCCTGCCGAACTGACACTGCTCATGACCAACTTGTCCACTGACTTCGCTGACGACGGTGTCATTTCCGACCAAGCCTTGATCGACAAGCTCAACGATAACATCGCAATACAAAATCAGGGGTATATCAAGCGATACCTCCGGAATTACTATGCCGACATGGGAATGAACGTGGAAATCCCTGGTTTCGAGTCCTATATTACCATGTTCCAGGCGGCACACCAAGAAATAGTTACCGAATACATCTATCCCAACAAAGCCAATCCATCCCAGGAAATTTGGGGTTCGGGTCCTGAAGGTAACGTACCCAACATCTTCGTGAAAGATGTGACACAATTCGACGGCACACAAGCCTACGCTGTAGCCGCCATCACGCCCCTGGGAAAGAGCCTGAAAGTAAAAGTCATTGGCAAGGTAATCCCCGACACAGGACTCAACAGCGGTTGGGTCGTTACCGAATACTCAGAAAATGGTTTTACCATTGAGGCGCAACGCCAAAACCTTCTCGTAGCGATGCTTATCTACTTCGCCAGCGACAACAAAGATGGTTCCGCCACAATCGAGTATTACGAAGACTCCGACACACCGACTTTCACCAAGCAAATCAATTGGACGGGCTGTTGGCCTTATTTGAAATGATAAAACAACAGTCTGGGCCTAAACACTAAACAGTTTCCAAGATAAGTTTTCAACAATCCTGCCTTATCG
The DNA here is from genome assembly GCA_017965765.1 of Bacteroidales bacterium. GTDB lineage: Bacteria > Bacteroidota > Bacteroidia > Bacteroidales > F082 > Limimorpha. The sequence continues at coordinate 1,159 of JAGCPJ010000062.1, forward strand.
GGCGGGATTGTTTTTTATTTACTATTTTTGCAATTAATTAAGCGAATTAGAGTTAGTAAGTAACAAAACATACCATCATGAAAAACAAAATCACAACCGTAGTCATGATCCTCCTGGCCGCGCTCATCACCTTAGGTGGCAACACCAGCTGCAAGAGCAAGAAAAGACTGGCCAGAGAAGCCGCTGAGGCCGAATACAACGCCAAAGTCGCCGAAGCAGTACGCGACCTGACAGCCATCCTCGATGACGAGACCGACTGGACCCTCGAAGAAAAAGAATACCGCGTGCAGACCATCAAGGACTGGAACCTCCAAAATGCCGAAGTCGATGACCTGCTCTTCCAAGTGGAAAAGAAACTGGCCCGCGAACGCGCCCAAGCCGACAAACGCGCCGAAGAGGAACGGAAACGCGCCGAAGAAGAAGCCCAAGCCAAACAACCTAAAGTCGTGCTGGAAACCAACTTCAACCGCATCGCCGCCGCCGCAAGTACCACCCAAGCCAACAACATCATCAACGAAACCCTGGAACTGTTCTCCACCAACCACGTGCCCGTGCTGATCATCATCAGCCAAGCCGGCGGATTCAACGACTACGATAGACCAACGACTATCGAGAACTACCTCAACTACCTCAAAGACCAAAAGGTGTCACGCAACAAAGTGGCAACCTTCAAAGTCAACGATAGCGGAAAAATCATTGAACTCGAACTCATTAAAAAATAAGAAACATCATGAAAAAGATATTGGCAATGCTCGCCATCGTCCTGATTACCGCAGGTACCGCCATGGCACAAGATGAACTGAGTTTCGAACGCAAACAGGCCATCGACAGCCTCGCCCTCGAGAAAGTCAGAGACCTTAGCAAATACATCAAAATCGTAGGCTCCAAGGAAACCGCCTGGAGCGAAGCTAACCGCGTGATCGACCGCGCCGAAGAACTCTTCATGAACAATGCGGAAATCGGCGTGTCGTCACTCTCCTCCACCAACATCAAATACTACAAGGTGCGCCCCTACTTTGAACACCTCATGCGCCTCAACTACGACCGCGTGGAGATTGAATGGTACAACATCGAATATGTCTCCGACCTCCAACGCCAACCCGACGGCACCTACGTGGGCGTCATCACCATCTTCCAGACCTTCCGCGGCTACGACAAAGAAGGCCAACTCGCCTATAAGGACACCACCAAAAAAGACATCACCGTCTATGTCAAACGCAAAGAGACCCAAATCGGCGGCCGCATGATCGGCTTCTGGGATGTGCTGCTCGGCGACATGAGGGTGAAGGAAACAGCAAACAAATGAACGGAAAACGAAAAACGGAAAACGGAAAACGGCTCTCCGTTTTCTGTTTAACCTTCGCTCTCTTGCTGAGCATAGAGACGCTTCCGCTCATGGCGCAATCCATCGGCGATGTCCAATTCGACGAAGCGCACCTCTATGCCATGACCAAGCAGATGGGACAGTTCATCCGACGTTTCAACTATGAAGAGGACCAGTTCGGCAAACAGATCAACCCCGCCAGCCCCGACTACCATAACCAACAGAAACGGCAACGGTCCATGGCCATCCTCTTCGACCAACAGACCTACGGCAACCAACCTGACCTGCAACGCTTCTTCATCGAAGACGTCACCGGCAACGACTCCACCTTCATGACTTTCCTCGGCGGACGTTGGTACTCCGAAGTGTCCGCCACCTTCAAATACAGGGGAAGAGACGTCAGCATCATCATGATCCTGGGCATCGAGAAAGAAGGCCTGGGCTCCAAATGGGTGCTCAACAACATCTACTTCTCCGAATTCAACAAACTCTTCCCCAAAGGGGAAATCACCGAACGGGAAAAACATTTCCTTCACCCGATGAGCCATGAACTCGATTTCATGAACATCTACAAGATCTTCAAAGAACCCGAGATCATCGAATACTACGCCTCCAAATCGTTCGAACCCGATTACCTTACACTGTTCTTCTACGAAATCAAAAAAGGCAACCTGGTCTTCCAAAATGTCGATACCGTGAAATTCCACGTGTTCCAAATCAAAGACTGGTACTTCGAGGTGTCGTGGTTCAACCGAAGCAGCAGCAATTCAGGATGGCTGATCTCCAACCTGATCTATCTGCCCGAAAAGGACAAAACGGAACTGATTAAATTCTATCAACCATGATACACAAACGGAAAACGGAAAACGGAGAACGGAAATTTTTCCAATTAACTCTGGCTTTGCTGCTGTGCGGCTGCTCCTTTGCCGGTTTCGCACAGAATAAAACCAACCTCACCAAAGAAGAGATTGCTAATTATGAAATTGAGATCGGCAAGATGATGAACTACCTCCAGGAGACCTTCAACTTCATCGGCGACCCGGAGCAAACCGCACAGGAAAAAGAAATCATCTTCACCCAAAGTTACACCAAAATCTTCCAAGACGACAAGGTGCAGATTGAAGACGACCTCGATCCCAAACGCAGCACCGCACTCAGCAAAGACGTGCAAGCCTATCTGAAGGACATCGACTTCTTCTTTAAGAAAGCTTCCTTCAAACTCGATGTCCAAAGCATCGCCAAAATGGAAAAAGCTGACGGCACCCCCTATTTTAAAGTGACCTTGAATCGGAAATTGGTGGGCAACACGGTCACCAACGACAGCATCAACGAAGTCAAACTCCGCTATATCGAAATCAACCTCGACAAGAAAAACAACGACTTGAAAATCGCCTCCATCTATACCACCAAAGTAAATGAAAAAGAGGCACTCCGAAACTGGTGGAACGCCATGCCCAGCGCCTGGAAGAACTATCTGGGTAAAGACATCAAAGTTAACGACACCATGGCGCTCAAGTCGGTCATGCAAATCAACGAGGGAGATTTCATCTACACCTACCCAGTGTTCAAAGTCATCGACAACGATACCATCATCTCCGATTGGAAAGAGAAGACCGTCAAAAACGGCGTCAACCAACTCTATGGCTTGCTGAAACAGCTAAGCACCATCCAAACCATCGACGTTTCCGATACCAAGACCATCACCACGCTGGAACCCTTGTCGGAGATCTCAGACCTCGTCTCACTCAACATTACGGGCACCAACGTCAACGACTTGACACCGCTACGTAATTCCAATAAGCTCAGGGTGCTCAAAGCGGGTAACACCCGTATCGACGACCTCACCCCGCTGAAATACGACCTCATGCTGGAAGAATTGGATGTCTCAAGCACCGATGTCCGCGACCTTGCCGTGCTCGAAATGCTTCCCAGACTCGAGAAACTGAACATCTCTTTCACCCAAGTGGATGACCTCAAACCGTTGACCAACTGTCCCAAAATGACCTACCTTCTGGCCGAAGGAAGCAAGATTCACAGCCTCTCGGAACTCAAAGACCTAGAGAAGATCGTCGCACTCAACATCAGCAACACCTCCATCCGCGACTTGTCACCCCTCAGCAATCTGAAGACGCTGCAAAGCCTGAAAATCTCCAATACAGGAGTCACCAACCTGGAACCTCTCCAAAACACAAATGAACTCAAAGAGCTGTATTGCAGCAACACCCGAATCCGCGACCTCAGTCCGCTCAAAGACCACCGAAGGCTGAGCAAGATCTATTGCGACAATACCAGAATCGGCGCGACACAAGCCAGCGAGTTCAGCAAGGATAACCCCTTCACACTAGTCATCTACGACACCAACGCTTTGGAACAGTGGTGGGAGAACCTGCCCATTTATTGGAAAGCCGTCTTCACGGAACAGATCGACATCGAAGGGGAACCTTCGGCAGAACAACTGCACGAAGTCATCAACATGACCGACCTCGACCTGTCCAACAACCCCTACGTCCAAAACCTAATCCCCGTCAGCCGTCTCACCAACCTGGTCAACCTCGACATCTCCAACACCGAGATTACCCATCTTGAGCCACTAAGAGGCATGACCAACCTGGAGCATATCAACCTGGAAAACACCTACGTCAACAACCTAGAACCCTTGGCGCAGATGAACCGCCTCAAGGTCTTGAACATCAACAATACACCCATCCGTGAAATCGCCTGCCTCGGCGCTAACAGCCATCTGAACATCATCTGGGCCGAAAATAGCCATGTCAGCCACGATCAAGTCCGCAAACTCAAAACCCAACTGCCGGAAATCACCATCGTCTATCAAACAGAAACGCTTGAAAACTGGTGGGACGAACTCGACGAAGAATGGAGAAATATCTTCATGGACCAAATCTCCAGCAATTCGTATGATCCTTCACCTTTGCAACTGCAGCGCATCGTTGATTTGAAGGATATTGACATCGACCAGGAAAATACCATCCAGTCGCTGGAACCTATCCGTCATTTCTTCTGGCTCGAAAAGGTGAACATCGCCAACCAAGGGATCCGAAGCATCGAACCACTCGACAATAAGGTACACCTCAGCGAGTTGTATCTCCAAAACAATCCCATCAGCGACCTTAAGCCGCTTGCCATGGATACCCTGCTCAGCGTGTTGAACATCGAAAACACCCAAGTCGCCGACATCTCTTGCTTGGAGCATCTCCATCACCTTCGCACCCTGAATGCCAGCGGCACCGCCATCAAATCCATCAAGCCCTTGGCCAGGATGATGGAACTGGAAGAACTACTCATCAACAACACCGATGTCAAGAGCATCTCACCCATTGAGAACATCCCGACCCTGAAACTGCTGAAAATCTACAACACCAAGGTGAAGAGCAAGTCGGTCAATGCCTTGCAGCAGAAGCGGTTTGACATGAATATTGTTTATTATTAAGAAGACTGAAGACAGAATGAAGAGAATAAGCATTTTATTATTGGTGATGTTGGCGGTGTGTGCCTGTGATCATCAGACGGGAAACGGAACACAGAAAACGGAGAACGGAGAACGGAAAACGGAAAATATTCAACTTCCTGTTTTTAATGCGGATTCTGCATTCGCTTTTGTGAAGGCACAAACCGATTTCGGTCCCAGGGTACCCAACACGGAAGCGCATCAACAGTGTGCGGATTGGTTGGTCCACAAGCTTTCAGGGTATGCCGACACCGTCATGGTGCAGGAGTTTCGCACCAGGCTGTTCAACGGTCAGGGCATCGATGGACAGAACATCATAGCCACTTTCAACCCGAAGGCCCCAAAACGCATCGTGCTCTGTGCCCATTGGGATTCCCGTCCCTTTGCCGACCACGACCCCGACGAGGCCAACTGGAACCATCCTATCGACGGTGCCAACGATGGCGCCAGTGGAGTAGGGGTACTCATCGAAACCGCCCGTTGTTTCCGTAGTCAACCGTTGCCTGAAAAACTAGGGGTGGATATTGTACTCTTTGACCTGGAAGACTTCGGGCCCCGTTCCGACCAAGCGGAGCAATACTATGATGAACAACACAACCACTGGGCGCTGGGGTCGCAACATTGGGCTGCTCAACCCCATATACCGGGCTATCATGCCAACTACGGCATCCTCTTGGACATGGTTGGCGCCAGCGAACCTAATTTCATGAAGGAATACTTCTCGCAAGGCTATGCAGGATGGTGGTGCAACAAGGTATGGAGAAATGCGCAGGACCTTGGTTATCGCCAATATTTCGTTAACGAGCTGGGAAATCCCATCACTGATGACCACATCGCCATGAACGAAATTGCAGGCATTCCTACGATTGACATTATCGATTTACGGCCCGACAGCAGCAACGAATCCTTCCCCGAAACTTGGCATACTTTAGACGACAACATCGATAATATTGACAAAAACACCTTGGAGATGGTAGGAAAAGTGCTGATTTTCACTGTTTATTCAGAATAGTTGATAAAAAAACAGTGCTGATTTTTTGTTCTTTTAAAAAAATAAACTATTTTTGCCCTATTGAAAACGAAAAACGAACACTATTAACATTTTTTAATCATTAATTAAAACAAATCACTATGAAGAAGTTATTACTCGTTTTGGTGGCCGTTATGGGCTTAACCTTTGCAGCTAATGCTCAGAAAGCAATCGGTGTCCGCCTCGGTGGTGGTCAAGGTTTCGGTACTGAACTTTCCTATCAGCAAGCACTCGGTGGCATGAACCGCTTGGAAGCTGACCTCGGTTGGCGTAACTATTATGGTGCCAGCTACTTCACACTGACTGCTCTGTATCAGGCTCACTTTGACATCGCTGCTGTTCCGAACCTCGGTTGGTATGCTGGTGTGGGTCCGAGACTCGAACTCTATACCTATTCAGGAAATGCTTCTGTAGGCATTGGTGTTTGCGGCCAAGCTGGTTTGGACTATAATCTGCAACCGGTGATCAACCTCCCCTTGCAGGTGTCCTTGGACATCCGTCCTTGCTTTGATTTCTATCCCACTTCTTATTTCTACTGGGGTGACATCGCATTGGGCATTCGCTGGATGTTCTAATAGCGTAACTTCTATTTCAAAAAAAGCCTGCTGGTTTCAGCAGGCTTTTTTTATTGTCAATAGGTCTCCTTCGTTTGGTGACCCTTTGGATTGCCACGCTCGTGCCTCGCTCGCAATGACAGGGATGACGATGACTTAACGGACGATAGCTGTCATTGGACGATAGCTGTCATTGGACGATAGCTGTCATTGCGAGGAGCGGAGCCTTGCGGAGCGACGTGGCAATCCACCATCATCAACAGTGGATTGCCACGCTCGTGCCTCGCTCGCAATGACAGGGATGACGATGGCTTAACGGACGATAGCTGTCATTGGACGGTAGCTGTCATTGGACGATAGCTGTCATTGCGAGGAGCGGAGCCTTGCGGAGCGACGTGGCAATCCAGTACTATCCAAACAAGTTCCGGTAGTACTGGATTGCTTCGTCGTTCCTCCTCGCAATGACAGCGACGGCAATAATTCCGCATTCCGCATTCCGAATTCTTAATTCTTCACCACCTTCTTCGTCACCAGTTTTCCACCGAGGACTTGCACGACATAAACGCCAGCGGGGAGATCGCTCATATCAACGGTAGCAGAGCCCATCATGCTGAAGTTTCTCACGATGACACCTTGGTCATTGATGATGTGAACGCCAGCGCGACCTTTATCATAATCCGTGGTGATGGTCAGGCGGTCCTTCACCGGGTTGGGCGTAAGGGTCACCTTGGCAGCGTCGGCATCCACATCGGGACGTTCCGGTACATCCGTGACGATAATGTCAGGAAAATGTCCGTATGTCACCAGTTTGCCAGATACCCTTAAGATCGGGTTGCTGGTATTCTGACAATTCGGGCAGCTATTCTGTCCGCTGACACAGTCGGGATAATTGGGGTGGCATTGGTCGATATAGGTAGGATCGAACTCATAGAGTACCGTAGCAGCCCCATCGTTCAGGTAATTGTCCAGGCTGTAATCCCATACCATACTCATGCTACCAGGGCACCAGCCGGCACGGGCATAGGTCCATGTGCCGTTTTGCGGCTGGCAACCCGCTGGGTTGGGCGAGCAAGTTTCCCAAAGGTGCTGGGTGTACATGGGATAACCGTTGACCTTGATGTTATGCGTAGCTTCGTAGAACTCGGCCGCATTGCCAGTGTTGTAAGCTCCGTTTTGCGTATCACTCCAGTTGTGACCTGAGGTGGTGATTTGTAGTTTGGCTTTTTCCACACAGGGATCGAACAAGACGGTACGAGCCGGGACGGGGCACAGGTTTTCATAATCGCCGAAGGCATAACCACCATACCAGATCTCCTGCAAATCCACGTAGGGATAATCCGGGGTTCCTTTGGTGTATTCAAAGATGGCCGTGGGGTTGTAGCCGCTGCCAGTGGCATATTGTTCGCTGTAGTACTCAAATTCAACGAGTCCTTGCAACAAAGTGGTGAAGTCGGTCACATCGAGGTCATCGACGCATTCCACGCCAAACGGCGTGATGTAACGGCAGAGTTCCACCCATTCGCCGCGGTAATTCTTCACACGGACATAACTGATATGGTCATAGGTGTTGCAGTTGCCATTCACGCAGTTATGCTCATAATGCAGGTTGATGGCGTTGAAGGCATTGACGTGGGTCGGGAAGGGGAATTCGCCATAGTCTGTAAAGTTGGTAGTCGTTGCCACCACCTCGCCGTTGAGAGCGGTAACCACCATATCGTTATAATCGGTAGTGACCTCAAATGTATTGGAGGCGGAGGTGACTTTGCCACCGGTTTGGGTGATACTCACGGTCATATTGTAGGTACCCGCGCCAGAAGGTGTCCACATGGTGTACCAATAGCCGTTCTCGGGATTGTTGGGATAGTCCGTCTTCAGCGTCAGTTCTTGGCCATCGACGTTGCATTTCACTTCCTCAAACTTGAGGATGTTGCCATGGTCGATGTAGGCACTCAGCACCACCATCACAGGATTCTCAAAATTAGGCATATACACCTTGGTGCCTTCGTAGGGGCGGCGGATGGTGATGGCAGGCTCATAGTTGTCGGGATCCACCACATAGAAAGAACGTGTCACGGCAGGAGCGGGTTGCCAGTTGGTTTCATCGCCAGGCTGCATGGCACGCACCTTGACAAGACCTTCTTCACCGGTGAGGATGAGGGTGTTTCCTTCCAAAGTGGCAGGACCTTGGACCACTTCGAAGTTCACAGGGAGACCAGAGGATGCGGTTGCTTGCAGGGTAATGGGAGCACCGTAAACCAACTGGTCGGAAATCTCAGCGAAATCGATGAATTGTGATGCCAATCCACTGGGAGTATAACGGATGACCAGGTTGTCGAAACCGCACCAACCGCTGTTGAGCATGAAGATCTTGTCCCACATGGCGGGATCGTATTTGTCGCCACTGCCACGGGTCAGACCCGCGTTGATGCCTTGGCATTCGGGAACAGGTTCCCATTCGTCGCTGGGCAACTCATACTTGGCAAACAAGGTGACAGCGCCAGCGCCTTCATTGGCATCAAGGTCGATGGAGACTTTCCAACGGAACCAGGAATTGTCAGGATAAGGGGGATTCAAATCACAGACAGCATCATTGCTCGGCAACACCACACCCGTGATGAAGTCGGTATCGTCGGGCGCATTACCCGTGGTCAGCATATAAACACCGCCATCAGGAGAGGTGCTGCTGGGATCCGGAGTGATCGGTTCGTAGAGTGCTGAATGGTGAGGGGCCTTGCGGACAGGAATCAGCACCGAGCCGTCTCCGTTGCCGTCATAGCCGATGCCAAAGAGCGTGCCCCACCATTGGCGCAACACATCACATTCGATCTCAATGGTACCACCATCGGAGAAGTCGAAACCATACTGACTGATGTCATGCGTGGCAATGTCGCCAAAGCCAGTACCAGAGGCATGGGAAAACACGCCGATGGTCTCATCGGCCGTAGGGGTCACAGGGGTATTGCCCCAGAAATGACCCATGTAATCAGTGTACATAGGACCCATGTTGCTACCGCCGTTACCCGCACTGTGGGCCTTGACATACCAGCCGTCCTGACCGTTAAGTCGATTGAGCGGTTCACCAGATCCATAATCGTTGAAATCAAAGACTTTTTCAACTTGCGCTTGAGCCCCAAAGGCTAAAGCCAACAAAATAACAAAGAATGAAATCTTTTTCATAGTATTATATATTTAGTTATAACTTCTTTCTTCTTACTCCTCACTCCTCACTACCAACTGTCTCGTCACCATCCCTCCGCCAAGCAGTTTCATGACATAGATCCCGGAGGGAAGGCTGCTGATGTCGATGGTGCGTTTCCCGTCCACGGTGAAGTACATCACCTCTTGGCCTTGCATATTAAGTACCAGGACGCTGACGGCGCCTTTTTCATAGTCGGTGCTGATGGTCAGCTGTTTTGAGGCAGGATTGGGGTACAACTGAACCTCAAAAGGCGGTTCAGGTTGATAGGTATGTAGGTTGGTAAGTACATTTTCATCGTTGCTGTACGAGATCACCTTGCCCGACACCTTCAAGATGGGATTGTCGGGTGCGGCACATTCCGTGCAAGTGACTCCGTCAACACAGTCGGGGTGGTTGGGGTGGCAAAGGTCGAGATAGGTGGGGTCGAACTGATAGCACAGTTGCGAGTGGCCAGCACCAAGATACTCGGTGAGGTCGAAATCCCACACCATGCCTATGGATCCGGGGCACCAGCCGCTGCGTTGGTACGACCAAGTACCGTTTTGTGGCTGGCAGCCCGCGGGGTTGGGCGAACAAGTGCGCCACAAATGCTGGTCGTATTTGTTTTGTCCATTGATGAGAATATGGTGCGTCGCTTCATAGAACTCAGCGGCGTTGCCCGTATTAAAGCTGTTGTTCGTGCCACTGCTCCAGTTATGTCCTGTGGTGGTGATTTTCAACTTGGCGGCTACAGCTTGAGCGCTGTAATGATAATCCACCTCAGGAACAGGTTGTTGGTTGGCATAGTCACCGAAGTTATAGGTGTTGAACCAGATCTCATCCACATCGGCATAAAGGTAATCCGGAGATCCTTTGGTAAAGGTGAAGATCAGGTTAGGGTCGGATCCGCTACCGTTCCAAAGCTCCATGTAATACTCCATCTCCACCAAGCCTTGAAGCAAGGAGGTGTAGTCGCTCACCTCGACATCGTCGCTGCATTCCACACCGAAAGGCGTGATGTAACGGAACAACTCCACCCATTCGCCGCGGTAGTTACGGATTCTGACACCCCCAACACGATCGTAGGTGTCGCAGTGGTTGTTGACGCAGTTATAGTCGAAATGCGCCATGATGTTGTTGAACACGCCTACATGCGAGGGGAAGGCATATTCGCCTTTGGCACTATGCTGGCTAGGGCTACACACCAAGTCGCCGTGCATGGTGACGACATCCAAGGTGTTGTCCACTTGATTATTGACTTCAAATTGATTCGTAGCGGTGGTGGTTTTGCCTCCGGACTGGGTGATGCTGACGGTCATGGTATGGCTGCCAAAGGCTGTTGGAGTCCAGAAACCATAGTAGTAGCCATTTTCGGGATCATTGGGATCATCCGTGTTGAGGATGATTTCTTCCCCGTTGATGCTAGCCTTGACTTCTGTGAATTTCACCACTTCCGGATGATCGATATAGGCTGAGACTACAATCGTCACTGGATGCAGGGCATCCATATAGACTTTAGTGCCTTCGTAGGGGCGCCGCAAGGTCATCTCCGGCGTGTAAAGGTCAGGGTCCACCACTTCAAAAGACTTCACCACATCGGGAGCGGGAAGCCAAGAGGCATTCCCAGCTTGTGTGGCTTTCAATTTAACCATGCCGGTTTCACCAGTCAAAGTCAACACATTGCCATTGATGGTGGCGGGGCCTTCCATCAACTCAAACGCGACAGGAAGTCCCGAGGAAGCTGTAGCCGACAGGGTGATCGGGTCGTTGAACACCAGTTGGTTGGGGATGTCTTCCATTTGGATGAGCTGGGCGTTGCCGTCAGGTTGCTGACGGACCAACAGGTTGTCGAAACCGCCCAATCCTCCTTGGGCGTGAAAGAAGATGCCGTCCCAAACCTGGTAGTCGTTCATGTCACCCGAACCTGGGGTCAGATGCATGTTGATGTTGGTGGCTGCCGCTTGTTGGATCCACTCACCAGTGCATCCAGGTTGGACAAAGACAGTCACTGCGCCTTCGCCGTTGTACGCGGTGAAGTCGAATGACAGTTTATAGCGGTTCCAGCCGCCTTCGTTAAAGTCGAAATTCACCACATCACCATTGGGCAGATGCAGGCGTGCATGGCCGCTGTCGCCTTGTTCTTTGCAGAACAGGTAAACCCCGCCATCGACGTCATTCATGCCCGGCAGGATGTTTCCATCGCCGTCACCGTCATAACCGACACCGAAGAAATTACCCCACCAAGTACGGTTCATGTCGATCTCCAAATCCATGATACCCCCTTGCTGGAAACTGAAGTTGAAGTTGGTGGAAGCTTTTCGCGTAGCGGTACGTCCCACGCCGGATCCCCCATAGGGATACCAAATCGCAACACTCTCATCCGGCGAGATGTTGGAACCGGAGACATAATCCACATCGAAATCCTGTGAAGAGCCTGCGGTTTGGTAATGCGTCACCCAGCCGTCTTGACCGTTGAGGTTTTGGCTTCCCGTGGTCAAACTGTTGAAATCATAGCGGTATTCCACCTGAGCTATCGCCCCGACAGACACCATCAAACCTATTATTAATAGTAGTTTCTTCATAACCTTTCCATTTTCCGTTTTCCGTTCTCCGTTTTCAGTTCCCATTCGTCATCCACCACACCGGCGTCTGTCTCGAGTCTCCCTGTGACATCCTAGACAGTTGTGCCGTGTAGTTTTCAAAATTGTATTCGATCTCTTTCTGCGGATATTCCAAACGGTTGGAAACCAACTTGGCATGATCGATGGTGGTTGGGGTAGCCTTGGTACGGCGCGCCAGCGCCCAGGCTTCCCAAGGTTGCCGGAAGAGGTTCAGCCAGCGTTGCTGATAGATCATCTTCAGGTAGAACTCCTGGCTTCCGTCATATTCGGGATTCATCCACACGGCATAGTTCATCACGTTGGCAGCCATGTTGTTGCTCCATGACCAGATATCCAGATTACCGACGTAATTGGTATATTGTGGATAGAAATAGCTCCAGCGGCTGGTGTTTTGCGGAAGATGGGTCCAGAAGAGGAACGACTGATAGACACCAGCACGGATGGATTCGTCAGCATTCAAAGGCGGAACGATGCCTCCGATATTTCTTACCTCTATCTCGGCTTTCATGAACAGCACATCGGCGTAGGTGACCAAGATCTGCGGGACGTATTTCTCATCACGGGTAAGGTAATAGTTGAAGGGAGAAAAGAGGCATGAGGGGCCTTTGAAGGTGTAGTTGCCGTCACGTGACTGGGCGTAGGGGGAGCCGCCTTCGACGGGCGTGTCTTCGGTACGGATCTGCGGATAGGGTCTCCAGGCGCCATCAGGAAGGCTATCGGTTTTGTGGCTGGTGTCGAAGAACAGGTAGGCACGGTAATCATAGATGCCGCTACCGTCCATGTCGTCGGTGGAAGAAAGGCAATGCCACACGGTTTCTCCCATGCGGAGATGTTTGTGCTCGCGGAAGGACCAGTTGGTATCCCAATTGGTACCTAATACGTTAGGCCACAAGCAGATACCACCGCCATTGACACCACCGCCTGAATTGCTCATCACGGTATAGATGAAATTGTAGGCATCCACCAGCAGCGGCGTGGCGAAAGCAGGATCTTTGTCATACATCCGCAAGCCATGGCGCAAAATCAGCGAGTTGGCAAATTCGGCCCAAAGCGTATAGTTGTTGTTGAGCAGCACATCGTAGGGCAGCTTGTAGTAATCGTTGCCGTTAGTGGTGGTTGCTGCATCGGCATGAAGGACGTCACGCGACCAAGCCAACTCCTCAAGCAGCGACTTATAGATGCTTTCCTGGGTGTCCCATTCGGGTTTCATGGTAGCCTGGGAAGAGGCATCTTCCCAGATGCGACCGGCTTGGGTATAAGGAATGTCGCCAAAGACATCCGTAACCTTGAAGGTCTGGTAGGCTTTCACCGTGTTCAGTTGAGCGCGCACTTTGTCGCACACCGCCGTGTCGCCTTGCCTCTCGCCATAGTCATCGAAACGTCTTTCCAGTTCCCGGATATTGGACAACATGAGATAGTAGTCCGACCAAAGCTGTGAGATGCCAATCTGTGAGTTGCCCCACGATTCTGAGGTCAAGGCGCCCAGCTCGGTCTCTGCATACCAGATCTCGTTTTGCAGGTAAAACTGCTCGTTCATGCTTTGCTGCAAGGAACTCAACACGCCGTTAAACAGCGCTTCGGTGGTGGTCCCCGGAGGCGAGAACGGGTTCTTGTTCATCTCTTCGAAGTCCTTGGTGCAGGAAGTAATGATCAAACCTATTATTCCCAAATATAATATCTTCTTCATAGTACTCAATTTTTCCGTTTTCCGTTTTCCGTTTCAAAGGTTCACTTTCAAAGACAACAAGATCGACCTGGTGCCCGGATAGGAGGCATATTCCAGGCCTTGGGCGTTGCCTGAGCCTTGGGTGCCTTCGGGGTTGATATTGTCCGGCAAAGTCTTGTAGAAGTAGAATAAGTCGCGACCCACCAGGGAGAGGGAGGCTTGCTTGAAGAAGCTTTGCTTGTCGAGCCACTTCCGTGGGAAGTCGTAGGTCAGCGAGAGCTCACGCATCTTGATCCAGGTGTTGTTGACGATGCCTGGGGTGGTGAGGATATTGCCCCAACCGCCGAAGTTGGGCATATATTTGTATAGGTAATGCACTGTGTTTTCGTTCAAATGGGCTTCACCCGTCTCCGTGTTGATGCAATAGCCCGGTAAGGTCACACCATAGTTACCAAGGAATTCTCCATTTTCGTAATAGGGCTTACCGTTACCATCACGTTCGAACAAGGTCTCCAGGCTCTGTCCCGTCTGCATGCCCACCACGTAGGAAGCGCAATAGATCTGGCCTCCAAGTTTGGCGTCCACCAGGGCGTTGAGCGACCAGTTTTTGTAGGAGGCCCGCAGGTTGATACCGCCCGTGACCAAAGGTGCACAGTTGCCTACCGGTACCCTGTTGCTCGTCTTCAGATACGTTGTGCCACTCTCGTTGAGCAGCGGCATGGGGTTGCCGTTGTCATCATAGAAAGGTCCGATCACCGTACCGTCGTTCATGGTGTATTCATACACATAATCCCAGCCATAGATGGTACCGTACTCTTCGCCTTCCTCCACGGCAATGGCGGGACCGTTGGAACCCCAGATTTCGGAAAGGATATACATGTTGGCACCTGAAAGATCCACGATCTTGTTCTTGTTCCGTGCCAGATTCAAGCCCATCTGGACCGCATAGTCCTTACCTTGGGCGATATCGTAGGACAGGATGGCTTCGATACCTTTGTTGGTCACCACACCGGTATTGATGGTCACGTTGGACGCACCGGAGGAAGGTGCCAGCGGCGAGGAGAGGATCTGATCCCAGGAATAGATGTCGTAATACGTGAAGTCCATGTTGAAGCGGGCGCCCAATCCCAGATCAAAACCGGCTTCAAAGGCACGCTGACGCTGGGGTTTCAGTCCCAGGGGCGGGACGGTGCTCGGCAGGGCTGATGAGAGTTGGTGTCCAAACGAACCCGTGTTGTAAGTGTAAGTCAGCTGATAGGGCTCTGTATCACTGGCGGTCTGTGCCCAAGAACCCCTGAGTTTGAGGAAGCTGACCGGACCCCAGTTCCAGTTCTTGAAGGCCGAAGTGGGCACAAAGCTGAGGGTTGCCGAAGGATAGAAATAGCTGTTGTTGGTGATGGGAAGGGTCGAAGACCAGTCGTTGCGTCCCGTCACATCCAAAAACATCCAGTCACTGTAGCTCAGGTTCAGGAAAGCGTAGAGCGAGTTCACTTGTTTTTCCCATTTCGATTCCCCGAAGTTGCATTCTGTGGCTGACGAATAGTTGTAGATCGTATAAAGGTTGGCGTAGGCCCATGTTCCCGAGGAGTTGTTCAAACCGTCGCGATAGCCGTAATACTGTTCACCGCCGAACGAGAGGCGGAAGTTCAGCTTGGAGTTGAAAATGTTGTCTTTATGGGCGGTGAGCAGGAAGTCCATGTCACGGGTCAAAGCCGTGGTTTTGTTCTTGGAATAATAGCCGCCTGCCAAGCCGTCAGAGGTAGTGGGCTTGTTTTTGGTGATGTAGTTGTCGTTGGTCCAGTCCAGGGCAACCTTACCCGAGGCGGTGAGCCAAGGCGTGACATCGTAGAACAGGCGCACCGAGCCGAACATCTTATCGCGATCCAACGTGGTGTTGTGGTTGTAGAACGTCCAGAAGGTGCTGTTGTAGATATAATTGTAAGGATAGCCATCGAAGGTGTTCATCGTGCCGTCGGGATTCTCGTAAGCGGTGACTTCGAGGCCTTTCCAGCTACGGGGCCAGCTATAGAGCAAGCCCTTGTTGAAGTTGCTGTTCGACTCTCCGATCTCGGGAGAGTTCAAGCGGAAATAATCCAGATAGGTGAAGGCCACATCGACCTTGATCTTGTCGGAGACGTTGATGAGCGAACCCACGTTGACGGTCGTCTGCTTGAGATTGCAGTTGTCGATGATGGCATCGGTGCGCGAGTCGGTGAACGAGACGCGGATGCTTCCGAAGTCGCCGGCATTCTGGAGCGAGATGTTATTGTTAAAGGTCTGGCCATTATGGAACAACATGCTGATGTTGTCCGGTTGCGGCGTGTAGTCGCGCACCACACCGTCCCACCATAACACCTTTTCACCATTCATCTCGGGACCCCAGCTTTGGGCACCGCCATAGTAACCGAAAGTGGTGTTGGTGGGTTCACCCGCCGGACCATCATCCACGCTGTAGATGCCAGGGTACTCATACACCTGTTGGCCGTCTTCAAACATACCCTCGATAGGCTTCAGGGTGGGGGTGTGGAAGGTGATGGGGCCGCCTGCACCGTATTTGTTTTGCACAGAACGATACAGGTAAGGTTGGGTCACCTTGTAACTGGTGGAATAGCTGATGCCCAGACCACGTTGTTTGCTACCCTTCTTGGTGGTGATGAGCAGCACGCCGTTGCCGCCTCGCGAACCATACAAAGCTGCCGCGGTAGGTCCCTTCAAAATGTCGATGTTCTCAATGTCTTCCTGGTTGATGTTGTTCAAAGCCGTACCCCAGTCGCGTCCGCCACTCCATTCCGTGACGCCGCCTTCGTTGGTCATCGGAACACCGTCCACCACAATCAACGGCTGGTTGTCGCCAAAGATGCTGTTGTTACCACGGATGGTGATACGCGACGAACCACCGTCCACACCGTTGGGATTGATGATCTGCACACCGGCTGAACGACCGCTCAAAGCGCTGATTAAGCTACCGGAACCCGACTTGGCGATGAGGTTGCCGTCGATTTCCTCGGTGGCATAACCCAATTCGCGTTTCTGACGCTTGATGCCCAAAGCGGTTACCACCACGTCGTCAAGCATCTTCTGATCTTGTTCCAGCGTCACATTGATTTTCGTCCTGCCTTTGACAGGCACTTCCTGGGTGATGAAACCCACAAAACTGAACACCAAGGTTCCGTTTTGATCCACAGTGAGCATGTAGTTGCCATCGATGTCGGTGATGGTACCTTCATCGCCACCTTTGACGCGTACGGTAACCCCTGGCAATCCGAAGCCGTCATCACTGGAAATGACCTTTCCGGAAACCATGCCGCTTTGAGCCCAAGAGGCAATGGGCGACAATAACAATACTAAAAAACTGAATAGTAAAAATCTTTTTATCATAATTATACTATTAATTTCATTTATCCATGTTTTAATCCCAATTTACGAGACAAATATAAGAAGAGTTTTTTATTTTTGCCATCAATTAAAAACAAACGTTATGGCAGAAATTGATGAAATCCAATATGATGAGCTGAAAATGGAGTCCACCGAGGCTGCAACAGATAAAAAATGTCCCAACTGCGGTGCCACGGTGATGTTTGATCCCGCGTTAGGGAAGATGCATTGCGACTATTGCGGTTATACATGCGATTTGCCGAAGCCGGAAGACGACCATAGTATCTGCGAGATCGACTTTGAATCTGCCCTTCAGAAGGAAAGCTTTGAATGGGGAGCGGAGAAAAAGTCGGTGGAATGCAAGAACTGCGGCGCTGTCAGCATCTACGACGCACTGGAGACTTCAGCGGTATGTCCATTTTGCGGTTCCACCAATGTGATGCCAGCGGCCAACGAGAACACCATTGCCCCAGGTGCCGTGTGTCCGTTCTCCGTCACCAAGGAGCGGGCAGGGGAGAGCTTCACCAAATGGATGAAGAAAAAACTGTTTGCCCCAACCAAGGCGAAACGCAACGCGAGACCCGAGGCCTTCAAAGGCATGTACTTGCCATATTGGACCTACGATGCACAAACCACCTCTAACTTTACGGCCAAGGCGGGCTATGACAGGACCGTCACCCGTAACGGAAAAAGAGAGACGGTTACGGATTGGCGTTCCGTTTCCGGAGTGTATCAAGAGTTTATCGACGACGAGACGGTGGTGGCTTCGAAACGTCAGGAAAACAAATTCGTGAAAGCTTGTGAGCCCTTCGACTTCACAAAGATGATCTCTTATAACCCGCAAGCCTTGGCAGGATTTGCGGCAGAACGTTATTCCATCGGCCTGAAAGAGGGTTGGGAGATTGCACAAACCACGATTCACGAAAAACTGAACAGGCACATCGAAAGCTATGTGAAAAGCCATTGGCGCTGCGATCGTGTGAAAGGGGTCCGTTTCTCAACACTTTATAGTAACATCACCTACAAATACCTGCTGGTACCGGTTTGGATTTCTTCGTTCAAATACAAGGAAAAGATCTATCAACTGGTCGTAAACGGTCAAACAGGTAAAGTCGGCGGCAAGGCACCGGTTTCCTTCTGGAAGGTGATGCTGGCCGTGATCCTAGGCATTGGAGCCATTGTGGGACTGGTTTACTTGCTGAGATAGTTTTCCTTATTTTTCCGTTTGTTGGTTGAACGACTTGGGGGCCAACTCCGGCATCGTGCGCTTGGTAAAGGCGCTCTTGCTGACCAATTGCTTGATCTCCATTTTCTTCAACCATTGTGCACAATCCATCTTCTTGCGCGACTTGCAATGGCCAATCATGGTTTTTACCAAAGCCTCGAACTTGGCATTGCCGATGCGTTCCGAAGCGACCAGACGACGGTTCTCAATGATCAAGTCATCAATCGGAATCTTCACCGGACATACCTCGGTGCAACGACCGCAGAGGGAACAAAGACTCGTCAAGTGTTGGTTTTTCTCCAAACCGTACATCAAAGGCGTCATCACCGTACCGATAGGTCCGATATAGGGGGTTCCGTAAGCGTAGCCACCGATGTTTTTATAGATCGGGCATACGCTGATACAGGCACCACAATGGATACACGAGAGCGACTGACGGATGATTTCGTTACCCAAGAGTTCGGAGCGCCCGTTGTTGAGCAGGATCACCACCATCTGTTCTGGTCCTTTACCGTTGGAGGGTCCCGTGGTAATGGAATTGATGGAAGTCATCCCGTGACCGATGGCATGGGCTGACGACAGCGGCAGTAGGATGCTCAAGTCCTCGATGGAAGGCACCACTTTCTCAATGCCAGCAACAACGATATGTATCTTGGCGGCAGCACAGGACTTCAAGATGTTGCCTTCGTTTTCCGTCATCACCACACCGCCCACATCCGACAGCAGGAAATTCGCTCCCGTGATGCAGACCTGGGCTTTCGACAACTGTTGGTTGACCTGATGACGGATGAAATTCACCATCTGCTTGGGTGTGCTATAGGGCTTCAGTTTATAACGCTCGTTCAAGATGCCGTTGATCTCCTCCGCAGAGAGGTTCATCGTAGGATATACCGGATGATAGGGAGGTTTTCCAATGACTTTCAAGATGTAACGTGACACACTGCTTTCGTACAGCTTCACGTTTTTCTCCGCCAAAAAATCATCCAATTCAATCTCATCGAGAACCACAGAATTGGAACGGGTTATGCCATGGATATCCCTTTTGTTGACCAACTCCCAAATCATCTCCTGGGCATCGTCCACATCGCGCGCCCAAAGCACTTGTCCACCATGATCCTTGAAATGCGTCTCAAAGTCCACCAACAACTTCTCGATGTTCATCAACGACTTGTTTCGCAACAGATAGGCACGTTGTTTTTCAAGTTCAACATTTCTGTAGTTTTCTTGACTATTGACAAAGCGTTTTTCGTAACACCCTGTATTGTAATTGATTTTCTGCCAATGCTCTTCATCGAAAGCAAGGCTGCAATCGTCGTTGAATCTCAAATTCTTGTTGCTCATGGTAACTTAGGCTAACTGTTCAATTTTCTCGATTCTGCGTGCATGGCGGCCACCCTCGAAAGGCGTATTCAAAAATACTTGAACCATTCTCCAAGCTTGATCAAAGGGGATGAAGCGACCAGGTAAGGAAAGGATGTTGGCATCGTTATGCTTGCGGGCCAATTCGGCAAGTTCCTCATTCCAGCACAAGGCAGCCCTTACATGGGGATGCTTGTTGGCCGTCATCTGGGCGCCATTGCCGCTGCCGCATAAAATGATGCCGATGGGATAGACCCCTGTTTCAATGTCATGAGCTAAGGGATGGATCATGTCAGGGTAATCCACACTGTCGGAACTGTAAGTGCCGTAATCTTTCACTTCATATCCGGATTCAAGCAATTTCTCAATCAAAAACTGCTTCATTTCATACCCACCATGATCGGATGCTATAGGAATAATTTGGTTCATTTTTATCTCTGTTCATAATTATCTCGCAAAGGTAGTTTTTTATCTATTTATTCACAATAATAACCTCCTATTTATGAGTTAATTAACGATTTTCAATCTTCTCATTCTTAATTATAACTTCTTAATTCTTAATTCTTTATAAACTTATCAACAGTTGTTCTGTTGATAAATTCCGTGAACGGATGACAAGGTTTCCTTCGGGTGTTCATTTCTTTTGATTCATGATTTTTTACCCAGGTTTTTCCATGTTATAAACACCCAAAAGCTGAAAACGCTATCGTAATTATTTCATCGTTGAACCGTTTTTTGAAGGAAAAGCCAAAAACAAAAATCATTGATAATGAAACGAGTTCAAATAATTAAAACAAGCTTCTCAAGATGGATTTCAAAAAAGCAAGTTTTTTTAGAAAAAGTTATCCGACATTTCAACAACCCATTAATTATCCATTCACCAAAATTTTTAAAAAAGGATGATGATTGATTAATGGTAGGCGGTTGAAAAATCCATGGTCGGTGCACCTGGTTTTTTTATTAGTTTTGCACCATGAAACAAATATGGCGATCGATATGTTTTTCATTGCTGATGCTATGGGCATCACTGGCGTCAGCACAGACTGAATACAAAGTATTCAGGTATCCCAACGATAGCATTGCTAGCGAAGGAACCATGAGGGATGGTAAGCCTGATGGGTATTGGAAAACCTATTATGAAAGCGGCGTTTTGAAGTCTGAGGGAAACCGTAAGGATTTTCTGTTGGACGGTCTCTGGGTGTTTTATTCTGAAGAAGGGGACACCACTTTGGCCGTGACCTATCAAAACGATCTGAAGAACGGTCCAAGAAAAGTATATCTTTCGGATGAGATTCAAGAGGACACTTTTCTAAATGATATCAAAAGCGGTGTAAGTCGCAGGTTCGACAAGAAATACCATCTGTTGCAAATCATTCCCATAAAGAATGGTTATGAACAAGGCATCTCTCCGGTGTTTGACACGACGGGGCGACTCATCGAGATCATCACTTACAAACGTGGTTTTGTGAATACCCGGGAAATATTGAACCGCTTTGATGCCCAAGGCAGGAAACACGGGTATTGGAAAGAGTTTTATGATAACTTTGAGTTGAAATCGGAGATCTATTATAAACACGGATTGCGCAACGGCTACTATAAGGCTTATGACGAAAAAGGCAACTTGGCGGTGATCAAGAAATATGTCAACGATGTGGAGGAAATCATAGCGCGGGAGACGACGCCTTTACAGATGCAGCATGAGTACTATCCCAACGGCCGTGTGAAAAGGGAAGCTTCGTTCCGTGGCGGCAAACGCGAAGGGACTTGGCGCGAATTTGACGAAAACGGCAATGTCATCAACTCACAGATCTATCAAAACGGACGACTGGTACAATCGGGCATCATGGACACTGACGGTACCCGACGCGGCGAATGGGTGGAACTCTATCCTGACAGTACCCTCCGTTCACAAGGTCTCTTCATCAATGGCAAACGCTCTGGAGAATGGAAATTCTATTTTCCTGGAGAAAAGTTGGAACAGGTGGGGCGTTACAAAGACGGAAAACTGGATGGCACTTGGACTTGGTATGATGTTTCAGGAAGAATTCAAAAACAAGAGGATTTCTTCAACGATGTTCCGGAAGGAAAATACATCGAATATGATGAACACGGCAAAGTCATCGCCGAAGGGTCTTACTTTGACGGCATGAAATCAGGTAAGTGGAAAGAACAGTCGGGGGAAGTCTTCTCGGAAGGGGAATATCGCAACGACCAACAGGTAGGGGATTGGGTTTCCTATTATCCCAACGGAAAGATTGCTTTCAAGGGTTCCTTCAAAGGCGGCTATCCAGATGGGGAACACCGTTATTATTATCCCAACGGCAAGTTGCGTGAGATACAGAACTATTCCGGAGGTATCCGCAACGGTATCTGGAAGAAATTCCTCGATACCGGTGAGCTCTTCTTGGAAGAAAAATATGTGCAAGACAAAGACGAGGTAATCAGTTCGGAATTATGAATGCAGCAAGCAAGATGAAGATTGCCATTGCAGCACCGGCACGCAAGGTATCTCCCGAAGAAATGGAATTTGCCATCCGTTGGCTTAAGGATCATGGTTTTGAATCCGTATTCGATGAGCGTTTGTATTCCGTGGACAACATCGCCGCAGGAAGCGATGCTCTTCGCGCCTCTATCATCCAGGAATACATGGATCGCGACGATATTGACGCCATCTGGATGGCCCGTGGCGGCTATGGCAGCATCCGTATCATCGACAGACTTGATTTTTCCCGTTTCATACAGCATCCCAAACCGATTGTCGGTTTCAGTGACGCCACGGTGTTTCATGGCAAGCTGAGCAGTTTGGGCATTCCTTCCATTCATGCTTCCATGCCGCATATTCTGGCAGACAAAACCCCTACGGCTTTACAATCGTTGATTGATGCCTTGACGGGGAAGCCTTTGCAATATGTGTGGTCAGCCTATCCGTTGAACCGACCAGGCAAGGCTCAAGGCTTGATTGTTGGGGGTAATCTATCGGTCTTGTGTGGGATGTTAGGCTCCAACTCCTTTCCTGAAACCGATGGAAAAATCCTGTTTATCGAAGAAATCGACGAATACATCTATCATGTGGAGCGAATGATGTATGCCTTGAAACGCTCTGGACATCTAGCCCACTTGAAAGCCTTGGTAATTGGTGGCTTGACCGATATTCACGACAATCCGGATCCCTTTGGAAAGTCCGTAGAGCAAGCCATCTTCGATGTGGTGAAGGAATACGATTATCCGGTTTGTTTTGGTTTTCCTGCCGGCCACCAACCTGAAAACCGGGCCATACTGATGAGTCAAGAAGCTGAATTATCGGTTTCTGGCGATGGCTGCCATTTTTCTCAACGCCTTCTGTAGTTTTTCTTCCCGAGTCAACGTGTCATAGTCACAGAAAGTGATGTCCATGTATTTGGCGATTTTCTTCATGTCGCCCGTCGGATCTTTCTTTAGGGAGAAGATATAGGAATGGCAAGAGATCCCTAGCAGCACTTCTTTCAGGGCGCTGACTTTATACACGATCTCGTTGAACATGCTCTGCGAGTTGATGCCGCTTTTGCACTCGATGACAAACAACTGGTTGTTCTTGATGAAACATACATCCAGCTCGTTGTTGTGTTGGATTTCTGGGCATCCATCGATATGCACGCCGATGGCGATGTCATCGGGATGGATCGTATCAAGGATGAGTTGATACACATATTCCTCAAACCATCCTCCCGTAAGGTATTCCAATTCATCACGCTGTAAAACACCTTTTTCAGCAGGTTGAAATTGAATATAATTCAGGAATTTGCTGAGGTTGGGAATGGGAACCATGCTATCGTTAATTGTGGTTTCCACTTCTTCGATATTGATGTATTTCCAATTACGGTATTTCTCACGAAGCACGTCCAGCACTTTGTAGTCGCTGTTGGTCAGTTTCCGTTTTGTAAAATACTCAAACAGCATGGTCGGGGTGCACACCGGTTGAACCTTGGCAATCAAGGGCTTAGGAGTGTCGAGGTCATTCATCAATCCGTAAACCTGAAAATACTCTTTCAGGTTCATCTTATAGTTGATGGGATAGACCTCGTCGTCGTTGTCGAAGATGCTGTTGTCGAAGATGGTCTTGACGATCAGGTTCTCGTGGGTTTGGGTATAGAAGAACTTGGTGTGGTAATTGGAGAACACATGTTGCACCGAAAGGGCCATGTAACGGGTGCCACCAGCCAAATTCACGTAGTATTCCGCTTTTTTGTCGAGTGCATTGTTGATGATGCGGCAAATGCGCTCGTAGGTGTATTTGTCGGAGTCGCGCCGCAACACGATACGTTGCACCAAACCCTTATCGATTTGCAAGGCATCGACCAGGGGGGTGATGCAGTCGAAATTCTCGTTGGCCGACACGAACAGCAGCTTGTCGCCTTCTTCATAGTATTCCTTGATGAAGAGATAGGCGGCAAGCGGATGTTCGCGACTGATGATATTGACGACAGTTTTCGGCATCACTTCTTGATGGCTGCGATGCCGGGCAGTTCTTTGCCTTCGATGGCTTCAAGCAGGGCGCCGCCGCCGGTGCTGACGTAGCTCACGCGGTCGGCCAGACCGAACTTGTTGATGCAGCTCACACTGTCGCCGCCACCGATAAGCGAATAGGCGCCGTTCTTTTCGGTAGCTTCCACGATGGCTTCTGCCAAGGCTTTGGAGCCTTCGGCAAACTTGTCAAATTCAAAAACGCCACAGGGACCATTCCAGAGGATGGTCTTTGATTTCTTGATGATCTCGGCGTAGAACTTGCGGCTTTCAGGACCACAGTCCATGCCTTCCCAACCGTCGGGCACATTCATCGGATCCACCACCATGGTGTTGGCATCGTTAGAGAAGCTGTCGCCTACCACCACATCGAAGGAGAGGTAAAGGTTGACCCCTTTCTGCTTGGCTTTCTCGATGATTTCGAGGGCCAGGTCAAGTTTGTCCTCTTCGCAGATGGAGTTGCCGATCTTGCCGCCCAGTGCCTTCTTAAAGGTGTAGGTCATGCCGCCGCAGAGGATGAGGTTATCCACTTTGGTGAGCAAATTCTCGATGATGTCGATCTTGGTGGAGACTTTGGAGCCACCCATGATGGCGGTGAAGGGACGTTGGATGTCTTCCATCACCTTGTGGACGGCCGCCACCTCTTTACCCATGAGGTAGCCGAACATCTTATGGTCGCTGTCGAAATAGTCGGCAATCAACGCGGTGGAAGCATGGGCGCGGTGAGCCGTGCCGAAAGCGTCGTTGATGTAGTACTCGCCGTAGCTGGCCAAGGTCTTGGTGAATTCCTTTTGTGAAGCCTTGATTTCTTTCTTGGCTTCGTCATAGCCTTCTTCGCCTTTCTCGATGCCACGGGGCTTGCCTTCTTCTTCGGCATAGAAACGGAGGTTTTCAAGTACCAGCACCTCGCCTGGTTTCATGGCGGCCACCTGGTCGGCTGCTTTCATGCAGTCCTCTGCGAACTGTACCGGGCGACCCAACAGTTCCTCCAGGTGATGGAGAATCGGCTTGATGGAATACTTCGGGTCTGGATTTTTCTTCGGGCGACCGAGATGTGACATCAGCACGACCATGCCTTTGTCGTTCAACACCTTGTTGATGGTGGGCAAGGCTGCACGCATACGGGTATCGTCGCTGATGTTGAAGTTGTCGTCCAACGGGACGTTGAAGTCCACACGAATCACTACGTGTTTGTTTTCAAAATTTACTTGATCAATGGTTACCATATATTTAGAATTTAGAAGTCAGAAGTTAGAAGACAGAAGAATGGGGGATGATCATATTGATGGCTGAGGGAAGGATTTCGAAGTCGAAGGGGGAGTTGGTCAAGGTTTCGCCTTCGGTTTCCAGCAACAGTTGGTGTGCGGGGATGGAGACAATACGGATCTTCTTTCCGCGGTAGGTGGTGACTTCCTCCAATTTCTCGGCAAAAGATCCGTCATAGATGTTGTTGATGTTGGCGGCAAACTTCACCATGCCGATTTTTTTGACCACGGTGATGTCGAACAGTCCATCGTTAGGCACGGCATCAGGCATCATCTTCATGCCACCGCCGTTGTATTTGCAGTTACCCACCGAGAGGCTCAAGATCTCATCGTCGAAGACCCGTTGGTCGTCGATATCCAGTTGGACATGCACACATTTGAATCGGAAGAGGCAGTTGGCCGTGCTGAGCATGTAACGCACCGAGCCACCCTTACCTTGTGATTTCAATTGGTTGGTGCGGTTGCAGACACTTTCGTTCAAACCGGTTCCTGCCGCATTCAGGAAATACCTTACTTGGGGATTGCCGTTGTTGTAATAGGTCACTTTGCCTATATCGTGCAGGAACGTATGTCCGGTTTTCAAGATGTTGACACTTTCTTGATAATCAATATTGAAATTGAAGGTTCTTCGCCAGTCATTGCCCGTCCCCACAGGGATGACGCCCATGGTAATCTCCGTGGTGGGTACGCTTTGCTGGCTGAAAATGCCGTTGATGATTTCGTTGTTGGTGCCGTCACCACCGACGGAAACGATTTTTCTATAGCCTTTTTCTATGCCTTCTTTCGCCAAGGCGATGGCATGACGGGGATATGCTGTGAGACAATAGTCGAACTCAAAACCCTCTCGGGTTAAAATCTGTTGTATTTCAGGCCAATCCTTTCCGCATTTTCCTATCGAAGCCTTAGGATTGACAATGACAAACCATCTGTTGTTGTTTACGCTCATCCTTTGGGTTGGAAATTTTCTCCAAAGATAAGAACTAATTGTTAATAAACAACCAAAAAAGAAAACCGCCAATTCAAATAAAAGTTGTATCTTTGTCACTTTAATATTATTTATACTTAATAATGAAGACATCAAAGTTTTTTCTCTTTTCTCTTGTTCTACTCGGAATCCTCTTAAATGCTTGTAAACCAGATATTAATCTCTTTGCTGATTATAAAGATATTACGGTTGTTTATAGTGTACTCGATAGCGATCAGGATACCAATTATGTCATCATCAACAAAGTATTCATGGATCCTGACATGACGGTGATCCCTAGCGACTCCACTACTTATGCGCATAAGCTCGATGCCCGATTGGTGGAATACAGGGCCAACAATTACAGTGGAAATTACACCAAAGTCCGTGAGTTGGTCCTTGACACCATCACCCTGCACAACAAGGTTCCCGGCACATTCGAATCCCCCAGCCATCTGGTGTATTTCACCAAGGAGAAACTTCAAAACAACGACGATTACTTCAAATACAAATACGAACTCCAGGTGCAGAAGGAAGACACTTTGCTGACGGCGGAAACCAACATCGTCGGTGGCTCTGGTTTCTCCATCACCCCGGCAGCGTTGAATTTCGACTCGTACATAGACATGGGCCAGATCAAATTTGCGGAATGCCCCAATGGTGTCCTGTATGAAGTGGTGTTGGAATTCTTTTTCTCCGACATCACGCTTTCGGGCGATACCATCCCTCGCAGCATGTCGTGGTCGCTTGGTTCCCACCACAAGTCTTCCTTGCCGGAAAACAACCATTCCTATACGGTTAGCTATAAAGCCGTTGACTTCTTCAACACGCTGGCACATACCTTGGGAGCCGATACGTTGAGTAACAACATCGTGGAAAGGGTGTTTTTTGAACCCTCCCTGACCATCTCCATCGCCTCATGCGGCAATGAACTCTATAATTTCATTAGCGTTAACGGCCCCTCCACCAGCATCTCGCAGACTATTCCTGACTATACCAACATCAACGGCGGTTACGGGGTGTTATCCTCCCGCACAAAGATCAAGAAGGCGGTCAGGTTGGGCGGTCGGACCATCCCGGAGTTGATCGCCCGTGAAAACTGGAGATTCAAACAAGGCAGATAAAAAGTAACAACGCAAATCAACTAAAATATGGAAAACAACAAAAAACTCTTTGAAGAATTTCCACCGGTGAGCACCCAGGAATGGGAAGCCGTCATCGAGAAAGACCTCAAAGGAGCGGATTACAACAAAAAGCTGGTCTGGCGCACTGCAGAAGGCTTCCAAGTGAGACCTTACTACCGTGCCGAGAACCTGGCTGACATCCCTTGGACAGGACAGCATCCTGCCGAGTTCCCTTACGTCCGTGGTAACAAACCCGAAGGCAATGAATGGCTCGTCCGTCAAGACATCACCGTGAAAGATGTCCACGAAGCCAACAAGATCGCCCTCAACGCCCTCAGCCGTGGTGCCAACAGCATCGGTTTCAAGCTGGAGTACGACAAGGCTTACACCGCCATCGAGATTTCCACCCTTTTGAACGGCATCGACCAAAAAGCGGTGGAGATCAACCTTTACAACAACAAGTATCATCTGCCTTTGCTGGAGATGATGTCCAAGATCCCGGGTGTTAAGGGTTCGCTCAACTATGATCCCTTGACCCGATACCTGCGCCGTGGCGTGTGGTATGTGACCGAAAACACCGACATGGAGCTGGCCTACATCATGGTGAAAGCCGAGATTCCGGACTTCCAGACCATCGGAGTCAATGGCCATGTGTTTACCAACGCCGGTGCCACCATCGTCCAGGAGATGGCCTTCAGCCTCGCCGTGGGTGCCGAGTACCTCGACAAACTCACCGAGAAAGGTCTGACCATCGACGAAATTGCGCCGAAGATGCGCTTCAACCTCGCCATCGGACAGAACTACTTCATGGAACTGGCCAAGCTGCGTGCCTATCGTCTGCTGTGGGCCAACATCGTGAAGGCCTACGGCGGCAAGGAAGAGAACGCCAAGATGCACATCCACGCCACCAACGCCGAACTCGGCATGAGCCTCTACGATGCGTATGTCAACATGCTGCGCACCACCACAGGCACCATGTCGGCCGTCCTCGGCGGTGTGGATTCCTTCACCGTGATGCCGTTCGACACGCCGTTTGAAATCCCCACTGACTTCGCCGACCGTATCGCCCGTAACCAACAGCTTATCCTGAAAGAAGAAGCCCATTTTGACAAGGTGGCCGACCCGGCTGCAGGTTCCTACTATATCGAGAACCTCACAGAGAGCCTCGCTGCTGCCGCTTGGGATCTCTTCAACAAGATCCAAGACGAAGGCGGCTATCTCGAAGCCGTCCGCAAGGGCATGATCCAAGGCCTGATCAAGGAAAGTGCCACCAAGAAGTTCAGCAACGTGGCCACCCGCCGCGAGACCATCCTCGGCACCAACCAGTTCCCGAACTTCACCGAGACGATGAAGTTCAACCCCGAACCTTGGGTATTCGAAGCTGACAACCGTCGTGACGAAAATGCTGAAGTCGAGACCATCGTCACCTTCCGTGCTGCTCAGCAGTTCGAGAAGCTGCGTTTCGCCACCGACGTCTATGCCCAGGACCACAAACGTCCCGTGGCTTGGATGTTCACCTACGGTAACCTCGCCATGCGCAAGGCCCGCGCCAACTTCGCCTCCAACTTCTTCGCCTGTGCCGGCTTCCAAGTCGTCGATAACCCAGGCTTCAAGACCTTGGACGAAGGTATCGCTGCCGCCCGCGAGGTGAAGCCCGAGATCCTGGTCATCTGCTCTTCCGACGAGGAATATGGCGAGGGTAATGCCCTCCAGATCTATGAAGCCCTCAAGGATGAAACCATCGTGGTGCTCGCTGGTAATCCGGAAGGCACCGCTGACATCCTCAAAGAGGCTGGCCTGAAGTATTTCATCCACGTCAAGAGCAATGTGCTTGAGACCCTAACGGAGTTCCAAAAGCAATTAGGTATAACAAAATAAATCAGTAATGGGGTTTGCGCCTCGAAGAGGCGCGACCTCAATAACCCCACACAAGCAAAGCGCAGTGTGGGGAGAAAGGAGTAAACAATGAAGCCTAACTATAAAGACATCAATATCAACGCTATACCTAATCACAACGGTATCATCCTGCCGAATGGCGAAAGTTGGGAGACCGCTGAGCATATCATGGTGAAGCCCGCCTATACCGAGAAAGACCTCGAAGGCATGGAACACCTCAACTACGCCGCCGGTATCGCTCCCTTCCTCCGCGGACCTTACTCGACGATGTACGTGATGCGTCCCTGGACCATCCGTCAGTACGCCGGTTTCTCCACCGCTGAGGAATCCAATGCCTTCTACCGCCGTAACATCGCCGCCGGTCAGAAAGGTCTGTCTGTGGCCTTCGACTTGGCCACCCACCGTGGTTATGACGCCGACCACGAGCGCGTCATGGGCGACGTGGGTAAGGCTGGCGTGAGCATCTGCTCCGTCGAGGACATGAAGGTCCTGTTCGACCAGATCCCGCTGAACAAAATGTCCGTCTCCATGACCATGAACGGCGCCGTGTTGCCGATTCTGGCCTTCTATATCGTCGCCGCCTTGGAGCAGGGTGCCAAGTACGAAGAGTTGCAAGGCACCATCCAGAACGACATCCTGAAGGAGTTCATGGTGCGTAACAC
>JAGCPJ010000063.1 GCA_017965765.1 Bacteroidales bacterium
AAGGACGACGATGCCCTCTACAGCGAGATGATCCCTGGTGGCTACGTCAATGTGACCCGCAACCCCGAAGGCGTCGATAGCAAAGTCAGTGTGGAGATCCTCTTCAACACCGTGATGAAGAATAAGGAAACCATTAAGCAACTCTTTGGATAATCACGCTTTGCGTCATTGCGAGCATAGCGAAGCAATCCATAAAAAATTGAAAAAAATGAATAATACTTTTGATATGAAACGTTTCGGTCAGGTGTTGGCGAAAGACTGGAAAAACTATTTTCGGAACTTCGGCATCTCGCTGATCGTGTGGAGCAGCATCCCGGTCCTGTTTTGGATTGCGACACTGGTACTTGATTTCACCATGATTAACGCGGCAAGGACCATTATCATCGGCAGTTTGGTCTTTTTCGTGCTGATTTTTGTCCCTTCCAAGGTCTATGGCAAGGCCAACCTGTCCCGCGACGGAGTCAACTTCGCCACTTTGCCTGCCACCAACTTGGAGAAGTTTTTCAGCATGTTGATCTATTGTTCCATCCTGACCCCCATCTTCGTCGGATTGGGAAGCTGGGCCGTCGATACCCTACTCACCCTGTTGCCTTTTGGTGGTTTCGTTGACTTTGTGGTGTTGCCCAAGTGGCATCTAGGCATGATGCTGTTCTCCATCGCCTGCGCTGGGTTACTGTTCTCCTCCATCTTCCTGTTAGGGAACATGATATTCAAGAAACGTAAAGCCGGCAAGACCATTGCTTGGGGGCTGCTCATCGTCTTCGTCCTCACCATGATCCTACAAGTGTTCCACTTCTGGGAAGCCTTTGTCCGTTGGGAGATCGGCGTCAGACCAGGTGTCCTTACTTGGATGTGGGATGCATTTATGCTGATTCTCGCCATTGTCTTCTATTTCGTCACTTTCCGTAGAATCAAAAACCAAAAATACTAATATATGAATAACACATTCAATATCAATCGATTCGGAAAGCTCCTTGCCTTTGATGGCAGGAAGTACCTCCGCAACTTTGGCATCACCTTGGCCATCCTCTGCGGCATTCCGATCATAGGCTGGCTCCTCACCTTGATCTTTGGCTTTACCATGCCCACCCTGCCTCGCTGGGGAGGCATCTATCTTGCCATGTTTCTAGGCATCATCATGATTCCTGCCAAGGCTTTCGGCGACATCAACCTGTCCCGCGAGGGTGTACGCTACGCCATGCTGCCCGTCTCCAACTTGGAGAAATATTTGAGCTATATACTTTTCTGCCTACTGACTCCCGTGGCTATTGTCCTTGGTTCCTGGGCAGTTGATTCCTTGCTGACCCTGCTACCTTTGGGTGGTTTCGATCATTACATCAAGCATTTTGGAATGAACGGCATCATGCAGGACTTTATGGCTGAGATTAGCTCGATGACCGATACCGATGTCGTTAACGAATTAGGTGATGATTTTCCAAAAGTTTTAAACATATTTGATCGTCCCTACAGCATCGGAATAATCATCGACATGGTCTTTAAAGTCGGCCTCTTCATGTTGGGCAACCTGCTGTTCAAGACCCACAAGACAGGCAAGACACTGGCCTGTGTAATCGGTGTCTCTTACGTCCTTTCCATGCTGATGCAGGTCTTCCTTCTGTCAAGAGGCATATTCCCTTGGATGAACGGAAACTCCATGGGCATATCGGCTGACCTCGACACCATCACTAACTTTGTCTCTGGATCGATGATCTTCAGCGATATCCTCCACGCCGTTCTTACCATCGGCCTTTACATCGGTATCTTCTTTAAACTAAAAACACAAAAATATTAAACCATGGAATTCAACGCACATAAACCTATATACTTACAGATCTGCGACCAACTTTACGGTCAGATCTTAAGCGGTGATCTCAAGGCCGACGACCGATTGCTTTCGGTACGCGACCTCGGCATCGAGCTCGGCGTGAACCCCAACACCATCATGCGCTCCTACGAGACCATGACGGCAGCGGGCATCATCTACAACAAACGCGGCATCGGCTATTTCATCTCCTCTGAAGCCAAGGATTTGGTCCTCAAACAGATGAAAGAAGAATTCATCAACAACGAGCTGCCACAGGTGATTAAGAAGATGAGATTGCTGGGCATTACCGATGAGGAATTTCTTAAATTTGCCAACCAATAGATTTTCAACCATGAATGAAATACTCCGTGTCGAGGGTTTGACCAAGACTTTCAAGCTCTCGCGAAAACAGCAGAAGATTGAGCGGACCAACCGCAAGGAGATCGTTGCGGTCAACGACCTCTCCTTCACCGCCAACCAAGGGGAGATCTTCGGATTGCTTGGTCCCAATGGCGCCGGCAAGACCACCACGTTACGCATGCTCTCCACCCTGATTCATCCCGACAGCGGGGATGCCATCCTGGACGGCTACAGCGTCGTCAGCCAACCCGAAGAGGTACGCGGCAAGATCGGCTTCCTCACGTCCGAGCTGAAGTTGGAAGACTTCTTCACCCCGAACTATCTCTTCGACTTCTTCAGCCAGTTACATCAGGTGGATGAAGCCACCTGCCAACAACGCAAGCAACAGATGTTCAGCCGTTTCGGCATCGACAAGTTTGCCGAAGTAAAGGTGGCCAACCTCTCCACTGGTATGAAACAGAAACTGTCGCTGGTCATCTCGCTGGTACACGACCCCGACATCATCATCTTCGACGAACCCACCAACGGACTCGACGTGCTCACCGCCCGTGTCGTCACCGACTACCTGCAAGAGCTACGTTCGGCGGGCAAGACCATCATCCTCAGCACCCACATCTTCAGCCTTGTCGAGAAACTCTGCGACCGTGTGGGCATCATCATCGACGGACACATGATCACCTGCGGCACCCTCGACGAGGTCTGTGACGGACTCCCGCTTGAGGAACGCTTTTTCGAGATTTACAAAGCACAGAAAGGAGGCGAGGAATGAAAACGGAAAACGGAACCCCGAAGGGCTCACCGACCGAACGGGAGGTAAAACGGAAAACGGAAAATAATACTTGGACGATTATCAAGAAAGAGTTTGCACGTTTCTTTGGTGACCGGCAATTACTGTTCACCACGGTCATCATGCCTGGTTTGATGATCTACATCATCTACACCCTCATGGGTAGCGGAATGAGCAAGATGGCCACCCAAGGCGCCGACGATCTTGTCGCCGTCCGCGTGGAGAACCTGCCAACATGTGTGGCTCCATTATGGGAAAACCTCCCCGCCACGGCTATTCTGCAACAGCCTGTCTCCCAAGAAGATATCAACAACTTAGAAAACAAGGACCTCAACGAGGTGCTGGTACGTTTCCCCGAAGGGTTCGACTCCCTGGTGGTGCAATACAAGAGTGAAAGCGGTGAGATGGCACCCAACGTGGAGATCTACTATAACTCCGCCAACAACGCCTCCTCACGCGTCTATCACCTGTTGGAAGGCAGTCTTTCGAACTACGAAGACCAGCTGAGCAACCGTTTCGACATCAACCGTGCCGACGATGAGGAAGTCCGTTTCGACCTGGCCAACCAGGACGAAGTGCTGGGCAGCATCCTCTCCAAGCTGATCCCGATGCTGATTCTGATGTTGCTCTTCAGCGGCGTGATGGCCATCGCTCCTAGCGCCATCGCCGGTGAGAAGGAACGTGGCACCATCGCCACCCTGCTTGTGACCCCCATGCGCAGGAACGAGTTGGCCTTGGGCAAGGTGGTGTCGTTGAGTGGCATCGCCCTATTGAGCGGCATCTCCAGCTTCATCGGCATTGTGTTGTCGCTCCCCAAGATGATCCAGGCCGACACCGCAGGTGTGGAGTTGGGACTCAACTACACCAGCGCCGACTACGCCGTGTTGCTGATCACCATCCTGGCTACGGTACTCATCATGGCCGCCATGGTCAGCATCCTCTCCGCCCTGGCCAAGGACGTCAAGAACGCAGGTACCATGATCGTCCCCTTCATGTTGGTGGTAATGTTCTGCGGCCTGACCCCCATGTTCCAAAGCGGAACACCTCAGGGACTGACGTCATACCTTATTCCCTTCTACAACTCCATCCAGGTGATGACCTCCGTCTTCGCCCATGAGATGCGATGGATGCCCGTCATCGTCATGTTGGTCTCCAACGTAGCCTACACCGGCATTGCCATCTGGATACTCACCCGCCTGTTCAACAGTGAGAAGGTAATGTTCTCAAGATAATCACATAGTAAGGGCGGACCTCTGTGTCCGCCCAAATAAACATAAACCATGAAAAAGCACATATCACTTATCCTTGCCCTACTCTTCTGCGGACTCGTCTCTGCACAAACCGGGCTCAACACGAAAACCTATCATCTCGACAACGGCCTGAAGGTTGTCTTATGCGAGAAACACGACACGCCAGAAGTGTATGGCGCCGTCTATGTCCATGCTGGCAGCAAGAACGATCCTTCGGATGCCACTGGCATGGCACACTATTTCGAACACATCATGTTCAAGGGCACCGACCGCATCGGCACCATCGACTGGGAAAAAGAGAAGGTCTATCTCGACAGCATCAGCTTGATGTACGACAAGTTGCATGAGACCACCGATGCCAAGGCACGTCATGATATTCAAATGAAGATCAATGCGTTAAGTATCGCAAGCACCGACTACGCCATTCCCAACGAGGTTGATGTCATCCTCACCCAGATGGGCGGCAAGAGTCTGAACGCTGGCACTTCCTACGACCAGACCATGTATTACAACATCTTCCCTTCCAACCAGCTCTCCAAGTGGATGGACGTGTATGTGGAACGTTTCCGCAACCCCGTCTTCCGTCTGTTCCAAAGCGAGTTGGAAGCCGTCTATGAGGAGAAGAACATGTACGGCGACGGTCCCATCAACGCTTTCCAGGAATACCTATTCAAGGAGACTTTCGGTGAGCATCCTTATGGCCGTCCCGTGATCGGCTACACCGAGCACTTGAAGAACCCGCAACCCGCCAAGATGCGTGAGTTCTACAACACCTATTATGTGGCCAACAACATGACCCTCATCCTGGTCGGCGACTTCAACACCGAGGAGGTCGAGCCGATGATTGCCGAGAAGTTCGGCACCTGGCGCAGTGGCACGGTCCCGCCCATGCCCCAGTACAGTCTCCCCAAGTTTGAAGGTCCCGTGGTGAAAGAAGTGAGGATGACCCCTATCAAGATGGGTGCCCTCATCTTCCCCGGCATCAAGAACTCCGACCCCGACATGATTCCCCTCACGATGGCATGCAACATCTTCTCCAACGGAGAGACCGGCTTGGCCGACAAGCTGATGCTGGATGGCAAGCTGATGGCTGCCATGATGATGCCATTGTCCTTGGAAGACCAAGGTGCCAACTTGATGCTTTACATTCCCAAGATCATCGGACAGTCCCATGTTGACGCCGAGTCCCTGATCTTCGAATGCCTCGACCAGCTGAAGCGCGGCGAGTTCAGCGACGACCTATTCGAAGCCGTGCGCATGGGCATGCTGATGGACCGCATCAGAGCCACGGAGAGCCTCAACAGGACGGCCAACCTGTTCCTCGAGATGGAATCCACCGGTCAGACCTACGAGGAGTTCCTGGCCGAGACCGAGCATATCAAGACCATCACCAAAGAGGAGGTCGTGGCCATCGCCAACAAGTATTTCGGTGACGACTATCTGGACATCCGTTCCAAGATGGGCTTCCCCGACAAGGACAAGGTGGAGAAACCCAACTGGAAGCCTTTGGAGGCCAAGAACACCAACAGGAAGTCCGACTTCGCCAAGATGATCGAGGCCGAGGAAGTCCCTGAGGTCACGCCCCAGGTGATCCAGTTCGGCACCGATGTGAAGATCACCGACATCAGCGAAGGCTTCAAGCTGTATTCCACCATCAACCCCGCCAACGATATCTTTGAGTTGAACATCAATTTCAACTACGGCAACCTCAACGATCCCGATCTCGAGATGGCTTCAAGCTATCTCTCCCTGCAAGGCACCGAGATGCAACCCTACCAGGAGTTCGCCTTGGAGCTTCAGAAGATGGGCGCCAGCATCTACACCTCCAGCACTGACAATTACTTCACCGTGACCATCACCGGTTTCGACAAGGACTTGGAGAAGCTGCTTGAGCTATGCCACGAGAAGCTCTACAACCCGTCGAATGACGAGAGTCAGATCAAAGTGTTGGCTGAAGGTGCGACGATGGAGATCCAGACCCAGAAGGAAGACGCATCCACTTGGGCCGATGCCGTTTACGATTACGCACGTTACGGTGAGAAGTCGAGTTACCTCAACCACAGCAGCATCAAGGAATGGTCGAAACGCAGTGGCAGCGCGTTGTTGGCCGAAGTCGCCGAAGCCTTGAAATACGACGGTTACGTCACCTACACCGGAGGCCAGTTCCCGAAGGTGTTGGCCAAGAGCATCAGTGCCCATCATCTCTTGCCGCTGAAGCCCCTCAAAGGCGAGGAGCAGGTGTTGGTGGACCAGCAGTTCACTGAGTCGAAGGTGTTCTTCGCCCCCAACAAGAAGTTCCGTCAGAGCAACATCTGGTTCTATGTCCCCGGAGAGAAGCTGAGTCTGGAGGACGAGGCCCTAGCCAGTTTGTTCAGCAAGTATTTCGGCACCGACATGTACTCCATCGTGTTTCAGGAGATCAGGGAGTTCCGTTCTTTGGGTTACACAGCCTACGCCAACTACAGATACGACTACTTGCAGCGCAAGCCTGGCAACCTGTATGGTTTCTTGGGCACGCAGGGCGACAAGACCTTTGATGGCATCGATGCCTTCACCGGTTTGATCAAGGACATGCCCCAGCGTGTGGAGAAGTTCAACGCCTCCAAGGAAGCCTTGCTCAAGGCCAATGCCAGCAACTACATCTCGTTCCGCAACAAGCCCAGCACCGTGTGGCAATGGATGAAGAAAGGTTATGACCACGACCCGAGGGCGGAGGTCAACGAGCGCATCCGCAAGGCCGAGTTCAAGGACGTGGTAGGGTTCTACAACCGTCTGATCAAGGGCCGTCCCATCGTCATCATGATGTCCGGTCCCAAGAGTGTCAGCAAGAAAGCGCTGTCGAAGTACGGTGAGGTCACGAAGCTCAAGTACAAAGAAATCTTTAAAGAGTAATGATTCTTGCTAGTGGCAATCCAACCTTGACGAGCACGGGATGTCCCGGGCAGTAAAGAGGACCTTACTAGTGACAACAAAAGAGGGTGACTGCTTGTGTCAGTCACCCTCTTCATTTATGATTTTGCTTGATAGACAATTAGTTAAAACATTGTTCGTCAATTAATCCAAATTAATGCAAATAATTTCACCAAAACACTTGCATATTTTAAAACTATACCCTATCTTTGCGGTAATTATTGTACGAATTCAATTAATAAACCAAAACACTATGAACGACAACAACTCCCCCTTCATGAGCCCCTACACCGATTTCGGGTTCAAGAAACTCTTCGGCACCGAACCCAACAAGGACCTCCTCATCAGCTTCCTCAACGCGCTCTTCGACGGCGACCAGAAAACCATCGTCGATCTCAGCTACCTCAACACCGAGGTGCTGGGACCCTATTACGGCGACCGCAACTCGGTGTTCGACGTGTATTGCCACACCAACGACGGCGGACACTTCATCGTCGAGATGCAGCGTTCCGACCAGCCCTACTTCAAGGACCGAACCGTCTATTATGCCTCGGCTGCGGTCGTTCAACAAGCTCCCAAAGGCGTATGGGACTATCGTCTCAATGAAGTCTGCGTCGCAGGGATCCTCGACTTCGTTTTTCCCAACAAAGAGTACGCTGACGACAGCTACGTGCACAAGGTGATGCTCAAGGACACCGACGACAACCACGAGGTCTATGACAAGCTGACGTTCTACTACGTGGAGATGCCCAAGTTCAAAAAAACAGAGGACGAGCTCGTCTCGATGCAGGACAAATGGCTCTACGTGCTGAAAAACATCTGCTACCTGCTTTCGCAACCCAAAGAGCTCCAGGATCAGGTGTTCACGAAGTTCTTCGAGGAGGCGCGGATCGGGATGTTCACGAAAGAGGAACAGTTCGCCTACATGGTGAGCCAGAAACACTACTGGGACAACCACAACACCATCGCCTATTCCTACGAAAAAGGTGAAGCCAACGCCAAATCAGAGATCGCCCGGAAACTGCTGTCCATGGGGTTGAGCAAAG
The DNA here is from genome assembly GCA_017965765.1 of Bacteroidales bacterium. Classification (GTDB taxonomy): domain Bacteria; phylum Bacteroidota; class Bacteroidia; order Bacteroidales; family F082; genus Limimorpha. Next base: position 8,158 of record JAGCPJ010000063.1, read on the forward strand.
AACAGGTCTTCGAAGCGACAGGCTATTCATTATAAACACCTTTGTATTTAGCCTTCCTTTTGTCAGAGGTATAAGGATGGGACAATCAGATTTAATTTCACGGTAACTATTATTTATAACCAAAAATAGTTTTATATTAATCTTTTATTTGTAATTTTGTGGTGTAAAAGTTTAAAATAAAACTATTATGGATGATATATACCAATTACCTGACCGAACCATCCTCCTAAGGATTGGAGAAAAACTGAAGGCTCTCAGGTTGAAACAAAACATCACCCAACAGAGCTTGGCCGAAGCCGCCAACGTCTCCATCTCCACCGTCAAAAAGATAGAAAAAGGAGAAATCTGTTCGTTTGATGCCTTTTTGCGGATGCTACGCACATTGGGGAAACTGGACGCACTCCAACAATTGGTGGAAGAGGAACAACTTAGTCCAAGCGAATACTACGACATGGTGCAGGCATCGAAGACTCGCCTTCGCAAACGGGCAGTAGGAAAGCTGAATCAAACAAAACGGGAGGAATCGGAATGGTAGATGTAGCATGGCCCATTTCGACTATCGTCTTCAACGCGCCTAATCCTACGAGCAGGCCTTTAACGTAATGAGGGTTCTTCGTCTGCCTTATTCCGCCGCCAAAGAAATGTTCAGGCGGATGGTGTTCAACGTGATAGTTCGCAACCAAGACGACCACACGAAAAACATATCGTTTCTCATGGGCGAGGATGGCATATGGCGGTTATCCCCCGCCTACGACATGGGCTATGCCTATAATCCCAATGGCGGATGGACAGCCACGCATCAAATGTCAATCAACGGGAAGTTTGACAACATCGCACGCCATGATTTACTGGAGTTTGCTCTTCAGAATAACATTAAGGATGCAGCACTGATTATCGACGAGATCAAAGAGCAGGCTTCACAGTGGCCAAAGATGGCTCAAGCATGCGACGTTCCCTCTACAATGATCGATTCCATCGTCTCAAACATGCTCTTACATATTTGATGGTGGAGAAGTACTACAAGGAATAAGCCTTCACGATGTTGGGATGGTCAAGCTGCACCATCAGTTCAAATTCTTTCGTCAACAACAGACAGCAACACCGCCTCGTGGGTTTTGCGCTCAGGTAAAGACCATCCTGCCGAAACCCCGAAGCGGTGTTGCTTCAATGAACCAGATATCTCCGTTTTACCTCCCGTTCGGTCAGTGAGCCCTTCGTGGTTCCGTTTTCCATTTAAAAGATCAGTGCCAATAGGACATAGAGCCAGTGCGCAGCGACACCCGCGAGCAGGCCTCCGATGGCATGGGCAGTGATGGCCTTGCCGATGAGCTTGCGGTAACCGAGGGAGTCGAGCATGGCAGCATGGGTGGAGAGGAAGCCGCTCCAGCACATGCCAATGGCCGTGAACACCGCGATGGCGTTGTTGTTGATGATGCCTTCCGAGATGAAGCGCGGCACCAAGCCAATGGCAGCACCCACCGCACCCAAGGCAGTCATCGGGAACGAGATCAACGCACCGCTCTTGAAACCGAACAGCCAATCAAAGATGATGTTGATCTTGTTTGCCGCCCAGGTGATGACGGGCACACCTCGTAAGCGACACCCAGATACTCACCGTTTTCTCCGGAAGGACCGAAGGTAAGCATCATGACGAGCGTCGAGATGCAAAGCACACCGGGAATGATGGCAAGGCCGATACCCACGCCGTCCTTGCCGCCGTCAAGCAGCGAGTTGAGGAATCGCAGGAACACGCCGCCTTCGCTCTTGTATGAAATCAACTGCTCGTCACCGGTATCCGACTCATCCACAGGGGCATCCAACTCCGAGAACGACTTCAAGGTCATGCGCTGCATCAACCGCGTGGAAACGATACTGCCAACCACGGCACCGGCGAGACCAACCAACGCGCCCTTGCCGTAGCCGAGACCCGTCATGAAGGCGATGACCACCAGTCCCATGCCGAAGGCCGTGCCGAAGTTGGTCAACGAGACCAGCTGGTATTTCTTGAAGTAACGGTTGAAGTTCTTGTCATGCGCCAAGGTGATGATGGCGGGATTGTCGCTCATGAACGTCATCAACGCCCCCAAAGCGGCCACCCCAGGGAGGTTGTACAAGGGTTTCATCAGCGGACGGAGGATGTTCTCCAACAGACGCACCACGCCAAACTCGACCAACAGTTTGCTGATGGCACCCATCAACACGCAGATGGCCATGATGTAGAACACCGTCTCCAGCAGCAGGTGATACGCCGTCTGCATGAAAGTGTTGAGCATCTTGGGGAGGGTCATCTTCCAGGCCAACAGGCCGAAGAAGGCAAAGAACAGGATGAGGAACAAGAGCGCCTCAAAGCCACGCTTGGTGGTGAACTTGAGAGGACGTTTCAGCTTTTGTTCCAATTTCTGGAACAGCGCTTCCACCCTTTTGCCGTAGGACAAAGTCTTGTTTCTCCGTGTTTTGAATGGATTGTGAGGCATGACTCAATATTATTTCTTTAATACACTATGCAACAAATCGACTTTCCAGGTTAAGCCCAAGTTGGCTTGGAAGTTGTTTTCACCGTCGATATTGGTATGGGAACCGCAGAAATGCACGCGAAGGTTGCGACTTCCCATGGGATAGTATTCGAACCCGATGCTTTCGAAATCGACTTTGCGGCCGGGCGTGACATACTGGTCGAACGGATCCGGTGTGGTGTGTGCCTGCGCCTTGTTGAAGTCGTACCCCGCCTTGCCATAGACGATCCACTTCTCCCCGATGTCGAAGCCGGCACCGATGAGGGCGGTGAAATCCTGACCGATGAACTGGTCCTGTTCGAACGAGGCGCGGTTCTGGAAATCGATGTACATTTCCAGGATGCCATACTGGACCTTGTTGCCCAGGGAGATGTAGTTGATGAACGAGCCCGGCTTGTACTCGATCATGTTGACCGAATAGGCGGTCTTGAACACGTTGAAGTCGCCATACCACATCAAGTTATAGGAGTAGATGCTCTCCATGGCGGAGGAGATGAAGGGCGAGTTGGTCATCTGCACCAGGAAGTGGTTTTTCTTCGATTTGTCGAGGTAATTCAGGGAAAAGCCCATCTCGTAGCAGCACACATGGTTCCAGAAGTCGGTGCCGTAATAGATGTCGATGGGGTCGGCATCGTATTCCCAGCCGCCGATGGCGACCACCTGCTTACCTGCGGAGATATAGAACCTGTCGGTGATGTTCCAGTCGAGGTAGGCCCAGTCGGTCCCCTGGAAGAAGGTGTTGGCGAAGCCGATGTTGGGTGTGTTGATCCGCTGGCGGAGGTGATAGGAGAACTTGTCGGTGATGTTGCCGTCGAGGCGGAAGCGCAAGTATTTTCCAGCGAAGCCGTGGGCCACGGAATCCCGACCCAGATAGTTTTCGTAGGTGAAATCGGCACGGGTGTCGAGATTCAGCGTGTTAAGCGTGATGATTTTTTCCTGGGAAAACGCCTGCGCGAAGGCGAGCAGGCAGGCGACGATGAGTACAATTCTTTTCATAGATGGGAATTCTGCCGCAAAGATAGGGAGAATTCCCTTAGGCTTCGCCTATAAACACAAAAAAAGCGTGGCAACCCTCACGTCAACGGTGGATTGCCACGCTCGTGCCTCGCTCGCAATGACAGGGAAGCGAGGGCCTAAGTTTATTGCACCTCGATATTCTGTACCAGTGCCTTCTTCTCCTCCACGGTCACCCTAGGCAAGGTGACTTCGAGGATGCCGTTCTCGACTTTGGCCGTGATCTGGTCACGATGGATGTCCTCAGGCAGCACCAAGGTGTTGCGGAACTGCTCGGAGGTGAACTCGCGACGCAGGTAACGAACGCCATTGTCCTTCTTGTCGTCCTTGTGGTTGTTTTCCTTGTTCATCTCCACCACCAGGTTACCCTCGGTGTCGATGGAAATCTTCAGGTCTTCCTTCTTCAGGCCAGGCACGGAATACTGGATGAGGTAGTTTTCTTTGTTCTCGATGATGTTCATCTTGGGTTCTGAATAGGACACGGTGTCCATGTTCATCAATTCATTGAATAAGGTAGGAATGAAATCCTGAGTTCTACGAGTAAGATACATAGTTTAAATCTCCTATATTTAATTGTTCGTTTTAATGATTTCGATTCCTGCTTAGTCAAATAGCGAGCCAAACGAAAAAAGCGGCTTTAAAGGCCGCTTTTAGGAGTAATAAATGACAATTTGTCACTTATATATGTTAATCTAGCAGAAAAACATGCCAAATTTTCCGTTTTACCTCCCGTTCGGTCGGTGAGCCCTTCGGGGTTCCGTTTTCCGTTTTCCGTTACTTCTGGAACAAGTCCTTGATGCCTCCGATGGAGCCCAGCATGTTGGTGGCCTCGTAGGGCAGATAGATGGTCTTGTTTTCCTGGCCTGAAGCGATCTCCTTCAGGGTCTCGATGTATTTGACGGCAAGGAGGTAGTTGACTGGATCGGCGCCGCGGTCGGAAATGGCTTCAGTGACGTTGCGGATGGCCGTAGCTTCGGCTTCAGCCTGAAGGATCTTGGCACGCGCCTCACCCTCAGCCTTGAGGATGTTCGCCTGCTTGTCTGCTTCGGCGGCGTTGATCTCCGCCTGCTTCTCACCTTCGGAGTTCAGGATCTGCGCTTGCTTCTCACCTTCTGCCTTCAAGATCTCGGCACGACGGTTACGCTCTGCCTGCATCTGGAGTTCCATGGTGCGGCGGATGCTCTCCGGCGGGGTGATGTCTTGCAGCTCCACACGGTTTACCTTGACACCCCATTTGTTGGTGGCATCGTCCAGCACGTTGCGCAGCTTCGAGTTGATGGTGTCGCGCGAAGTCAAGGTCTCGTCGAGTTCCATCTCACCGACCACGTTACGCAACGTGGTCTGGGTCAGCTTCTCGATGGCCACAGGAAGGTTCTGGATCTCATAGACGGCCTTCATCGGATCGACAATCTGGAAATACAGCAAGGCGTTGATCTCAGTCATCACGTTGTCCTTGGTAATCACACTCTGCTTGTCGAAGTCATAGACCTGCTCACGCATGTCGATACGCGAGTTGATGATCAGTCGCCCGTCCTGACGACGCGCGATGGTGTCCTTCGCCTTCTCGATGATGGGAAGGATGACATTGATACCGGCGTTAAGCGTACGGTTGTACTTGCCCAAACGCTCTACAATCATCGTCTCCGACTGGGAGACAATCTTGATACCCCGAAGGATATAAATGACGACCAAAATCGCCAATACGATCAATACAATGTTTAAAGGAGTCATTATTATAAGAATTTAGAAGTCAGTAGTTTTCCGTTTTCCGTTCTCCGTTTTCCGTTATTTCACAGTAAGAATGATGCTGTCCATCTTCACGATCGTCACCTCGGCACCTTTCTCGATGACGGCGCCATCGGCGGAAACCGCCTTCCAGTCGTCACCATCAACGGCGACACGTCCCGTATGCTGGGCGGCATCAATACGTTCGGAGACGATGGCCTTACGCCCCAACAGGGCATCGGCGTTGGTCTTCACATCCTTCGCATTCCTGTCGAGAAACCTCATCATGAAAGGACGCAAGAAGATGAAAGTAAGTAAAGAAACCACGGCAAAGACAATGATTTGCCATGTCAGGTCGAGTCCAAGCCCGGCAACAAGGGCGGAGAAACCCGCTCCGATAGCGAAACAGATCGCGCCAAAGGTGGCAGAGCAGATCTCAAAGATCACCAAAGCGAAGGCGATGATAAGCCAGATCAGATATGCTTGCATTTTTTATGAATTTAGAAGTCTGAAGTTAGAAGTCAGTTGCAAAGATATATTTTTGT